>NZ_CP070977.1:2407164-2708059 GCF_018417535.1 Burkholderia pyrrocinia | reverse complement strand
CCACGGCCCGATCTGTGAGAGGGACGCTGTCTAGGTCGGACCACCGGGGACGCCTTGCGCACGACCTTGAAGGCTGCTGTTCGCGCCTCGATCGACAGGGTTCTTGGACGGCCGCAGTGTGGCTAAGGGCGTACGTTCACGCGGTGGCCAAGAACGGCAGCAATCGCTATATAACTGGCGCTCAAACCAGAGGTGCGGAGTCGGTACGAGCATTGGCTCGGCGGCCAAAGTGGAGCGTAGTCGCATTTCACAACAACCGGGATAACGATGGAAATCGTTCTGCACACGAGCGAACAGCGCAGCGGGCTTGGGAAGCACTATCGGACTGCATTCAAGGACGCGGTGGAACTCTACGTCGTGTCTGCCTATCTGACGGAGTGGGATCGAGAAGTCAAGCTGACACCGACCTGTGAACGGTTCCGCTTCATCATCGGAAAGGACTTCGGCATCACCCGTAAGAACGCCTGCCTGGATGTCCTTAAATGGCTCCCGGCTTCTCGGAAGGCAGACTTTCTGGTCGCCGACGAGATAACCGGTTTCCACCCGAAAGCGGTTATATGGCGCAATGCCAGGGGGCAAGCCTTCATGCTCATCGGGTCCTCCAACATGAGCCGAGCCGCCTTCGACGGCAACGTGGAAGCCAATGTCATGGTTCCCATTTCGCAGAAGGCCTTCGAGGAAGCTAAGGCGTGGATCGACTGGATCGAGGAGCGTTCGGTTCCCGTCTCTGAGGACTGGCTGGATCAGTATGTGGAGGCCGAGCGCAAGCCGGGAGGCCCTGGCGGCAAGCGCACACACGCTCGGCAGGGAAAGTCGCCGGTCGTCACGTTCAAGCTGCCCCGGCCTTCGAACACGGCGGATAGGCTCCGAGTTCGGAGAAAGCAACTTGCGGCCTACGACAAGCGACGCAACGGGCTTATGCAGTTGTTTCGGCGCGCGGCCAGCGCAAGAATCACCAGCCCTCAGTTCTTCGAGGAACTGCCGAAACATTGGAGTATGGAGATCGGGAACCGACTGCAGGGCAAAGGATGGGAACGAAAGGGCAAGCACGCAGATTTTCAGGAACTCGCCGCTTCATTCGTCGCCATTCTGGGTGCGGAAAAGCGCCATCGCGACGACGTGGTAAGAGCTCAACTGGATTATCTCGCCACCCGCGGAAATTCCGCACGCAAGGCGTTCCTATCGGAAATGCTGTGCTTGCGCTTCCCCAATGAGTATCCGGTGCTAAATGATCCGGTTCAACAGTTCCTTGTGAAGAACCGCTTCACTGCGCCACGCGGATCTAGCGAGGGTGCGAGGTATGTCGACCTTGCCAAGAAGTTGCGCATGGCCTTGCGCGCCAACCCGAACTATCCGGCAAAGAATCTCGCCGAGCTCGATCTCTTGATCTGGGCATCATCCGAGTACAACCCCAATGCGTGAATTGCGTCGAGAAGATTGACTGCGGGACTTTGTTTTCGCCCCGATGCGCTTCGTCGCCTGCCATTCGCTACTGGAAAATCATCGGGCGATCGAGAATGACATAGCAAGACATTCCGAGTAGGTTTTTCTCGCCATAGCGAAGGAAACCGATTCAGCTATGAAGGAAGCGAAACGCCGTGCGCGGCCGAATGGCGCCGATGATGTGATGGCTTCCAAAGCGTAGTGTCGGCTTGATGTTTGGGAAAAATGCCGACCGGCGGTCCGGTCGGCAAAAGAGGTTCCGGCGAATCCGAGGGCTATGCCGGAATCGGTGCTGCGCTGTACATCCAGCCTTTGCCAGCACGATCCAAAAAAAAGGAAGTGCAGCGCGGTAGAGGCGCACCTTACGGCGCGCCTCACTATGCGGGTTTTTTCCTGCGAGGGGGTACCCCGTGAACTTTCGAGGAGCGCCGACTCAGCGATCCTCTTGCCAGCCGTTGTCCGTTTTCGTCATCGCAATTTTGCCGGTGAACGTCTCTTCCAGTCCCTCGGCGTACTGCTCGACGGATTCGTTTCCGTTGAAAAAGTTATCGAGCAGCGTTGCGCTGACGTTCGGACACGTTTGCCGCATGGCGCGCCCCATTGCAGCCTTGGCCGCTCGCGGTGCATTGTTCACGAGTTGGTCACCACTGAGCAGCAGTGGCATGACCTTCTGGTAGTCGGCCCAACTGTCCTGATGGGCTACTTCATACGTGGCGGCATCCTGCCCGGGATTCGCCTGCATCCAAGCTTGTTCATCAGCTTTCCAGGCGTTCTCGACTTCATGACCATGCGCGAGTTGCTTCTTCAGGTTGTCGACCTCCTGCGCGTACTTCTCGCTGGCATATGCCTTGATTTCGGGCGTCGGCTTCATCGCGACCGTGTACTTCACGTCGACGAGATAGTGACCGTCGCCCTGCGGCGTACCGTTGACTTTCTCGAAGTGGTCGATCGAAAGGTACTCGCAGCCGCCGAGGGCTGCCTGGACTGCGGCTTTGGCGTCGCTCTCGGATGGCCCGTTCGAGCACGCGGAAAGCGCGGTGGCGATGGCGAGTAGAAGGACGGTAGTGGAGAAGGGAGAGGATTTCATGGTGATTGAATGGAAAAAGAAATTGTTCCCGAGGGAAGCCCTGCGGGAGCGAACACGGGGACGGGCGTTCTTACGGGTTCTGTTGAATGCCAAGGCTAAATGCCGCCGCGCGCATCGACGCCGCGATGGTGTCGGTGACGGACGAGGGGAACTGCGCCACCGTGACCGGCGCACTGGCGGGCAGCATGAACCCGCCCATCAGCTTGCCGTTCATCAGGCCGACAACGAGTGAGCCCCCTGCATTGATCACGTTCTTAATCCCGTCATCGATCGGCACGGTCGGCGCACCGATTGACTTCGGCAGACTGACGGTAATGACGTTAGGATTGCGCGAATAGGCCGACCAGCTACCCGTAACCGGAAACGACAGCGGTTCATTGCTGTAGTTGCAGCCCGACTTCCCGCTTTCGACAACTTGGGCGACACCGCCTGCCTGGATGCTGAGCAGTAAGCAACCACCGGCGATGTCGGTCTGCGTTCCAACGGCCTGTTGCACCGTTGTGTAGGTCGTGTTCGGATCGCCGAGGGTGTAGAGGACCGAGCCATTGACGATCGTCGACGAGTTCACGTCCGCGCCGTTGATCCAAGGCATGCCGAGCCCCTGATTGACGAGCATCAGCCGATCGTTCGCGTAGGCGGTTGTGGCAAGGTAGGCGGTCGTCCCGGAGGGAAACGTGCCCGTCATGGCTCCGCGCACCGGATTGCGGTAGTCGATCTGCAGCGCGCTCGAGAGCGGCTGGCCGCCGACATCGATCGTCCGATAGGCGACCGTGACCGCGTCCCCCGTGTTCGGATCGGTGCCAATGAGCTTGGAGCCGACCGTGGATAGGCTGTACGACGGATGCAACTGCGCGGCCGTCAGCCAGCTCGTCCATGTGCCGTCCGCTTTCATGAGGTAAGCACCAACGCCAGCGTCATTGGACACCCAGGAACCACTGAAACCCGCGTCGTAGCTGCCGACCGGCGACGCCGCCGACCAACTGCCGTTGCTTTGCACCTCCTGGGTGATTGAAAGCGTGGAGCCGGAGAGCGTGAAATCCTCGCGAACCGGAGAGAGCGCCGCCGAAATGCTGCTCCCGACGATGAACTGGGAAAGATCGCCGTCGACCGTATAGAGCGGATTGGCGAGCGCCGTCGACGCGTCGACCGGCGAGCTGTACGCCGGGTTGGCGAGTTGTGCATCGACGTCGGATTGTTCCACGCCGTTGACGCTGCCCTTCGCCCCGTACGCATTCATTGTCGCCTGCACCTGCGACCACGAGATCGGCCCCTGACCGGCGAGCGCCGTCATGTGGCTGACCATGCGGGCGGTGACTGCCGCCGTGCCGGTATCGCCGTTAGCGACATAATCGGCGTTCGGGTCGACGCTGCTGCCGACGAGGTTCTGCACGGCTGTGGTCGCATCCGCCTGCGTCTTGCCCGCCTTCATCTGTGAGACGACCATTGTCGTGAGCGGTGTCACGTTCTGCGTGGTGCCGGAGACGACCGCCGACATCGTGAAGGTGCTCGTGAACTTGTTGCCGCCGTCAGTCGTGTTCGAGGTGACGAGCACGTTGAGCTGCTTGCCAGTCATGTCGCCCGACACCTTGAGCATGTAATTGCCGTTGGCATCGGTCGTAGTCGACGGCTGGCTCGTGTCGCACGCACCTTGGCCGTTGTCGAAGCAGACGGTCGCACCCGAGAGGTACCCGTCGATCGCCTTACCCGATAGCTGTGAGGTCGACGTGGTCGTGGCCCCCGAGGAGGAGCCACCGCCACCCCCGCCGCACGCAGCGAGTAGGGTGAGCGATCCGAGGGACATGCAGAGCGGGATTCGAATTCCCCGGGTAGGACGTTTGTTGTTCATTCTTCGTGGTTCCTTTCAAAGGGTGATTGTTGTGTTTACTCGACAAAGTCGAGCGCGAGCCGGCCTAGGCTGCACGCCCTCGAACCGCTATATCGGCTCAGATTGAAAAAAATGAAGAGTAAACACTACTGTAATTGAGGAGTTTACAACGTCGAGAATCAGTCTACGTGGGGGCATCCTGCACGCCATGACTGCCAAGCGCTCAACCCCGCCCCCCGCCCCGCCGGCCCCGATCTCGATTGCCCTCGGCAAGCGGATCAAGCAATGCCGGCATGAAGCGGAGAAATCGCAGGAGACGCTCGCCTTCGAGGCGCACGTCGATCGCACCTATATTTCGGCGATTGAGCGCGGCATCGCCAATCCGTCCGTCGAGACGCTGGCGAACATCTGCTATGCGTTGAACGTGACGCTCGCGGAGCTCTTCGCGCCGCTGGAAGGCGTGTCGCTCAAGCCTACCGGCGAACGGCGCGCGAACGCGGCGACGCCACCGGAGATCAAGCGTCAACGGTTGCGCTAACCCGAGGCCGCATCGACACCGCGCCGCCGAAGGTAACGGCCAGTTGGGAACAGGAGGAGCGGTAGCGCACTGACCCCGGTCCGTGAACGTCGAGCCGGGCGTTGTATCCGGCCATGCCGGGTTCGCGGCCGGCCGGATCGGCCAGCAACAGCGCATGCGGCGTGAAAGTGCGCCGTTCCTGTCGCCCTTCGATGCCGACCGCCAGTGCTGCATGCCACCTGACCGGCCGTCGCTGCCGCCAACCGACGATGACTGGTCGCCCGAGCGAGAGTTCGCCCGCAACGAAGTGCAGCACGTCGGACGCCGATCCCGAGCGGATGACCGGCTGCACGCCCAGGTTCAGCTCGGCGACGAAGGTCGCGAGTTCCGAAAGCGTCAGTCCGTGCAGGTAGTGAGGCCAGGCGTGATCCCATACCGTGCGCTCGTTACCGCTCGCGTGATACGGAAGCCCGACCGGATCGGTGAGCTTGTCGAGCAGGGCAAGCCCCATCGCGACGCAATGCAGGGTGCTGCCGCCGTCCCAATGTCCCTGCCGGCTGAAGAGCGGTGTCCCACACCCGGCGATCGCCAACTGCTGGCCGAGCTCGATGCCGGGATGAAATTTCTGGATCAGCATGTCAGTAATCGTCCGGTAGCAGGAACGTCGTGGCGGAGCGGTCCCACTCCGTAATCACCCAAACGGTTTGCCCGCCAGGCAGGACGTAGCTGGACAGAATCCGTTGCTCGGTCTCAACCGCGATCTCGTTTTGTTGGCGATCGGATTCGGCCAAGTCGCCGAAGTCCCCGCGAACATGACGACTCAACAAATCGACGATCGAGGTTTTCGCGTCGGCGAGAACTTCTACTGCGGCAGGCGTGGCGAGAATGCGGCCGAGCCTGAAGCGCGGGCCGGCGTTACGAGACGAAAGCGGGTTCACGATGAAGGTCTCCGGGAAAATGGGCGAGCACGAGCCTCCGGCAGAGCCGGATGCGAGGTCGCAAGAACAGGGGGGAATGCCAGACGCGGGACGCGTCGGATGACGAGGGGGGACTACCGTGCTTTGGAGGCGAGCGCGTTCGGGTAGTGCTTGGCGAGGATCTGATTCATTTTCTCGACCAGATCGGGCCGTTTGAAGGTCAAGTGGCCGTTGCCATTCTTGAACCAGCGCAGATGGAAGTAGACATGCTCGGCTTCGGTCCGTCGTGCCTGCCGCGCGTCCGAGACAAGGACATAGGCGCCGTGCCGGTGGTCCGGCTCGGGCTTGCCGTCCAGTATGCAGAACACTCGGATCAGATCGTCCAGTTCGTCGGTGACCCTGTGATTCGGGGAGCCGGAACTGAGCAGATACGTGACGATGATTCGCTTGCCGAACTTGAATGGCTGATTGCTCCGGTAGTCCCACGATAGCCGCCGGAAGCACTGCAGCACCCCGCGTTCGAACATGTCGCCGCGCGTACCGTAGAGCTGCGTGAACGTGGCTTCGATGTTGGCGGCGGTCAGTTCGGGCACGTCGCCATCGGCGAGCTGCCGGTCCCACTGTTCACGGGCGCGCGCGTCCATGAAGGTGCGCAGGCCCGATTCGGACAGCAGGTAGTTCCAGCCGCGCACATCGATTACGCGCGCCATGGCGCCTTCAGCTTCGTCGCGTTTCGCGTATTCTCCGGTAACGGTCGGCCTGCCGCGACAGGCGTAGCTGTCGTCGAGCACGAGCCGCGGAAAGCCGAGATGTGCTGCCCTTGCGAGCTGTTCGGCTTCATAGAGCAGATCGAGCGCGCGACGGACGCGTTCGACGACGGCGACGCGCTGGTTGGCGAGATTGGCGATGCTGAGACTCTTGACGAGATCGGTGGTCGTGTCCATACCGCTCCGTGGTTGTGGAGAAAAGAAAAAGCCGGGCGCGAGGCCCGGCGTCTATGCCGTTGTGGTGTGTTCGACGAGCTGGCGGCGTAGCGCTGCCGCCCGCGCCTGAGAGCAGCCGAGATACGTCCGGATTCCGGCAACAGTCGGGCGTACCTGACCGGCCGCGATGGCCTTGGCGAGCTCCGCGACCTCGCCACCGGGCGGAGTACCGTCCGGTAACGACGTAATGGGATCGTCACGGGGCGTACGACAGTTCTCCATGACGGCGCGACTCTCCGACAGCGCTTCGCTACTAACGGTCCCGTCGGCGTGACTCGCGGCGACCGCCGTGACTGCGGGGCGAGTCACGGTAGTCACATTCGCGATCGGCGTGACTGCGGGCAGAGTCACATGAGTCGCGTCTTCGCGGGGCTCCTGGGGCGGAGCGACAGCCGTCGACGTTGTGTCAGCCACGACCGCGGCGGCTGCCGGTAGCGAAGACGGCCGAAGCACGATGGTCCAAAGCAGGCAGGCGGTGCATTCCAGTACAGCTGCGAATACCAGTCCCGACAGCAGGTCGACACGCGACGCCGATATGCCGAGTAGCGCCGCGAGTCGCGACGTGACCGGATCGGCGAGTAACACGCCGCGCTGCACCGTGACGCGATCGTCCGTTGCCTGCTGGCGGCGGATATCATCGGCTTCGGCGTTCAGCGCATCGAGTCTTGCGGCGAGCGTCACGCGGCGCACATCGCGTCCGGCGCAGTCACGGAAACAACGCCGTGCGTCGAGCCACGCGAGTTGTCGGACGACGGTTGCACGATCGGACATCACGACCGTTAGACTGCGGACCGGGGTGGGAAGCGTGACCGCGACGACTGACGCCCGTCGCTCTCCCGCGTGCTGCTGGGCGAAGAGGAAGAACGTGAGGTGCCCGTAGCCCGCGGTCACCATGCATGCGACCCACAGCATGCTCCCCACGCCGCGCACGACGAAGGATGACTCGCGGATCAGCACCGGTAGCAGGTGCGCGCTGACGACGAGCACGATGCCGATCGCGACCCAGACGACTCGCTCGGGCAGCGTGCCCCCGCGCTGCCAGCCAGCCAGGATGGACAGGCTGAGCGAGGTGGCGGTCGCGACCGTCGCGAGCCAGAAGACGCCGGCGCCGGGTGGCCGCAGCAGGCGGAAGCGGGTTTCCATGTTGATGGTGTTTTCCATAGGCAAAATGTCTCCGGGACGCGTTGGGGGAGCGTCCGGTGAGTGTCGGGAAAGCGAGAGGGACGGAAGGAGAGGGAAGCGTTGGCTATGTTCGGACGCCATGCACGAACACCGACCAGTCGCCGAAATACCGGCCGTCGAAGACGAGCAGATCGTCCGCGACGCTCAGGACGGCCTCGGCGCAGGGAACTAGGTCGCCGGTTGCAACATCGGCGACGAGCCCCGTTCCGGGGAAATATCGCGGCGTGACGTGGCGCTCGACAAAGCGCAGCTTGATCTCGGCCGCGTACGTCGTGTGGACGAATTCGAGCGGTCCGATGACCGGCCCGTCGAATCCCCAATCTTCTGTGATCTCGTCGACGGCATTGCGTCCGTGAAACAGACCCAGGTACAGGCCGGGCGCGAGATCGGTCTGGGCGTCGTGGTAGCGAGGGAGCAGCCGTCCGTCCCGGCAGACGAATGGCTCGCAGGTGTCGGCGCTCATGCCGCCTTCCCACCGAGCAATGCCGCTTTCCGCTCGAGCTTGTCGCGCAGCGACGGAGGCGTCGTTTCTCGTGTATCCGTTTCGACCGAATAGCGGCTGTCCGATCCGCTCGATGTCTGCTCGGGAAAAAATTCCTCCGTCACGGCGGCGCGCTCGTCGGGACTGTCCTCGAACGCGCCATTGGCGAACCCCGCACGTGCGGCGGCGTCGAGCGCGGCCTGATCGAAGCCAGCCGCGCGGCGGCGCGCGTCCAGCTCTCTCGCTTCCATCAACGCCTGTTCGAGCGTGCTCCCATCGCGTATGGACAGATCCACATAGTAGATCGCCGACCGGTAGCTCTGGGTGGTGCTCTTGCCCCTGAGCCGGAGGGTGAGCGGCAGGCAGGCGAGCAGGTTGCCCGATACCGCACTGAAGTAGTGAAGACGCGCGGCGAGCGTGCGGATCGAGTTATACGAGGTGGTGCGCAAGATGAACGAGCCCAGTTCATCCTCGTCGCCGATGATGACGTTCAGCCGCGCGTAGGGCTTGCAGCCGCCCTGCTTGCCGAAGGCACAGCTATCCGGCGATGGACACGGCAGGGTTTCGATGCCGTTGCCGTCCACACCGACTCGCCGGCATGTTTCGCCGTTGCCAACGCATACAGGGCGTCCCGTGTCGCGGTCGAACAGCGAATAGTCGGCACGCAGGTTCAGGTCAGGATCGTTGAAGAGCATGCGCACGGGGATCGCGCGCAGCTTGCCGGTCGTGGCCTTGCGCAACTGCCCGTCGAGCGGATGCAACAACCATTCACCGCGCTGCTGCACCTGCGTTGTGAGGGTGAACTGGTCGTCGGCAGAAGGCACGCGTTTGCCGTTCTTCTCGACCACACGGCCGATACTGATACGCCCGACAACTGGGGGAGTGACGGAAAGTCCCTTGAGCATGGTAGTCCTCTGAATGGGAGGTGAAAAGGAAGAGGGAGCGGGGAACGGAATCAGAAAGACACGAGAAAGCGGCGCGAACCGGGCTTGGGCACTGTGTACCGGGTCTCGTACTCCGGGTGGTCGGCGATGAGTCGCTTCACATCCACGGTGGACGAATCCTTGCTGCGCTTGAATGACACTTCGCCGGTTTCGAACACGGCGCGCGTGGCGTTGCCCATTGCTTGCTGGATCGTCTGCTTGAGCTGCGCTTCGACGGTTTGCCGCGCCTCAATCTCGGCCCGCACGGCGACCAGATCGGCAAAAGTTGACGACAGTCGCACGTCCCCTGTGAAATCGACCTGGCCACCATGGCCCGGATACAGATGGCGCAGCGCGCGATCCGCCGACCCGGAGCCATCCGCGGGCGGTGGCGTGTCGGCCTCCACGAACCGCCAGAAGCGAGCCTCGAGTTCGACTAGTCGAGCGATCAATCGCTCGTCTCGCTCGATTCGAAACACTTCCAGCGCTTGTCCGCAGAGCAGCACGGCGACGTGTGCCGCCGTCTTGCCCGTGACCGCCAACTGGTGCTGCACCTGCAACTCGACGTATTCGGGCACGCCGTTGCGCCAGAGCCGCGCGCCGAATTCGCCCGCCGTCTTGCACTCCAGAATCTGCACGTCCCGCGCCCCGACGATTTCACGATCGAGGTTCGCGAGCATGAACGGGATCGTCGGGTGCCGTAGGACGGCGTTGACGCGCCGGACCTTGTTGCCGGTCTGCTTTGTGTATGACGCCGCAACGATCGGTTCCAGCAGCGTCCCCCAATACGTGGGCGACGTCGTATCGTCCGGATTGGGGCCGGGCAGGCCGTCGGCCCGGCCGGTCTTGTCGAGCCACAACTCCAGCGGACTCATGTAGGGATTCAGTCCCACGGCCGCGGCGGCATCCGAACCGCCGATGCCGGTCCGTCGCACCGCGAGCCAGTCGTCCCGACTCAGTTCCTGCGTCTTGACGAGCTTCAATGCCGGCCGTTGCATGCGGACGCGACTGGATGGAATGACACTCATACAGCCTCCAGAAACAAATCGGCCCGGCAGGCGAACCTGACCGGGCCGAGGACGAAAGGGAGCGGGAACTACACAACGAGCTTGAGCGCTTCATCCCACGCCCGGCCTTTGAGTGTGGCGCCCGAGCCGAACCACGCGGCATCGCGCCGATGGTCGTCGCTGCGCGAGCGTCGGTGGTGGTCCACGTACTCCGTTACAGCGTTCAATAAGCCCCAGGCGGTTCCCGAAGCGGATGCCAGATCGGCACCTTTCCCGCGTCCGGCATAGAGCTGAGCGACGGCCTTGATTGCACGCTCGTTGACGGCGAGTGCATCGCGACCGGTTGAATTGGCGGTCGGATACGTAAGCACACGCCGCAAGAATTTCTCCGCCGCCGCGTCGGACACCTTGCGCTCGGACAGGGCCTTCATGCGGACCATGAACGCATCCCAGCTCGAGATCGCGAGACCCAATTGTCTTTTCACGGCCTGCGCATCGAACTGCGAGCGGTGACCAACCTTCACCGCGCCCGTCGAGTTGCTCAGCGCGATCTGCATCGTGTTGTTGCACACGACGCGAACCGCTGTGTGCTGTGCGGTGGTCGCGAGCGTGCCGTCGCATGCGGTGGCGAGCAGCAAATATCCGTTGACCTGGTCTTTACCCTTGAGCGTCGCGCTCTGGCCGGTGCGCGCAAGAGCCCACAGCTTGCGGCCTTCCTTGAGCACGCCAGCGGTTTCGAGCTCGAAACCGCCGACTTCCGTCAGATCCCGGTAGAACTCCAGAATTTCGGATGGCTGGACGACCTGATAACGGGCGGACACGACGGACAGGGGCGCCTTACTGTCCGAGCGATATAAAACCTTCTGCTCGGGGAATGCGTGAATGGAACCGAGGGCTTTGTCGCGAGCGGCGACGTAGCGGACTTCAGCCTCCTCGATTTGCCAGTCCATGCCAGCGGCTCGCGCCCAAACTTCGAGCGGTTGCCGGGGCGTGAGCTTGTTGCCGAGGCCGTGCCAGGGTTGTTCTCCTACGTATGCCATGGTTTGAACGAGATGCACTTTGAAACTCCCTGTGAAAAAGAAGGCATAAAACCCGGCACGAGGCCGGGCTGGACGAAACAAGATGAGGGGCCGCAGTCGCGGAACGTCAGCCGCGACGGACGGTGAAGACCCGTCCGCAGGCCAGACACCGCCAGTTGTCGAGCACTTTCAGGTCTAGCGCTTCGCCGAAGGCAGCGCCCGTGGCGCAGCCCGCGGCTCCCGCGACAAGTCCGGCGAGGATGGCCCCCGCAACACTGCCGCACACGGCACCCGCAGGACCGCCGAGCGCGCCGATGGCCGCACCGGTCTCCGCGCCGGACAGCACAGCAGCCGCGCCGCTCGTGGCGCCTGCCGCCGCACCGACGGCGCTGCAGATGCGCCTTGCAATGTGCCGTTGCTCGGTGCGGAACGACTCGCACGACGGACACGGCCAGACCAGATCCCCCTTGCCGGGTCGAAAGCGCGGCGATTCGCCTTTGTCTTCGTCAGGCTCTGACGGCTGATGCACGAAACGAAGCCGATTCAGCGCCGACTGCCACGCCGGGTCATCGTCTTCGCTCTCGTCGTCATACGGAAAGCACGGAGGGCGCTCACGCATGGACGGGGGCCTCGCATGCACGAGCAAAAGCATCGCGCCTAACCTTGCCGACGTGCCGGCAGTGGCACGCGGCCACCAGCGCACCGCCGAGGAATGCGAGTGCGAACGCGATGAGAAAATCGAGAGGGGAAATGGGGAGCATCACTGACCTCCTGAGGCAGGTTCGTCCGTGCGGGATTGCCCAGACGGAGCGGCCGTGGCTGGCCGGGCTCAGGATGGTGATATGTGTCCAAATTTTTCTTGGATCTAGGCAGCACGCTGGCTGGTTTGCCGCTCGCTGGCGATAAAATGAGACAAATGTGACTTGGAACCGACAATTCGAGTGCGATCTGGTGCGACGTCGCGCACTACGAGCTCAACAGCGAGTGGTTGCACTGGGACCTGGCGGAAGAGATGTGGCGGCATTTGACGCGGCACGACCGAAGAACGAATGAAGGATTAGAACCAATATGGTCAATGGTGGAAATACAAAGAGCGGCAACGGTGCCAATCTCGGTTTCGAGGCTGAGCTGTTCAAGGCTGCCGATAAGCTACGCGGCAACATGGAGCCGTCTGACTACAAGCACGTCGCGCTTGGGCTCATTTTCCTGAAGTACATCTCGGACGCCTTTACGGCTAAGCACAAAGCCTTGCTGGCGGAAGACAAGCTGGCTGCCGAGGACAAAGACGAATACCTCGCGGACAACGTGTTCTGGGTACCCAAGGAGGCTCGCTGGGAACACCTTCAGGTCAGTGCCAAGCTGCCTACCATCGGCACTTTGATCGACGACGCAATGCGAGCCATCGAGAAGGACAATGAGTCACTCAAAGGCGTACTGCCAAAGGACTACGCCCGGCCCGCGCTGAACAAGGTGATGCTCGGCGAGCTGATCGACCTGGTATCCGGAATCGCTCTTAATGAAGAGGGCGACCGTTCAAGGGACATTCTTGGGCGCGTATACGAGTATTTCCTAGGGCAATTTGCTGGTGCCGAAGGCAAGCGTGGGGGCGAGTTCTACACCCCACGGTCGGTGGTGCGTGTGCTGGTCGAGATGCTCGAACCATACTCAGGCCGGGTGTATGACCCGTGCTGCGGATCGGGTGGAATGTTCGTGCAATCGGAGAAGTTCGTGCAGGAGCACGGCGGACGCATTGGCGACATCGCTATTTATGGCCAGGAATCAAACTACACGACGTGGCGACTGGCCAAGATGAATCTGGCGGTACGTGGCATTGACTCCGACATCCGCTGGAACAACGAGGGCAGCTTTCATAAAGACGAGCTGCGCGACCTCAAGGCCGACTTCATCCTCGCAAATCCGCCTTTCAATATCTCCGACTGGGGCGGCGATCGGCTGCGAGAAGACGTTCGTTGGAAATTCGGCGCACCGCCAGTGGGCAACGCCAATTACGCCTGGCTGCAGCACATCTTCCACCACCTCGCACCCAACGGCACAGCCGGGGTGGTGCTCGCCAACGGCTCAATGTCGTCAAACCAATCCGGTGAAGGCGAGATTCGCAGGGCCATGATTGAGGCGGACGCGGTCGATTGCATGGTGGCATTGCCCGGTCAACTCTTCTATTCGACTCAAATCCCGGCCTGCCTTTGGTTTCTCGCTCGCAATAAAAATCCAGGTGGTCGGCTTCGCGATCGGCGCGGCGAAGTGCTCTTCATTGATGCGCGTAAGCTGGGCGTGTTGATTGACCGCACACGGCGCGAACTCAACGACGATGACATCAAGAGAATCGCTGATGCCTACCACGCATGGCGTGGTGAGAAAGAAGCAGGTGAATACGCCGACGTGCCGGGTTTTTGCAAATCCGCGGGCTTGGATGAGATTCGCAAGCACGGCCATGTGCTGACGCCAGGGCGGTATGTCGGCTCAGAGGCACAGGCGGATGACGGCGAGCCGTTCGACGAAGCGATGCGAAGGCTCTCAACACAATGGCGTACACAGCAGTTAGAGGCGCAACGCGTGGATGATGCCATCGAAAAAAATCTGACGGAGCTTGGGTATGGTCAGTGAATGGCGAGAAACGACGATAGGTGATGCTTTTGACGTCAATCCGTCGCGCCTGATTAAACGAGGACGTGTGGCACCCTTCATTCCAATGGACGCTTTACCTGTTCACGCGAGGTCCGTTGAGCGAATTGAAACTCGTGAGTTCACTGGGTCGGGTACGCGTTTTCAGAACGGCGATACCTTGATCGCTCGAATAACCCCGTGTCTTGAGAATGGCAAGACCGCTTATATTTCCGAACTTCCGGAAGGGGTCGTGGCTCACGGGTCTACGGAATATATCGTGCTCAGTGGAAAGGAAAATCAGACGGATAACTTGTTTGGCTATTACCTCGTTCGATCTCCCGATTTTCGACGCCATGCGATCGGTCACATGGAAGGTACGTCGGGAAGGCAGCGTGTCCCCTCATCCGCAGTAGAGAGATACGCGACCCGTTTGCCCCCACTTGTTGAACAACGCGCCATTGCCAAGATACTTGGCAGCCTGGACGACAAGATCAAACTCAACGGCGAGAGGAATGAGACGCTGGAGGCGATGGGCCGCGCCTTGTTCAAGGACTGGTTCGTCGATTTTGGTCCCGTGCGCGCGAAGCAGCAAGGCCGTAGCCCATATCTACCGCGCGAAATCTGGGACTTGTTCCCGGAACGGATGGACGTCAACGAATTGCCGGAAGGCTGGAGGCTGTTGCAGGCGAGCGAGCTCATTGAGTTTAATCCCACCGAGCTCTTGCGAAAGGGCGAAGTCGCGCCTTACCTCGACATGGCTTCGCTTCCAACCCAAGGAAGCTGGCCTGATCCCTATGTCATGCGACCTTACGGGAGTGGAATGCGCTTCCGTAACGGCGACACGTTGTTGGCGCGAATTACGCCTTGTCTAGAGAACGGCAAAACAGCGTTTATCCAGTGTCTTCCCGATGATGTCGTCGGTTGGGGATCGACGGAATACATCGTGATGCGGCCACAGGGGCCTGTGCCTGCGGCGTTTGCGTACTTGTTGGCGCGGAACGAGGCCTTCCGGGAACATGCTATCCGGAGCATGACTGGTACGTCGGGACGCCAGCGCGCTCAGGGTGACGCGGTTGCCGCTTACCAGCTTGCTGCCCCGTTGGAGGACGATAAATTGTGGGCCGCGTTCGCAAGCATTGTTTCGTCCTTGTTCGATGGAATCAAATCTAATTCCGAGACCTCGGTAAATCTTGCGAAAATGCGCGATAACCTGCTTCCTATGTTGATCTCGGGCGCGCTTCGGGTGAAGAACGCCGAACAAATCATTGGAGCTGCAACGTGAGTATGGACTGGTGTCCCGGCATTCGCGAGGCCTGCACACATTGGCGTAGTGCAACAATGCTTCAGCACACATTCGAGGCGCTACAAGCAAGCTTAGAAAGTGGGAGCGATGCGTCTATCGACGCCGCGAAGGGAATGGTGGAGTGCGTTTGCCGAGTAATTATCGATGAGCTTGACGATCGAACGTCGCCACTAAAACCACAAAAAGACGATGCGCCTATAACTGAATGGGTTTCGGCCGCAACGCGGGTCTTGAAGCTTGGCGACATCCGGCATAGGAAATTTGCAGACCTTATCAAGCATCACAACGGATTGGCAGAGTCCCTCCGTGTCCTTCGAAATGACGGCGGACCATTGAGCCATGGGAAAGATGGGTTTATCCAAGTTTTGACCATCTATCACCGCCGCGCGGCGGTGTTGGCGGCGGACGCGGTTGTTGCCTTCCTGCACCAGTCCTATTTGAACGCGCAACTTGATCCGATCAGCTCTCGCGAGCCATGGGAGCGATTTGCGGCTGATAACGCGCTAATCGACGCGCATGTCGGTTTGGCTGTGGATTCCGAGGACGACGATTCGCCGACCTTGCGTTTTCTGCTTCCGGCGGGCGACGACCTGCCGCTCAAAATCGAAGTGAGCCGGCTACTGTACCAATTGGATCGGGATGCCTACGTCGAGGCTCTGAATGCTGCACGCGGGGCAGCGGCTCCGGTCGAGGAGCCGATCGAACAACAAGGAGAACAGTAATGGCATTTCTGTCGGAGGCCGCCGTAGAGCAAGCGTTGCTTGATCAACTGCGCACGCTCGACTACAGCATCGAGCGTGAGGAGGACATTGGCCCCGATGGTCATCGCCCCGAGCGCGAGAGCCACGATGAGGTTTTGCTCAAAAAGCGGTTCGAGGAGGCGGTCGCGCGTCTCAACCCGAGCCTGCCGCTTGAAGCTAGGCAGGATGCTATTCGCAAAGTGATGCAGTCCGAGCTGCCCTCGCTGCTTGAAGAAAACCGTCGCATCCACAGACTGATGACTGAGGGCGTGGACGTTGAGTACTATGCTGACGATGGCACGCTGACTGCAGGCAAGGTCGCACTTATCGATTTCGAGCACCCGGAGCGGAACGACTGGCTAGCCGTGAGCCAATTCGTCGTCATTGCCGGTCAATACAACCGACGTCCTGATGTCGTCGTGTTCGTGAACGGCCTGCCGCTCGGCGTGATCGAGTTAAAGGCGCCCGGGAACGGCAACGCAACGCTGGTTGGGGCGTTCAACCAGCTTCAGACGTACAAGAAGCAGATCCCGGCACTGTTCCGCACTAACGCGCTGTTGGTAACCTCGGACGGGATCGTTGCCCGTGTTGGCTCGCTTTCAGCCGACTTGGAGCGATTCATGCCTTGGCGTACCACGGACGGTAAGGATGTTGCCCCAAAGGGGGCGCCGGAACTTTCAACGTTGATTGAAGGCGTGTTTGAGCATCGTCGCCTGCTCGACCTGTTATGGCACTTCACGGTCTTCGGCGAAACCGGTTCAGGCTTGGTCAAGATTATCGCGGGCTACCATCAGTTCCACGCGGTGCGGCACGCGGTCAGCAGCACCTTGGCTGCATCCTCCCCGGAGGGTAATCAACGGGTCGGTGTCATCTGGCACACCCAAGGCTCAGGCAAGAGTCTCTTGATGGCGTTCTATGCCGGCCAGCTAGTCAAACACCGGGAAATGGCCAACCCGACGCTGGTGGTTCTGACCGACCGAAATGACCTTGACGACCAGCTCTTCTCGACCTTCTCAATGTGCCGCGATCTGATTCGGCAAACACCGGTGCAGGCCGAGAGTCGCGAAGACTTGCAAAGGGTGTTGAGCCGGGCATCTGGTGGCGTGGTGTTCACGACGATTCAGAAGTTCGCCCCCGAAACCGGAGAGAGCGAGTACCCGAAGCTCACAGACCGCCGCAACGTAGTCGTCATTGCCGACGAGGCGCACCGGAGCCAGTACGGTTTCCGCGCGAAGATGGAGGCCAAGACGGGCGAGATCTCCTATGGATTCGCCAAGTACCTTCGCGACGCACTGCCCAACGCGTCATTTATCGGTTTCACCGGAACGCCGATTGAAGCTGACGACGTCAACACGCCAGCCGTGTTCGGCAACTACATCGATGTCTACGACATCAGTCGGGCGGTCGAGGACGGCGCAACAGTGCCGATCTACTACGAGTCTCGACTTGCGCGCATCGAACTCGACGAGGACGAGAAGCCGAAGATTGATGCCGATGTTGACGAACTGACCGAGGAGCAATCCGAAGCCGATCAAGAACGCTTCAAGAAGAAGTGGTCAACGGTCGAAGCCTTGGTGGGCAGCGACAAGCGTCTCGCCCTGGTTGCCAAGGACATGGTCGGCCACTTCGAAGATCGCGCGGCTGCTCTGGATGGCAAGGCGATGGTGGTGTGCATGAGCCGCCGCATTTGCGTGAAGCTGTACGATGAGATTGTCAAGCTGCGCCCCAACTGGCACAGCGCCGATGACAACGCTGGTTCAGTCAAGATTGTGATGACGGGGGCAGCGAGCGATCCGCAGGACTGGCAACAACACATTGGCAATAAGGCCCGGCGCGATCTTTTGGCCAAGCGTGCCCGCGATCCGAAAGACCCGCTCAAGCTGGTGATTGTTCGGGATATGTGGCTCACCGGCTTTGATGCGCCCTGCATGCACACGATGTATGTGGATAAGCCGATGCAAGGGCATGGCCTGATGCAGGCGATTGCGCGCGTGAACCGCGTATTCCGAGACAAGCCTGCAGGCCTGATTGTTGACTACATTGGCATTGCTCAGAATCTCAAGTCGGCTCTCCAGCAGTACTCGAAGAACGACCAGGAAAACACCGGTGTTGACGAAGCACAGGCTATCGCCGTGATGATGGAGAAATACGAGGTCGTGCGGGATATGTATCACGGCTTCGATTACGTTTCCGCGATGAGCGGAACACCTCAGGATCGCCTCGCGATGATGGCGGGAGCCATCGAATGGATTCTCGATCTGCAACAGGAACTGGCAGCGAAAGAGAAAACCAAAGAAGGCAAGAAGAACGCACATCGCCGATACCAAGACGCCGTGCTGGCTCTGTCCAAAGCGTTCGCTCTGGCGTCTGCCTCCGACGAGGCCCGACAAATCCGAGAGGAGGTCGGCTTCTTCCAGGCGATTCGTGCTGCGCTAGTGAAGAGTGTTACAGGCTCTGGTGTCACCGAGCAAGAACGTGAATTGGCGATCCAGCAGATTGTGAGCCGTGCCGTGGTGTCGACCGAGATCGTAGACATTCTGGCTGCCGCGGGAATCAAGAGCCCGGACATCTCCATCCTCTCCGATGAGTTCCTTGCCGAAGTTCAGCAGATGGAGAAGAAGAATCTTGCACTGGAAGCCTTGCGAAAGCTAATCAACGACGGCATCCGCTCGCGCAGCAAGGCCAACGTGGTGCAGACCAAGGCCTTCTCTGAACGTCTGGAGGACGCCGTGGCCCGCTACCACGCCAACGCCATCACCACAGTTGAAGTGCTGCAGGAGCTGATCCAACTGGCCAAGGACATCCGGGCTGCCCGTCAGCGGGGAGAGGAGTCGGGGCTGTCTGATGAAGAGATCGCTTTCTACGACGCACTGGCCGAGAATGACAATGCAGTGCAGATGATGGGTGACGACAAGCTTCGGTTGATCGCTCACGAGCTTTTGGTGAGTCTCAGGGAAAACGTATCGGTGGATTGGGCTCATCGTGACTCCGCACGAGCCCGGATGCGGGTATTGGTAAAGCGCATCCTGCGGAAGTACGGCTATCCACCTGACCTGCAAGACTCTGCCGTGCAGACGGTGCTGCAACAGGCCGAGGCGTTGTCGTCGGGGTGGTCGGTTTCGCGTTGAGAACAACACGTCCATCTCGGGATCAATGCAAATTTGGAGGCGTTCCACATCACGCTGCGGCGTGCTATCGACTACCAGATTCTGAGGCAGATCCAGCTCACGAACGCGGTGTCGGAGGGCGATAAGGTGATAAGCGGTCGCCAAGAAAGCTGGTAACATAAGCGCTACCATGAAAGAGCAACTGCGCCCGCTTCCATAGAGCGGTGTCGGCTACATAGGGGTGGTATGGCAATGGCTCTGACACGAACGTTTAAAGAGACCATCCAGGCGCGGGTGCTTGCTGATCCAAAGTTCGGTAACGACCTGTTCAAGCAAGGTGTCGAAACGATGCTGGCTGGCGACGTGGACGCCGGCAAGGCCATGCTGCGTGACTACATCAAGGCGACGGTGGGGTTTGAAAGACTCGGTGCCGCGACAGGGGCTTCCCCTAAGAGCTTGATTCGGATGTTTGGTCCATCGGGTAATCCGCAAGCGAGGAATTTGTTCACCGTCATCAGCCATCTACAACGTCATGCCGGTCTAACGCTAAACGTTACAACTCGACGCGGCGGGCGTACCTGATCTATGCAAGCGAACCGTAGGCTGCAGTCAGTCGCAGGCGCCGCGTGTGGGCCGCGACGAAATCGAATCTTTGACTATCGGCGTGCTGCTCGCGACGCGGATAGTTCGCTGATAGAGGGTGAAATCGCATGAATGCCGAAATTCTGAAAAGAGTAGTACGAGCCATCGCAGACGGCTCACAGAGCGATCTCGAGCGCCTTGCGGGAAAGATTGTCGAGTCGGAGCGCAAGACCGGGCATGTGCGTTTGGCCGCTCAGCTTGAAGCAATCCTCAAACAGCCCAAGGCCAAGCGGCCGGCAGCACCTTCCGTTCCGGACGTTGATCGTACGCTGAAAGAGCTACCCCTTAGCCGCAGGTATGGGGAGAACCTAGCGACTCTGATCCCAACCGAGCACCTTGAACACCACATGGTGCTACCCGATTCAGTCGAGCAGCGTTTTTCGAGAATTGAAGCGGAATATGCGGCCCGGGATCGCTTGCGAACGTTTGGTCTGAAGCCAAGAAAAACAGTGCTGCTGTATGGCCCACCGGGTTGTGGCAAGTCTCTGGGGGCGAAGAGGTTAGCTTGGAACACGGGTTTGCCATTGATGAAAGTCCGATTCGACGTTCTCATCTCGTCGTTCTTCGGAGAGTCAGCCCAGAATCTTCGAACCATCTTCGGTGCGGCGAAGGAGAAGCCATGCGTTCTGCTTTTGGACGAGTGTGATTTCATCGCCCGCTCTCGGACGAACTCGAAGGACATTGGTGAAGTGTCGCGGATAGTCAACTCACTGCTGCAGTTGATGGAAGAATACGATGCACCGGGTCTTCTCGTAGCGACGACAAACCTCGAGTCTGCATTGGACCCTGCCCTCTTTCGCCGATTCGATGATGTTTTCTCTATCCCGTTGCCCGGGCCAACTGAAATCGAGAAGCTGCTTCGCATGACGTTGTCGACTGTCCGGACGGAGCAGCCGATGCGATGGGATCAACTGGCTACCAAGCTAAATGGGTCGTCTGCTGCAATGGTAGTTAAGGCAGCGCAGGATGCTGCTAAAGCTGCCGTGCTCGTCGGAGACCATACGCTGTCGCAGGCGATGCTCGTTCAGGCTATCGATGAGTTGCAGCGGCACGACGCCGCGTAAGGGTATGACGGATGCCTGAACAACATAACTTTGAACATCTGCCGCTACTCCTTCGCTATCACGGCAGGGCCCGATTATCCGGTGGCGGGAAGACCAATCCCCAGACTCTAGCCAACAAGAACGCTCGGCAAGCACATGGTGCGCACCTCCGTGGAGCTGCCCAGTCGCTGTCGGAAAATTGGCGGGAGCGACGAACTGAGAGAGACGCACAAGGGCTCCCCGTTCTGCCGACCGGTATCCCAATTTTGCTCAAAGTCGATACTGGGCTCGATCTTGACGTACTGCGGGAGAAGTTCTCTTTCGAGATTGTTGCCGAGCAAGAGGAGGGCTATGTCATCGTTGCATCGGAAGATATAGATGCAGCCCTTTTCTTGGCGATGATCGATGGCTTTGCAGTCGCGGTGCATGGATCTGCCACCATCGCAAGCATTCACCAGTTGTTCGACGATCCGACGCAAGCGGACCGGTTGAACCGCATTTTGTCCGAACGCCTATACGCTGAATGGGACAACATCGCGGACGAACAAATTTTCATTGTAGACGTGGGTATTGCCTGTGCGGGAACCCAAGAAATTCCTTCACCGCCAACGCGCGGCAGACGGGACACTGACGCAAGCTGGGCAGCAAAGGAACTGGAGTGGGCAAGGGCGCGCAATGAAGCGTATGACGCATGGGAAGTACTGAAGATCGAGCGTGAGAACCAGATCGAACGTTTGAAGGCGTTCTACCAAGGTGAAATCCTGCACAACATCGATGGTGCGCCATTCGACGCCGGTGTCTTGCCCGACAGTTTCACAGTAAGGCTGAGAATAGTTGGAAAGGGGCTCAAGGACTTCGTCTTGAATTACCCATATATCTTCGAGGTTATCGAGCCCGAAGACATCGTCCTTCCCCAAGCGGGTGCCGCCCAAGCGGCAGCCGCCGCTGTGCAGGTCATGCCTATCTCGCCTCATGCAGCAGCCCCTACTGTTTGCGTTATTGATAGTGGGATACAGGAAGGCCACACGTTTCTCCAACCTGCCGTCGACCAAAACACGTCTCACTGTTTTCTACCGACGGCGCCGACGAGTGCCGTTCAGGACGAGGTTGCACCGGGCGGACACGGGACGCGTGTGGCGGGCGCCGTTCTATACGGCGAAGACGTTCCGAACGCTGGGGCTCCTCAGTTGCCGTTTTGGATTCAGAATGCACGGGTTCTCGATGCACAGAACCAAATGCCGGTCGAACTGTTTCCGCCCGAAGCGCTGAGAGCCGCAATCGAGCGCTTCAACGACGGGCCGAGACAAACTAGGATTTTCAATCATTCCATTAACGCGCGAGGCTACTGTCGCACGCGGTATATGTCATCGTGGGCGGCAGAGATAGATCAGCTTTGCAACGAGCGCGATGTGCTGATCGTCCAAAGCGCAGGGAATTTGCCAATTCAGGGTACCGCCCCGTTCATTGGGATCGCGGATCACCTGACTGCGGGCAGGGAGTATCCCCAGTACCTCTATGAGAGTGCTGCTCGCATCGCCAATCCTGGCCAGAGCCTGCAGGCGTTAACGGTCGGCTCCGTCGCCTATGACGTTGCGGAGTCCGGCGCATGGAGGACGTTCGCGACGCAAACGGGCGACCCGTCGGCGTTTTCACGGACGGGGCCGGGCATCTGGAGTGTGATCAAACCCGAAGTGGTCGCTTACGGTGGCGATGCCGTTCGGACGAACAATAATCCACCCGATGTCCAGGGAGGGGGACGAGTCGCGAATGCTTGCCCAAGTTTAGTTCGGTCAACGTTGTACGCGCCGGGCCCAGCGTTCGACCGTGACGATGCTGGCACTTCGTACGCGGCCCCGAAAGTCGCGCGGATTGCTGCGAAGATACAAAGTGTGTTGCCGGCCGAGCCAGCACTGCTCTATCGCGCACTCGTTGTGCAATCGGCGAAATGGCCTGAATGGGCCGAAAGCATCCTGACGCGACTGCGCAATTCTGCGGTTGAAATGACGCGAACTCAAAAGGATGATCTTCTCGCCGCAGCATCTCGGACTTTACGATGCTTGGGGTACGGGATACCAGACGAAGGTCGTGCAACTTCGAACACGGACCATCGCACGACGCTGATTACCAGCGGTGAGACTGCAATTCATGCGGCGGAATGCCACATTTACCAAGTGCCGATTCCTCCCGAGTTACGTCAACAGGCCGACGAGTTCGATATTCGCATCGACGTAACTTTGTCTTACGTTGCACAGCCGAGGCGTACGCGACGACACCTTCGCCGATACTTATCTACTTGGGTTGACTGGAAGACCAGTCATCTTGGTGAGGGGCTAAACGATTTCCGCGTGCGGGCTATGAAGGACGCGGTAAATGATGGGGAGCCGTTGCCCGGCACGTCGTTGCCTTGGACGCTCAATGAGAAGCCGCAATTTGGTTTCGTTAGGGACTTTAAGCGAAGTAGTGGCACCGTCCAGAAAGATTGGGCAGTTGTTCAATCAAATACGTTGCCAGATCATTTTTGCATTGCGGTTGTCGGCCATCAGGGCTGGAGTCACGATCCAGATTCGGTTGCGCGATATGCTCTAGCGGTAACGTTTGAGGCGGTGGGCGGCAGGATAGAGCTGTATGAGCCGCTTCGCGCGGCAATTGCTGAGCTACAAACTGAAGCGGGTGAAATCGAGCAGGAAGTTCAACTTGAGGTGTCCGAGGGCGAGGTGTAGAGACGGGATCGCATGGCGCGCCTGACATCAGCTTTGATTGATGGGCGTGAGCGACCACGTCAAGGGGAGATAACGGTGGCGACTTTCGTATGCCTGGGTTGGGGATCACTGGTTTGGAACTGGGGTGACTTGCCTATCCGGTCCCGCTGGTTCGAGGACGGACCGCTCGTTCAGGTGGAGCTTGCGCGTCAGTCCGGGGACGGCCGGATCACGTTTGTTCTGGATCGGGACACGCCGACCGTTCGCTCGCTATGGGTGATCATGGACGTTGCCGACATGGCGGCGGCTCGTCACGTGCTCGGCGCGAGGGAAGGTATCCCTGAGAGGAGTCGCGACAGGTTGGTCGGATCTTGGCAAGTCGGACACGGGCAATTGCCGGAGATCATGCTGGACCTGCGCGATTGGACCAAGCTAAAGAATGTCGATGGCGTGGTCTGGACGGCGTTACCCCCGAAGTTCGACGATGAGGAGCGCAAGCCTGTCATGAACGAAGTCGTAAATTACCTGTCCGGCTTGTCGGGCGAAGAGCGCGACCGTGCCGAGGAGTATGTCAGAAGGGCGCCGCGCCAAGTGGTCACACCGTATCGTAAACGGATCGAGGCTACGCTTGGTTGGACAGCGATCTGATGTCCGCCGGCGCGATCCATCAGATCGCTTTGGCTAAAGCCTTTGCTGCAAACTGGAAGTGCCACGGTAACAAACTAAGAGCAGTGTCGGCTGTCGCGCGCGCGGCAGTGCGTGGAAAGGATTGGCCAATGACGAGATGTGCTGCGCAGACAACGAAAGGACGAAGATGCCTCAACCAGGCGTTGAGTGGTGAGGACTATTGCGCGGCCCACAACGGCAAACTTTCGCCGAGTTCAGCACTAGCGATGTTGCTCGGCGGCATTGCGGGGAACGCAATTGCACCTGGCTTCGGCGGCGTTATCGCAGGCGCGTTTGCGGGAACGCAAGTCAGGAAGGCAATCAAGGGAGGGGCCGCAGTGAAGGAGCGCGTTTTTGTGAGTTTCGATTTCGACCATGATCGAGTGCTAAAGGACTTCATCATTGGGCAAGCGCGACTGCCGGATTCTCCGTTCGACATCTTTGATCATTCGCTCAAGGAGGCCGCGCCCGAACGAGACTGGGTTAACAAGGCGAGATCGGCTATTCGGCGGGCCGAGATCGTTCTCGTAATTACCGGTACACAGACATACCGAGCAAGAGGTGTCTTGCAAGAAGTAGCGATTGCGCGCGAGGAGGCAGTGCCGATCGTGCAGATCATCGGCTACAAGGATAGGGACTGCCGGCCAGTTCCCGACGCGGGACGTGTCGGCGAACGACTGATGGTACGGCGTGCTCATGCGAGCATTGCCCGTCACACTACCGCTGCAAGGGCCGAGGGGGAAGCCGTACCACCTGACCAGTCGGTGCTCAGGTGGCAGGCTCGGAGCGGCCAACGCGCACATGACAACGGGGCCTTGCGGCCCCGTTTCTGTGTTGCTCTAAACGTTCGTTAGCCCGGCGAGCCACCGTCGTATCCGAACCCGTTCGACGGCACGGGCTCGGGCAGTCCCATGGCCTTCCGAAGCCGCAAGAGGTTGGCGGCGACCGCCGCTTTGCTGCTACCGACCGTCGGCGTTTTGTGCAGCTCGCGCCATTGTTCGGTCACCTGGTCGGGCGGCAGGTCGAAGCGCTTCAGCCAAGCTTCGGTTGCCACCGTGGTGTTCAGTAGCGGGGCGGTACTGTCGAGCGTTCCGCGCTGGAGAATGTCCATGTCCTCGGCGATGATCGGGCGCAGCGCTGCGTTGAGCAGGACGTACGCTGGCGGCGGCAGCGGCGACTTGCCAAGTCCGTCCGAAATGCCGGATTGGGGCGCGGCACCTGCTTGGATGATCAAACCATCAGTGCCCAACGGTTGACGAACGAACCAGTCGGGAGGCAACGTCCATGAGGTCGGTCCTCCGGCCGCGCGTACGAGGTCCGCATTCAGGGCAACGATCCAATCCACGGTTTTGATCTTGCCGGCCAATCTTACCGTGCTATAACCCATCGGATCGCCAACGTCGATTCCGGGGCCGTACCGACGAGCGAAGAAATACTCCGTCGCCTCGTTTGCTTCTTGCTCCATTGGTGGCAGGTTCACCCCAAAACCGGCGTGCCCGTATACCGTCGGGAGGACTTCACAGAACGCAGCAAACAACGCCTGGAACACCCCCGGCCGGTGCTCGAGGAAAGCACGGGGGAAGGTGAAGTCAAGCACGTCCAGATTGCCGGAGAGAGTAGCTTTCCAATCGGCTACCGTGAACACGCCGAAATCGTAGAAACCCGTCGCAAGCTTGTGGTCGGCGCTCGTCATTTGCACGGCCAACGCCTCGTCCGCGGGCACTGTCGTCGCCAGGGTGTCCAGTCCTGGAGCCTTGTCGATCGGCATAGGCTGCTCGCCTTCCGAATAGAACCAGCGCAGCGGGCCATCCTTCTGCGGCTTTTCCCCGAGCGCACGGGCCAGCGCTTGGGCGTATTCGGTGATCGTCGCGTTGTACTGCGCGAAACACTTCACGAGTGCAGCGCGCACGGCAGGCGTGTGACCGTTGCGAAAGTAGACAACGCCGCGCACCACGAGCGCCGCGCCGGTGATTCCCTTGCGATAGGCTGGCTCGTAGAAGCCGAACGGCAGTGTGTCTGCGCGATTCGGATCGGCGACCCAGGCTTTCATCTGCTCTTCATTCATGTCTCATCGTTCCATCACGCCGTCAAGGCAATATGCCAGGAGGGAGCCTTCCCGGAGGCGGCAGCGGAAGACTGCCGCCTCCGGGGAGCGAACTGCCGCCGTTTCCGCCACTTTGGCCGGCAAGGTCGTCCAGGTCGGACGTCGATGACTTCGACTGACGCTGGGTTGATTCTTGACCGTTCTGGTCGTCGTCACCGCATCCGCACTCCGCAGGACCAAGTCTCACGAACTTCGATTGTGAGCCCGCTATTTCGATGTAGTCCTGCCGCTGATCGCGAGAGAAATCGTCCGGTGGGAACTTGTATTCAACCACCATTTTAATGTTTGCCTGGACAGGCGGCTGCGTGGGGTCGTTGACGACCACAACATCCGGCCGGCGAAGATTGCCTTGGCCCGCTTTGTACTTCTTGCGGCCGCCGGGCCAGTAGTCGTTGATCCACTGGTGGATGTCAGAATGCGGACGTAGCGGATCATCCGGGTCCGTCACCGGCTCCGGAGGTACCGCTTTCATGTTGTAGGTCTGTTCAGGTTTGTACTCGGTCGGCGCGCCGGTTTCCATCTGCGAAATCTCGTTCGCGAAGTCCAACCGTTGCTGAACGCATCGTTGGCGCTGTATTCGGCCGTTACGAGTCGCAACGCCGATCTTTTTGCACTTGCAAAGCACCTGGCAAAGAACCATGCGATCTTTTTTCGACAAACGACCGCTGACGCCTACGGGGGTCGTTTGACCTTTAGGCGAGACCCCACCAGTCATGGAGCCCGGACCGTAGTCGCTCATGCTCCCTCGCTCCCGGGATGGCTGAACATCAGCGACGAAGCGTCATGCCCCTCAAGCCATTCTGTGAACCCGTTCCCGTCCGTCTTGCCTTGGATCACGCGACCATCCGACGACCTGACCGTGTATGGGTGTCCCGCGACGGGCTTGCGCGTGATGTCATCGAGCACCTGAAAGCGCCCGCGATAAGGCGTTTGCGGGTTCGTCTCGGATAGGACGCTTTTCCCGCCGCCTATCGAACCACCGCTAGTTGGTTCGGCCGTTGTATTGTTCTGCGAGGCGATGAGCGTGGCCCCACATGCTGTCGTGTCGCCTTCGGAGGCGACGGGCCGACCGTCGAACGTCACGCCGAGATTCTTGACCCCGACGATCGGATAGATCCCGCCACACTTGGGACACGACACCTTGTCACCCAAGAGCGCGAGGGCGACGCCGTCTGACTTATTCTCCGGCGAACACGCAAGCACGCGACCGCCGTGCGAGGTCGTGTCGCCCTCGCGAATGAACGCAAAACCCATATTGCATGCCCTCTCTCTTTTTTTTGTCGGAGGAATGTAGCACAGCGGGTTTTCCCAAGACCACCCTGTCAACATTTGCAGTTTTCGCATGCTGCCTCTGCGGTCGCTACAGGTTCAGCGAGATTCTGGGGAGCGATCGAAGGCGCTGGAACGGTACGACGCACGGCGTCAAGGAAGGGATGGCTGCGCCGCCTTGACGGTGAACCGGACAGAATTGACCGCTACTGGTTCTAGCTGTCAACGCGAACTCTTGGCGATGCAGCTTGAGGATTGCCTCGTGAATCGTTGCCGAGCAGAACGCGCTGCTGATACATTGATGGATAGCGTCGCGATTGAGCCCCCGCGCGATCACGGTTCTCGGCGGCGAATAGTCACTCATCCCCGACGTAGGCGGCATGCAATAAGCAAGAATCGCGATCCATGTCCGACACCGACAATGATGACGACTTGACCACCAAACGCATCTGCCATGTGTGCGTCGGCGAAGACTATCTCTCTACCGAGATCGAGCAATCCGCCGACGAGGGTGCATGCGACTACTGCGGTGACACAGCGCCGTCCCTCACCATCGACGACCTCGCAGAGCGCATCGAAACGGCGTTCGAGGAGCACTACATCCGCACGTCGGACCAACCGAACTGGTGGCAGGAGCGCATGCTGGCCGACAAAGAATCGGACTATATTTGGGATCGCGATGGTTTCCCGGTGCTCGATGCGATTGCCGACGCCGCGCAAATTCCTCAGGAGGCTGCGGAGGACGTTCTTACAATCCTTGAGGAGCGCTACGGCGACTTTGACAAGGACGCTATGGGCGAGGAATCGGAGTTCTCATCGGGTTCGTACTACGCGGAAAGGGGACCCGATGATCGCGGTTGGCAAGAGGAGTGGTTTTCCTTTGTACATTCGCTAAAGACTCAAGCGCGGTTCTTCAGCCTCGCAGCTGCTGACCACCTCGCTCAAGTCTTTGGCGGCATTGACGAGCTAAAAGCGCGGGACGCTCGTCCCCTAGTCGTCGACGCTGGACCAGAGACCTCACTCAATCATCTCTATCGCGCCCGAGTGTTCCAGGCCGACAGTGCGCTTGAAGAAGCTCTGCGCCGCCCGGACAGCAATCTCGGCTCGCCGCCGCCCAATGTGGCGCGCGCCGGGAGAATGAACGCTCAGGGGATCTCAGTTTTTTACGGCGCGACCGACGCGAGCGTGGCGATCGCGGAAGTCCGCGCACCTGTCGGAAGTAGAGTCGCCGTCGCGAAGTTCCGCATTACCCGGCCCTTGCGTTTGCTCGACTTGACGGCTCTTAAGGACGCACACGTCATGGGCAGCATCTTCGACGCCACCCTGAAACGCCGACTCGAGCGGGCCGCATTTCTGCGGACCCTAGGAATTTGGATGGCCCGGCCCGTAATGCCTGACGATGAAGCGTTTGACTATTTGCCGACGCAGGCAGTTGCCGACTTCTTAGCAACCGTGAACGAGCCGCGCCTCGACGGGATCGTCTTTCCTTCAGCCCAAACGGATGCGGGGCGCAATATCGTCCTACTTCATCACGCCGCCAAGGTGGCGGACGCCTCGCTGCCGAGAGACGCTGAGATTATGGTCAACGTCGGGCACTGGAGTGATGACGGATGGGAAATCGATTATTCGGTGCTGGAAAAGGTGCCACCACAACAGACGCCGACACAGTCGGCGCCTGACCAAGACATTATGGAGATGCTGTCCACCCATCCTGCTAGGCCATCGCGCTGGGACGACGATTTCCGCGAACCGGCGCTCGAGGTCGAATGCGATTCGGTGAAGATCCATCACGTGAACTCGGTTGAGGTGCGCACTACGCCTTTCCAGGTTCACCGCCACCGCTTTGAGAAGCGGGAACCCAAATTCTAGCCGCTGCACTACGTTCGCAATCTGCGCACCAGTTACCTCACGCGGTTTCCAAAGACAGCAGTAATCCCACAAACGCCGGTTCGCTCAAGCGACGCCGAAAGGCCGGTGTGGGGTGCGGCAGTCATCGCCCCGCAAATCCGCGGGGAACCGAAATTTATGTGGCAGGCGGAGGTGAGGGTGGAGTTTGAATGTCGCGCCGCTGTGCTGTGTGTCCCCGCGTTGCTGCCGACCTCGCTGATCCCGTCGAATTGCGGGCAGGCTTGTAGTTTGCGGTTTTCAGGAAGTCAGGATGGATGTCGATGCGCGCAAGCACGACTTGAAAGCCGAGCCCGTTCAACCCGATTATTGCGTTCTTGAGGGTAATTTTTGAAAAGAACGGCAGGTCCTTCGGAAGCTCCTTTGTAGTCGCGATGGCATAGACGATCCGATAGTTCTCGGCCTTTGGGCGCGTGAGAGGGTTGCCGAGCCTGATACTGGTGGGGAGCTTTTCATTGAGCTTGACCCGAAACTCTTCATGGCGCATGAACGTCTCCGCCGAAACGCTCCCCTGGGCGAAGAGGTGGCTGAGCGTCGCTGAGCTTCGGTACAACTTCACGTGGATCAGGTCGCGACCATCGCGCACGAGATCGCAAAATTCGATCTTGTCGTAGGCGTTGCCGAACGAGATGTTTTTTTTGTCCAGCAGGTCATATCCAGCATTCTCTTTTGCGACGCTCTCGTTGTATAAGCCCTCGTTGGCATGTTGGTAAACAGGCATCTTCGCTAGCTCGGCGTCGAGCCGCTTGAAGTAGGTGTCGATTTCGTCGACGAACTTCCTGCTGACTTCGAACCATAGGCCGTTGCGTAGAATGAACGTCTCCTTATCCATCGGAAGCTCCGCATATAGGCACCGGTAGGCGGTCCAACTCTTGATCGACTGGTAATTCGCGTCGTTTACGTGCACCGAGATGGACCGCAGGAGCGCCGCGCTCGGCTTTTCTCCGTGCCCGGCGATGTACTCGAGTAACTGGTCGATTTGCAGTGTACGGTGGCGCGCCGTCCTCGATCGCTGGTCGAACGAGTAGCCAATCTGCGTTTCCCAGTCCACGATCTCAGGCTCTCCTAGCCAAAGGTTTTCAGGCCGGGGATCTGATCGCAAGGCGTCGGTGAGCGCGTCGTCAAGACATTCGATCATCGTCGAATCGCGGACTCGATGGACATTGTCGATCCAAGCGAATCGCTCGGGCAGAGGCTTGTTCCGGCGGGCGAGCGCCTCGGCCAGAATCTTCGGGAGGTCGTCGAGAGTCGCGGGTGGGTTGATTGTCAACGCGTCGCGGCCGCTGATGTGTTCGCCAAAGAGTGCGACCTCTGATGTTCCGGTGACTGCGTGGACCATGTCGAGCTCTGGATCGATGTTCAAATCGAATATGTCGGCGTCTCGCGCGCTCTGGCTCCGTATATGTAGCGGATTGACTTCGTGGCTCGCTTTGTCGAGGCTGCGCAGCTTTAGTGGATCGATCGAATTTAGCGTTACGCGCAATCCGAAGTCGCGCTCGACCAGATCCAGGTTTATGAGGTGATGTCCCATCCCGAACGACAGCGCAAAAAGCGCGCCGGCATGCTGGACTAGCAGGACGGCCCCCTCGGACCGGGTACCTTCGAAAAGGTCGGGCGGCACGTCTTGGTTGAGAACGAGAAATGGAGCCCAGTCGGGCAATTTCGGGCGCGAAGTCTTCTTGGCGTAAAGGCGAGCGACTCCTTCGCTGATTTTCAGACCGTACGGCGACTTTGCCCGATCGGTTTTGACGATCTGCTCATCTGTCAGCTTCGCATCCTTGACGAGATATATCGTAAGGTGTTCCCGCCTGGCTTGATGCTCTCTCATCATCGCCCCCGCAAGCATTTTCTTTTCTCCCAGCATCACGCCGAGTGGGCGCGATACGGAGTTTCGAAACAGTGCTCCGAATGAGGGGGAATCGTCAACAAGTTGCGCGCATTGTGCGCCAATACGTTCCGCGATATGCCGCCGCCATGCCGTTACGCTGCGGGTTGCAGACCTATGCGAGTTCGCCCGTCCAGCGCCGTCCGGTACGCTAGAATGATGTCCAGTCGCCAGATGTCGACGTCAGCTGCGCACGTTTCCGTTAGAGAGCGTTGAAGTCGGGCGGGCAACCGAACCAAAGTGTTCCCAAGAATTGGGGGCACATTTGGGGGCACGTAGAAATCGGCGAATTACCGGAAGCATTGTGTGGCGAGGTTGTGCTGGATGAATTCCATTCCTGCAGCCGCACCATATTGAATGAAGGGCCGGGAGATTTTTTCTCCCGGCCCTTCGTCGTTTCAGCGTTCGCTTTTTCCGGCCGGGGGGATTGTCGTGCGTCCCGGGCCGCGACATGCAGCACACAGCTTACCGTTTCGACATCGACCGATACGTCGAGCGAATCTCCATCGCAAGAACCTACAAGCGTCGCTTCGACACGCTGGCTGCAGTACGTCGCTCACGATTAATGCACTTCCGGATCAGGAGGCCATCATGAGCAAAGTGCTTGATTCATCGTCGACGCAATCGGCGCGACACCATTCGTTCGTCTCGACCGGCTGACGAAAGCGCACGGCCTCGAAGGCACCATTCTCGCGAAACTCGGCTACCTGAACCGCGGATTCTCCAAGAAGGATCGCGCGGCGCAGGGCATTATCGACAAAGCCGAACGCAGCGGCGCGTTACGACCGGGCCAGACCGTCGTCGAACTGACGTTGGGCAACATCGGTACCGGCCTGGCGATCATCGGCGGCGTGAAGAGCAATCCGTTCGTCGCGGTGGTGTCGAAGGGCAACCCCGCCTATTGATCGGGCATTTAGCTGTGCGAGACGTCATTTTCCCGAGCGCGTATCTCTCGAAGCAACCCTTGGTGAAGGTTTGAAAATAGACACAACGTAACTTGCCGTTGCCGCCGATGTGCATCGTCTGATTCCAGAATCGATTTGCGGGTGTATCGCCGGCCGTCTTGTGCATTAGAGCCAGCGCTCTGTGGAATATTGTCAATTTCGGGAAGCGGCAAACTTGTTTTTATGACAATTTGATAAAATCGCGCGAAACAGCGACAGCGCACCGGAAGTCCGGGTGCCATAACGAATCAAACTGAGAGACCGTCGTGAATATCCGAGAAGCGTTCCGCAATTTCGTATCGGGGATTGATACGAATCGGCGCCCCGTGACACTGAACTGGGGTGCTTCACAAAAAGACCTGGGCGCGCAGCTCGCCTTGCAGCATGTGAGTATTCGCGAAAGCATGATGACCGGCATCGATGGCCGCCTGACTTGCGTTTCGCAAAACGGAAACCTCTCGCCCAAGCTGTTTATCGGTACACCCGTATCGGTCGGGCTGGTTACCGATCGCGGCGGCAAGCACGCGATCAACGCAATCATCAGCGCGGTTCAGGTCGGACGATCCGATGGTGAACTCACGATTTACCAATTCACCGTGACCGATGCGGTGAATCTGCTCCACAAGCGCACCAATTCCCGTATTTTCCGCAACGTGAACGTGATCGACGTGCTCAACGTCGTGCTTAACGAATGGCGGCAGCGTAGCCAGACGCTCGCCCGTGCATTCGAGTTTGATCTGTCGGGACTGAATCTATCCCGGTATCCGAAGCGTTCGTACATGCGCCAGGTCAACGAGTCGGATGCCCGCTTCGTGTCGCGACTCTTGCGCCGCGACGGCATCACGATGTTCGTCCGTCCCGGGCGGGCGAGCGGCCAGCCGAATGACGGCGAGCCGCCCGTGCACACGATGGTGTTCTGCGACGATCCGCACAAGTTGTCCGAGGGGCCGTCGGGTACGGTGCGGCTGCATCCGCGCGATGCGGGCACCGAAGAGCGCGACACGATCACGGTGCTGACCATGCGCCAGGAACTGATCTCGGGCGAAGCAAGCCGGCCGACATGGGATTACCGGAAGGCGAACGTGGACCAATCGAGCCGACCGGCAGGCCTCGACCAGGGAGAAGCCGGCAACGACCTGGCCCAGTTGCTGACCGATATCGTGATCGAGAGTCCGCACGTGGCGGACTCGTGGGCGGATCTCGACCGGATCACCGAAGACCGGATTCTGGCGCGCGAAGCGCACGCGGTCCGTTACGACGGCAAGAGTGGCATTCGCGATCTCCAGATCGGCACCTGGGTGACGATCACGGGTGATTCGGACTGGAATGCACGGCCCGCCGAGCAGCGACAGTTCGTGCTCACGTCGCTGCATCACAACGTGTGGAACAACTTGCCGAAGGAACTGAGCGAACGGGCGCAGATGTTGTTCTCGACCAGTCACTCGCTCGAGCAGCCGCCGGTGACGGGCAACCAGGATCCGGCCGATCAGGATACGCGCTACGAGAACCAGTTCACGTGTGTGCCGCGAGGCACGCCGCTGACGCCGATCTATGACACGAAGATCGATTTGCCGCTCACGCCGTTGATCACGGGGCGCGTGGTCGGGAGCGGATCGGACGAAGTCACTTGCGACGAGACCGGCTGCGTGTACGTGATGATCCTGGGCCAGGACTCGGCGGATCACCAACATGCGCAAGGTGCGGGAACGAACGGGAACCTGGGTGACAGCGCACCGATCCGTGTCGCATCGAGCCTGGCGGGGCCGACCTTCGGCCAGACCATTCTGCCGCGCGTCAATACAGAAGTGCTGTTGGGCTGCCTGGGCGGCGATCCCGATCGCCTGATCATCCTCGGGGTCTTGCCGAACGGCGCCAACATGCCTGCGTCATTCAGTCATACCGGCAGTCTGCCCGGTAACCGCTACCTGACCGGCATCAAGACGAAAGAGATCAGCGGGCAACGGTATAACCAGCTTCGACTCGACGATACGCCGAAGCAAATCAGTGCGCAGTTGGCGTCCGAGCATGCTCATTCCCAGTTGAATCTCGGGTATCTGACCCAGCCGCGCGATAACGGGCAAGGCGCCGATCGTGGCCAGGGCGCGGAACTTCGGACCGATGCCGCTGCGGCATTGCGCGCCGCGCAGGGGATGCTGTTGACGACCTACGCGCGTACCCAGGCGAGCGGCGGCCAGCTCGATCGTGACGAACTGATCCAGTTGCTCCAGCAGTGCACGGATCTGTTCAAATCGCTTGGCGATTATGCAGGGCAGCACGGCGGGCAAGCGACCGACACGGCGGGGCAGTCGACGCTCTCCGCCGCGTTCAAGGACTGGGGGCCGGGAACCAGTGGCAACGGTGCTTCGCAGGCGCTGATGGCATTCGGTGCGCAGGCCGGTTCGTTGAACATCACGCCGAAAACGCACGTGACCTACGCGGGCGAGAACATCGATCAGGTTGCCGCCAACCATCTGCAATTCACGAGCGGCCAGAAGCTGAACATGCAGGCCGGCAACGGGCTGTGGCTGTTTGCTCAAAGCGCGGGCATCACGACGATCGCCAATCAAGGCAAGTTGCTGATGCAAAGTCAGAACGACGATACGCAGATCGATTCCGCGAAGAATTTCCAGGTGACGGCGGCGGGCGGCAAGGCGTCGGTGCTAGGCAAGGACCAGGTCGTGCTGATGACGTCCGGTGGAGCTTACCTGAAGCTTGACGGGGCGAATATCGAATTGGGCTGCCCCGGAACGTTCACGGTGAAGTCGGCCGGCCACTCGTGGCAGGGCCCCGCCAGCATGAGCGGCGAATTGCCGACGTTCAGCCACTCGCCGCTCGGGCGTGTGCCGAAGCTGGTTCGGGCGACGGATGGGCAGCCCGCACCGGGATTCGATGCCGAGGTCAGGAAGGTGTCCGGCGACTTGCTGGGCCAGAAAACCGATGAGGCAGGCAAGCTGCCGCCAATCAACGGCAACCAGTTCGAGCAACTGACCGTGCAATTCATCAAGAAAAATATCTGAGCATTCCGGGGAGTAACGCATGACCGATTCATTTCTGAATCCGCTGGGTCCCTCGTCGCCCAGCGCGCCGCAGGCTGCGGGTGGCAATCCTGCGGCAAGCGCGAGCGAACCGCCAAGTATCGTGATCGGCGAAGGCCAGGGGCCGATGCTCTTCGATATGCAAAACGAACTGATTTGCGTGAAGCAGCCGCCGCTGCCTGGCGTGATCATTTTCGTGCACGGCGTGAACTCGGAGGGGGAATGGTACAAGGGTGCGGAAGAGGGTCTGTGCAAGGGGTTGAACCGGCGGCTCGCGCGGCTCGATGATCAGTTGAATCATAGTGGCGTGATCGGCGGTCAGATGAGTCCCGTTCAATATACGGATAGTCTGACACCGGACGGATTCCTGAATCCCAAGCTGTGGGCTGGAAATTATATTAAGCCCGATCCTTCGTTTTCTCCGGTGATCCATTTCCGTTGGGGCTACAAGGCCAATAAGGAAGAGTTGAAGGAATACGGGGACAAGATTTTTCTGAACGAGAAGAACTACTGGGGCGGCGGCCCGTTTGCGAACGGCTGTTCGAGCTTGCCGGATCTGTGGCACGAGGGGCTCGACGACCGGATCTTCGGGTGGATTTCTGTCCAGGCACTGAATCCGACGACGCGCCCCCTGTACCGGACCCCGCCCCGTACTTACGGCGTGCTCGCCGCGCTGCGACTGGCCAAACTGGTGGAATCGATTCGCAAGAAGCAGGCGAACGTGCCGATCACGATCGTATGCCACAGTCAGGGGAACATGGTCGGTTTGACGGCGGCGTTCTTCGGCGACCAGTTGGAGGCGGTGACCGACCGCTGGGGCAACACGGGGCGCTGCGTCGCCGACGCCTATGTGCTGGCGAATCCTCCCTATAGCCTCGCCAATACCGACACGGGAATGGATACGTGGGCTCAACGGGATATCAAGGATTCCAAACACCGGCGTGGCCGCGAGACTTATGAGGCCCGCACAAAGACGCTACGCGCGTTTCTCGACATCATTCGGGCCCGCTCTGCGTTCGAAATGCCCGCGGACAAGCTCGATAGAGAGATGGGCAATTGCCGGACATCGGAGAAAGGCAAACCGTATTCGGCCGATGCCGATCGGAAGTCACACGGCTTGAACGGCTACACCCATGGTCGCGTGACGCTGTATTGCTGCCCTCACGACCAGGTAATCTCCGCCGTGACGGTTCAGGGAATAGGATGGCGCGGGCTCGGGTATATCGACGACGACAAGAAAGAGCCGTCGAAGGAACTGATAGATATCGGTGCGGAAGGCGTGCTGACGCAACGGGTGTTTGCGACGCACTGGAAGGTGGGTGAAGTCGGCGACTATCGCTATTGGGAAAATGACTGGCGTCACGGCAAGGAGGGCACGAAACCCGGTTTCTGGTTTCCGCCTTCCCCGCCGGCAAAATTTGGTCTGGTCCGCGCGTGGAGCGGAAACGAGAATCCGATCGCCAAGCTCTTCACCACGGCTTCCGCACCGGTTTTCTACCTGGTGACGCTGGTGACATCGAGTTTCAAGATGTTTCCCGTCAATGCGGATCCTCCGAAATACTGGACGGTGACCGCAAACGCGCCAGCACTCGACGAGCCGTTCGCGCCGCAGACGTTCCGAAGTAATGATCCGCATAATCCGATCCTGGTGAAGGATGGTAACGCCGAGAGCGATTTCAACGAGGGTTACGATACGCCCGCTGCGGCTCGGAACGCCGAGAAGGCGGACAAGAAATCCGATGATCCCTACGATACTTACCAATCGCAGTCGCCCGACGATGTTGCCAAAGGTGATGTCAATAGTGAAGCTTCGCAGCGTTACGAAGATCACGCGATCCTGCGAATGCGTGCACGTCGTGATGGTCGCAAGGCGTGGGTGGACGAGAACGGCAACGTGATCGGCGAGGATGGCAAGAGCGACGCGCCGGAAGGCTACCAGGAGTGGCACAACGAGCAGGTGGTGGAGATTCTCGACGCCGGCAAGCTAAACAACCCGACCAATCATTCGACCACGATGACGAACCCGGACCATGCGCAGAAAGCATTGGCGTACGACGTGGCAATCGGGTTGTGCTACTTGTCGCCCAAGGATTTGACCGAATTGCGGATCGAAGCGGATTGGCGATTTGGGAGTGCGATGGCGGATGATCATCCAAGCCACAAGTATTCTAAGTACTTCGAGTTGGGGAAGTTGGAGAAAAAGTTCCTGTCCGAATGGGTCGCAGATAAAGATAGTGAGGCCAAGCGTCCGGAGAAGATCGTCGATGAGCGTGAAAATGAGCTTTACCTGAAAATCGGGGGGGGGGTATGAGCCAACTGATCTCAACCTTGCCCCGTAGATTGGTTGTTGCCATCGTGGTGTTGATTGTCACGATGGGTATCATGTGCAGCTTGAGTGTTTTCGCCGGGCATACGCCTCTTGGTGAATTGAGCGCGGGAGATTGGATGAAGCGACTGTTGATAGTGCCGTCCTTGGTAGCGATTCTGACGTTTGTGGCGTCGACCATCATGACGGTGACGCCCGCGCAAGCGGCTACCCTGAAGCAGAAAGATGCCGCTGTGCTGAATGCGGGCGAAAGTGCCGCGCCGTTCGTAGCGCAGGTGGTCGGACTGGAATGGCTGAACCCGTTGCAGCGGCGCGACTACCCAACGGAATGGCAGGTTTTGTGGACCATGGGGCTTGTAAAACCCAACAAAAACGACGACATGGTCCGTACGGATCCGAAGTCGTTTACGACACTTCAATCGGTCGCAGGGGTGGCCTATGGCAATCAAGGAACTGAGACGTTCAAAGGCTTTTATCACAAATACGTCAGTAAATTGCTTGGCCTGTTCGGTGATCGCTATGTGATGAACGCCAAATATTTCTATACGGTCAAGTCAAAGAGTAGGAGTGACTGGCGTGAACTGGCTGGAATGCGTGTCGAGTTCGCCATCCCGGAGCGACTTGATCCTGTGGAGGCGAAGACATACTTCCAAGGCGAATTCGTCGACAACTATGAGATTGGAAATTCCTCAGCCAAAGATCTCTGGAGCCGTGATACCCCCCCCGACGTCCACGTCAACCAAGGCGGAGCGAACGCCGGTTTCACGTCGCTGAACCGCGCGCTGGATTACCTGCAGGCGAACCCGGACAAGAGCGCATGGGTCATGAACTGGGACGCGCCGAGCTTCCCGCCGAAGGACGCGCAGATCAACGAGAACATGGTGGTGCTGTTTCTGGTCGGGCCGAATTTCAAGACGGAGCGTGAGCCGCTTGCATGGATCGGTCGCGCGGCGACGGGCAACGTCAGGGACTTCGAGGCGAAGGCCGGCACCACGCGCACGGTGCAGGCATGGAAAGCCGCCATCGACAGTGCTGCCCGCAACGCGGGCGTGACAGTGCCGTCGTTGAATTTCGTGGTGCATGACGCTGGGCGCGGCGGCGAAGCGGCGTCGGAACGGATCGGTGCACTGTCGCAGACGTTGACCGAAGTGCTGCCGGACTACAACTTCAGCAAGCAGACGTTCAATACACCGGCGTTGCTGGGCCCGATGGGAGCGGGTACGGCGTTGACAGACGTCGTGCTGGCGATCGGGCGCGCGAATCACCTTGGCGAGAAGGTGCTGGTGGCGGGGACGACGGATGCGCAGCACCCGACGGCCGTAGTGATCGTGCCGCCGTCGAAAATCACGCCGATCGATCCGGACAAGGACTGGTTCCGCGCGCGGGGCGAGAACAACGCCTATCTGCCGTGGTGGGGCCGTCGTCACGACACGGACTACGGCATGCAGGGCTATTCCTACTGATCGGATGGCCGACCATGCGAGGGATCATTCGAGTGGGCGACGTCCATAGTCACGGTGGCTATGTCGAGACGGGCGCGGCAAACAGCGATGTCATGGGGCGCGCGCCTGCGCGTGTCGGTGACCGCTGCACGTGTCCGCTACATGGTCCGTGCGTTGTCGTCGAGGGGGATGGGCAGTTCGACATCGAGGGTGCGCATGCGGCATTTGAAGGCCACAAGACGTCATGCGGCGCCGTTCTGATTTCTTCGTTGCCGACGTCAGGGCGCTCGTAACTCGTACTGTCCGGACAATCGCGCTGCGGTGACGAAGGGTTCGAGGCTGGTACCCGCCACGCTGTCCAACGAAGGGCTACGCGATGCTTGCGTAGCCCTTCGTCGTTTCCAGGCCGGTTTTCAGTCGGCCGGTTGAGCGGGCGTCCCCGCCCCGATCTGCATCACATGCGCCGCACGCAACGTATCGCCGAACATCTCCCCCATCGCCGCGCCGCATTTCTTCGCGAGACTGTCCGAATCGAGACACTTCTCCCCATCGGCGCGCGCCCTGTAGATCGGCTTGATCGTGTAACGGGTACCGGCCGGCTTGTCGTTGGTCGCCGGGACGGTGGCTGACGTCACGTTCGACACCTCCATCTGCCACGTCGCGCTGATGGGCGTGCCGTAACGCACCATGTCGGACTCCGTGAACAGGCGGATCGTGTGACTCGGTCGCATCGCCTGCAGTGCCGACGGTACCGGATTCACGAACTTCATCACGTCCAGTTCGACGACTTTCGTCGGCACACCGGCCAGCGCGTCCCGGACGCCTTCGCCCAGTCCGGCGAGATAGGCGCGACCTTCGCTGCCGAATGCCGGCGCGTCGAACATTTTGCCGTCCACGACGATCAGGATCGCGTCCGCTTTTGTCGGTGCGATGCCCGCGGTGCCCTCGCCGATGAGATTAGGTGGGAGCGACGCAGCCGCTCACGAGCGCTGCAACCACGCATGTTGCGATTCCACGTATTGTTTTCATGACCAGCTTGTCGGGGGAGTGTCGTGTCGGCATCGATGCGATGCAGTCGAGCGCAACGTGTTCGCGTCATTGTGTCGAATGCGATGCGGTTTGCCAACGTGTCATCCACTCTCTGTCGGACCGTCATCCTGTTGCGCGGGCCGCAAGCAAACATCGATCACATCTGCCTGAACAACCCCGCATACGCGCGACTGACCGGCAGCATTTCCCGCTGCCCGCGCACGCGAATCCGCAACCGTCCCAGCAGGTCCCGCTCGACGCGATCGATCGCCGCATACGCGACGATCACGCCGCGGTGCACCTGCGCGAACCGCTCCGGATCGAGCCGCTGCATCAGCTCCTTCAGCGGCGTGCGAATCACGAGCCGATCGCCGGCCGTGACGACTTCCGTGTACTTGTCCGATGCCTGGAAATACAGCACGTCGTCGACCGATACGAGTCGCGTCGCATCCTTGACGCCCACGGTCAGCCAGCGGATCGGCGCGGCGTCTCGCGATTGCGCCGCCTGCGCGAGCGCATCGGCGTGCGCGACGGCCGGCCCGCCACGCTGAAGCTTCGCGATACAGCGCAACAGCCGTTCGTCCGTCACCGGTTTCAGCAGGTAGTCGACCGCCGCGCGATCGAACGCGTCGACCGCATATTCGTCGTAGGCCGTGACGAACACCACATGCACGTCGGGCACCAGCGCAGCGAGCTTCAACCCGTCGATGCCAGGCATCCGGATGTCGAGAAACGCGATGTCCGGGCGCGGCGACGCATTCAACGCGGCCAGCGTTTCGATGCCGTTTCGCGGCATCGCGACGATCTGCAGTTCTGACCAGAGTTGTCGCAGCCGCTGCGCGAGCGATGCGGACAGGTTCGGTTCATCGTCGGCGATAAGGGCGGTCGGCATGTCAGTCGATCGGAATCAGCAGGGTGGCGGTGACGCCATGCGCGGCGCCGGCATTCGTGTCGACGGTGACGCGGCCGCGCTCGCCATGCAGCGTCCTGATGCGCGCAGCGACGTTGACGAGCCCGACGCCGCCATGCAGGCGCGTGTCGCCGTTGCCGAGACCGACGCCGGTGTCGATCACATTCAATTCGAGCATGTCGCCTCGCATCCTTCCGCGAACGACGATCACGCCGCCGTCGATCGACGGCTCGATCCCGTGCAGCAACGCATTCTCGACGAGCGGCTGCAGCAGCAGCGGCGAGAACGGCAACGTGTGCAGATCCGCCGGCACGTCGATCGCATACGACAGCCGCTCGTCGAGCCGGATCGACGCGATTTTCAGCAATGCCTCGACGAGTTCGAGCTCCTCGCCGAGCGTCGACGTCGCATTGCGCGTGCGTCGGAGGCTCGCACGCAGGTAACGGTTCAGGCTGTCGAGCATCGTCGTTGCGCGCGCCGGATCGCGCTCGATCAGGCTCTGCACGTTCGCGAGCGTATTGAACAGGAAATGCGGCTCGATCTGAGCCTGCAGCAGCGCCAGGCGTGCGGCCGTCTCGGCCTGGCGCGCTTCGGCGGCCTCGCGGCGCTCGGTTTCGAGCGTCGCGCGCATGCGCATGGACTGCAGGAACAGCGACACGCACACGAACAGGGTGGCCGACACGAGGAACGACGGCCCGTAGTTGTCCCACGTGACGATCCGTGCCGCACCGAACACATGCGGCACCTTCCCGCCGACGATTGCCGCCGCGATCTCGAAACCGGCGAAGACGCTGACCGGCGCGATCACGACGGCCTTCAGCGCGAGCCCCGATACGCGTGGCAGCAGCCGGTTGGCGGCAATACTCAACAGCAGCGCGCAGAAGCCGATGGCGTTGGCGACGACGAGATAGGGGACAACAGGTTCGTCGAAATGGATGACCCAGAAGCCCAGGCCGACGACCGAGTTGAAGCACGCAAACCCGAGCAGCGCCATCGGATCGCGCAGCCATCGCGGCGCGCGGCCGGCAGGCGGCGGCGGAATCGGCGAAGTGTCGGGCGTGGCTCGCATGATGTCGGGTGAGGGTGGGTGCGTGATGCGCGTATGGCCTGACCTTACCGCCGGATGCGCCGACCGTGCGCGAGTTGCGACGAACGGCACACGGCTTCGACGAAGTGCATCGGTCGCCGACGGTTGGCCGGTTTCCGTCACGAGTGTAGTGGAACGCGTTGCGGAAGGACATCGGGCGGCGCCGGTTTCGCGCCGCGCACGAAACGCCGATCAGTCGTCGAAGCGGGGCCTTTCAGATGTTGTCGGCTGCCGGATTCGATGATGCGCGAATCTTCCCGGCTTGCCGAACGACCGTCGCCACGATGCGCGATTCGTCCGCGAATTCCTGCTTCCCGTCGCAAGCCGCGCCGCCGGAACGGACCGGGCAGTACGGTGTAACCGTGTCCACTCCGATCAGGCGACTCCGACCATGTCCGCGCTCTTTCACCTGAAGCCTTACGTGTACGTGATGTTCTGCGTGCTGCTCTACATCGGCATCAAACGCTGTTTTCCGCGCGAGGTGCCGGCGGCACGACCGCTGATCTCGCCCGTCGCGTTCGGGATGCTCGGCATCGTCAGCCTGAACGGACGCTTTCCGAACGCCGGCATCGACGTGAATGCGATCGCGCTGGCTGCTGTCCTGACCGGCGCGGCGCTGGGCTGGCTGCATGCGAGCCGCTGGCGGCTCGCGTACCGTGCGACGCCGTCGGGCATGCGCGTGCGCCTGCCCGGCGATGCGAGCCTGCTCGTCACGCTGATGCTGACCTTCGTCGCCGAAACCTGCATGCATTATGCGGTCGCCGCACGCGAGCCGTGGGCGGCGGCGAGCGGCTTCGTGATGCTGTCGTTCGCGGTGTGGGGCGTACTCGTCGGGATGCCGCTCGGTCGTGCGGTGAACGTGGTCGTGCGCTGCATGCGCCATGCGGGTGAATCGGCGCGTAGCGGCATCCCGTATTCGATCGATCCGCGCTGACGGGCGCGAAACGGAGAGCGGGAAAGCGGGAAAGCGGGAAAGCGGGAAAGCGGGAAAGCGGGAAAGCGGGAAAGCGGGAAAGCGGGAAAGCGGGCGGCTGGCGGCCACGAACGCGAGGCAGTTCATCATCGGCAACCGGATCGGCATCGAGCCGAACGCGCGTGTGACGCGCGATGTTGTGCCCCCGTTTTGCTGTCACGGTCGCGTCACGATGCGCCCATAAGGTTGCACGTTCCCGTCGCGGCGCCATCGCCGGAACCGGGGCGTGCGCAACCTGCTTCCGACGACGTGCCCGCGTCGCAGGCGGGCCACCGGGATCTCGCTCCCGGTGGCGCACCGTTCATGCATCCCACCATTTCATTCGAAAACAGGATCGACGCCGATTCGAACCGGATCGCGGACGATCAGGAGACAGGACCATGCTGAGTCCGCATGAATTCTCGATGCTGCTGCGCATTGCACGTACGCCGGACAGCGTCGATCAATCGAATCCGGCCTTCGCCGTGCTGGTCGAAAAGCGGCTGGTCGTCGATACGCAGGTGCGCATGAGCACGGTGGCGGCGCGCCCGGCGCTGACGCCGATCGGCCAGATGCTGCTGGCGCGCTTCGACGAAGCGGCCTGAGAGGAAGCGTCACGCCTTCATCGAGGCAAAGGGCGTGACGCGTTGAAACGCCGAGCCGCTTACTGCGCGACCGGCACCGTCACGTCGCTGCCGAACCAGTGCATCGAGATCTTCTTCAGCGTGCCGTCCTTTTGCAGCGAAGCCAGCGCGTCGTTGATCGCCTTCTCGAACTTCGGGTTGCCCTTGCGGAACGGGATCGCCATTTCCTGCTTGCCGCCGTTCAGCACCGCGCCCGCGCGCAGCGGCAGGTTCGACGTCTTGATCATGTACGGCAGCATCAGGCGATCGTCGAGCGTCGCCTCGATCCGGCCCGCGGCGAGGTCGCGCAGCTTCTCAGGCGCGCCCGGATACGTCTGCACCTCGATGCCCGGCACGGTGCGCGCCATCTGGTCGTAGTTGGTGCCGAGCGTCACGCCGAGCTTCTTGCCCTTGAAATCGTCGAGCGACTTGAAGTTGCGGGTGTCGTCCTTGCGCTGGATCAATTGCGCGGCCGAGTACGTGTACGGCTGGCTGAAGTCGAGCGCTTCCTTGCGCTGCGGCGTGATCGTGACCTGGTTGACGATCACGTCGAACTTGCCGGCCTGCAGGCCCGCGATGATGCCGCTCCATTCGGTCGGGATGAATTGCGTCTTCACTCCGAGCTTGCCGGCGACCGCGTTCGCGATGTCGACGTCGAAACCCTCGAGCTGGCCCGACGTGCCGCGCGAGTTGAACGGCGGATACGTGCCTTCGAGGCCGACGCGCAGCACGCCGGCTTTCTTCACGGAATCGAGCAGGTCGTCCGCGTGCGCGGCGACGGCCGTGAAGCCGAGGGCCGACGCGAGCAGCAGGCCTGACAGCAGGAACTTCGAACGTTTCATCTCAGATCTCCAGTGTTCAGTATGGTGTTGTGGCGAGCGCCGGGCGCCGGCCGGGCCCGGTGGGCCGCAACACGGGCACGTAGACACTACTCGCAACCGCGCCGCGCCGAAAGTCGAATTGGCCCTGATTGCGATCGATTTCATGCGGGGGAAGGCGGCAGAGTTCCGGTGGCGTGGACAGGGATCGATCCGGCTGAGGGCGAGCAATTCGGTGAGCGGTCCCGCTCGGACATTTTCCGATTGCACCTGAAATGCTCTTTTAAATCAGGTCATATTTCGGGTTCGTGCCGTAATTCGTCTGTAAAATCGCGCGAGCGAAGTCCAGTGCTCGCGCCATCCGAGGGCGCGTCAAAAGAAGAAAAGGCCGTTGCCATGAACATGCAGAACACAATTGCCGCACTGCGCGGCGGGTTGCTTCAGCAGGACCGGCTGCTGAAGCTCGATACGCCGTTGGGGGCCAATGTCCTGACCGTGCAGCGGGCGGTCGGCCGTTCGCGCATCGGGCGCGCGTACGAGTTCACGCTCGACGTGTTGTCGACGGACAGCGATCTGGAACTAAAAAGGCTGATCGCGCAGCCCGTCACGTTGTGGATCCAGCAGGGCGATCGCAGCTACCGACCGATCAACGGGTACGTGCATACCGCGCGCCGGCTGGGTGCCGACGGCGGGCTTACGACCTATCAGCTTGTGTTCGCCGATTTCACGCATTTCCTGAAGTTCCGCCGCGATCAGCGGCTCTGGAGCGACACGACCGTCGACCAGATCATCTCCGACGTGCTGAACAAGCATCCGCAGGCGCAGGGCCATTTTCGCTTCGCGCTGTCGAAGCCGCTGCCGAACCGTTCGTACACGCGCCAACACGACACCGACTGGCATTTCGTGCATCGGCTCATGGAGAACGAAGGGCTCTACTGTGCATGGCAGCAGGCCGACGACGGGAAGTCGCATACGCTCGTGATCACCGACAACCTTCAGGCGTTCGCGCCGTTGTCGCCGGAGGCCGTGCGCTTCTATCACGGCGGCGCGGCCAGCGAGGCCGACGCGTTCACGCAATGGTCGGGCACGCGTACGCTGCAGAGCGTCACGCGATCGACGCGCACGTTCGACTACAAGAATCCTTCGCAGCCGGCGAACCCGAAAGGCACGTCGTTGCCGACGATGGGCGGCCAGGGCGAGTTGCCCGACCAGCTCGAAGTCTACGAGTACACGGGCGCTTATACGTATCTGGACCAGACGCGCGGCGACCATCTGACGAAGGTCAGGATGGAGGAATGGGAGTCGCAGGCAAAGCGCTTCCATGGCGCGGGCGGCGTGCGCGCGATCGATGCGGGCCGACGCTTCACGCTGGCCGACCATCCCGAGCACGATCTCGATCCCGCCGATCAGCGCGAATTCGCCGCGATAGCGGTGGTGTGGTGGATCGAGAACAACCTGCCCGTCGCGATCGACAGCGCGGACTTTCCATACAGCCTGCGCGAGGCATTGACGCAGGCACAGGAAGGTTACGGCGCCGATCCCGCGTTTCGCGTGCCGCACGATGATGGGTCGGCCGGCTTTTATCTCGTCGAAGTCGAAGCGCAACGCGCGAGCGTGCCGTATCGCAGCCCGTTCGAGCATCGCAAGCCGGAGATGCACCTCGAGACGGCGATCGTTGTCGGGCCGCAGGGCGAGGAAGTCTATACCGACGCGTTGAACCGGATTCGCGTGCAGTTCGTGTGGGACCGCCTGAATCCGGGCAACGAGAACGCGTCGTGCTGGGTGCGCGTCGTGCAGTCGGATACGGGGGGCGGCTACGGCGGCGTGCACGTGCCGCGCATCGGCGAGGAAGTGCTGATCGACTACGTCGGCGGCGACTGCGACCGGCCGCTTGCGGTCGGGCGCGTGTACAACGGCGCGAACCAGCCGCAGTGGCATACCGACGGGATCCTGTCCGGATATCGGTCGAAAGAGTATTCGGGCGGCGGCTACAACCAGCTCGTGATGGACGACGCGACCGGGCAGAACCGCGTCCAATTAATGAGCAGCAGCGCGAACAGCCTGCTGCATCTCGGCTACATCATCGACCAGAGCGGCAATTCGCGCGGCTCGTATCTCGGCAGCGGGTTCGACTTGCGCTCGGATGCGTATGGCGCGGTGCGGGCGAGCCAGGGCCTGTACGTGACCACGCATCCGAAGTCGGCGAACAGCCAGCCGCTCGACGTGAAGGAAGCGCAGCAGCAGCTCGTGACGGGCGAGAGCCTTATCGAGGCCCTGTCGGGCGTGAGCGAGCAGCATCAGGCGGAAAGCCTGAAGGACGCGCAGGACACGATGCGTGCGTTCACCGACGCGACGCAGGACAGCGCATCGGGTAGCGCGTCCGGCGGGCGCACGGCCGGCGGCGGCACCGGCAACGCGAACGCGTTCAAGGAACCGGTGATGCTGTTCGGCAGCCCGTCGGGAATCGGGATGTCGACGCAGCAGTCGGTGCACGTGGTCGCGAACGATCATGTGAACGTCGCGAGCGGGCAGAGCGTGCATGTTGCGGCAGGCAAGTCGCTGCTGGCGAGCATCGGGCAGAAGCTGAGCCTGTTCGCGCAGAACGCGGGGATGAAGCTGTTCGCGGGCAAGGGCAAGGTCGAGATCCAGGCGCAGTCGGACAACGTCGAGGTGACTGCGCAGAAGGCGGTGAAGATCGTGTCGGCGACTGACCGGATCGAGATCGCGGCCGATCAGGGAATTCTGCTGACGAGCGGCGGTGGGTATATCCGGATCCAGGGCGGGAACATCGAGATTCATACGCCGGGTGCGGTGGATGTGAAGGGGGCGTCGCATACGTTCGCGGGGCCGGCGAGCATGGGGTATCCGCTGCCGAGTCCGCGGCCGGATCAGCCGGGGCAGTTGGAGTTGTTGCACAAGTACGTGAACGGCGAGGCGGTCAAGGGCGGGTTGTTCACGGTGAAAGACGTGAACGGAGCGGTACTGAAGAAGGGCGCGCTCGACAATAGCGGCCATACGGTCGTGAGCGGCTTGCCGCCCGGCGCGGTGCGCGTCGAGTTCGGGAAGGACCCGCGCGAGTCGGATCAGCCGGCGAACTACTTCAAGCAGGCGAAGTGGCCGGCCGAGCCCCTCACGCCTTCGCCCGAGGCTGCGCAGTCCGCGGCAACGGGGCAGCTTGCTAGCCAGTTGCAGGGGATGGCGCCTGCCGCGGCGACGGCTGCCATGGGACTCGCGAGCGGCGGCGGGGCGGGCGCTGCGCTGGGCGGGCTGGCGAGTTCCGCGTTGCCGGCTGCGGCGAGTGCGCTCGGCGGTGCGGGCGTGGCCTCAGCGTTGCAGGCGGGCTCGAGCCTGGGCAGCGCCGCGAAGCAGGTGGCCGGAATGGTGCAGGCAGCACGGCAAGGCGGGCTCGCGGCGCTGGCCGCGCCGGCTGCGAATGCGGCATCCGGAGCGCTGCAGGGTGCATTGCCCGGTGTCTCCGGGATCGCGGGCAAGGGCGCGGCGACAGTGGCGTCGGCTGCGGGCGTGACGGGCATGAAGCTGCCGACGAGCGGGTTCGGCGGACCGCTGAAATCCTGAGAGGGCGGCGCGTCAGCCGTCAAGAACAACTAAATCGCGATTTGAACGAAAAACGACATGGCACAACAACTACCACCGGGCGCCGAGAAGGAACAGGCCGTTACCTGGCTCAGTGATGTTTCGCCCAAGGACGTCGCCGCAGTCGGCAACCGCTTCGACGCATGGTTGCGCCGGATCAGCGGCAACCACATCACGTTCGAGGACGTGAAGACGTTTGCCGGTGCCGTGCCGATCGTCGGCAACATCATGGCGATGGTCGACGCGCTTGGCGATATTGCCGAAATTGTTGAGAAGCGCGGCGGTCAAGTGCTCGATTACATGAGCCTCGCGATCAACCTGCTCGGCATCATTCCGATTCCGCCGACGCTCGCGCCGTTCCGGATGTCGGCGCGCCCGCTGCTCGCGCTCGTTCGTCACGAATTGCTGATGACGCGCAACAATCTCGGCGCGGCGATCATCTCCGTGCTGGTCACGCATGTCAACGCGACCTGCGCGACCGAGATCGAGGATTTTCTCAACAAGCTGAAGGCCGGCCTCGTCGAGCTGCTCAACGGATGCGCGTCGAAATCCGAGGAGCTTATGATTGCGCTGGCGACCGGCATGGACAAGGCGCTGCACGGGCAGCTCTTCGATGCCAACGCCAATCTGAAACGCCAGCAACAGCTCGCGAATAAGATGTCGGACAACCGGCCGTGGTACAGCCCGAGTCGGGTCGGTGACGGCATCCAGTTCGCGTACGAGGGCACCAAGGCGCTCGGCAAGAAGGTCGCCAACAAGACTGCGGGCACGATGGCGAAGCTCGCGCCCGATGCCTGGCTCGAGCCGTTTCGCGGCACGGTGACATTCCTTCGGACCGAGGCACCGAAGATCGCGACGTCGATCCGTTCGCTCGCCGGCAGCGAAGAAGGCAAGATGATGTGGCTGGTGTTGCAGCTGATCGAGGCGGTCGGGCGCGTCAAGGCACGCGCGAAGCTTCATGAGCAGAGCGCCGATGTGAAGGCCAGCGGAAAGAGTCAGGCGAAGAAGACGCGCGAGCAGGAAGGGCTGGAGAAAACCAACGGGCAGGCGCCGGCCGAAGGGCCGGGGAAGAGCGCGTGCAAGGCATGCGGGCTTGGGTCGTCGCCGGCATCGATCGATTTCGCGTTCGGTAACGAGACGTTCTCGCATGTGGATTTCGACCTGCCGGGTGCGCTGCCGCTCGTTTGGGAGCGTACCTATCGTTCCCGACTGTCTGCGTATGACGACGGCGAATTCGGTGCGCGATGGATCACGCCCTATACGACGCGTATCGACATCAGGAATGGTCAGTGGATCTATCGCGATGCGGAGGGGCGCAGCATCGACTATCCCGCGCTCGCGGCGGGGGCTGTGCACGACGATCTGTCGGAGAACCTGACGCTGTCGCGACTCGACGATACGTGGGTGACGATCGCATACGGCCATGCCGTGCTGCATGTGTACGAGCGTCGCGGCGACGCGTTCCGGCTCGCGATGCAGAAAGATCGCGCCGGAAACACGATCACGCTGGACTACGATGCACTTGATCGCCTTGTGCGCCTGATCGATGCGAACGGCAATGTGCTTGCGTTCGAGCACGACCGGCATGGGCGGATCGTACAGATCGAGCACGTGTTGAAGGGCGGCGAGCGCCACCTGCTGGCGAGCTACGAATACGACGCGAACGGCGATCTCGTGCGCGCGGTCGATCGCCACGGCAATGTGCGAACCTATCAGTATCACCGTCACCTTGTGACGCGCTATACCGATCGCACCGGTCGCGGAATGATGCTTGAATGGGAAGGCGCGGACGCCGACGACAATGCGGACGCGAAGTGCGTCCGCGAATATGCGGATGACGGCAGCCTCGACATCCGGCTCGCATGGAATCCCAACATCCGCCTGACTTACGTGACCGACGCGCTGGGTCAGATGACGCGGTACTACTTCAACATTCACGGCTATGTGTACCGGATCGTGTATCCGGACGGCAATCAGGAGTGGTTCCGGCGCGATGCGCATCACAATCTGGTGCTGCATATCCGTCAGGACGGCAGCATTGAACGCCGTGAATACGATGCGCGCGGTAACCTCGTTCGGCATGAACGGGCGGACGGCAGCATTGTCGAGATGGCGTACGACGACAAGGATCAGATGGTGCGGCTCGTCGATCCGAACGGGCATGTGTGGCAGCGCAAGTACGACGACGCGGGCAACCTCGTCGAGGAAATCGATCCGCTCGAGCATTCGACGAAGTACGAATACAACGACAACGGGTTGCCGACGCAGATTACCGATGCGAAGGGCGGCTCGAAGACGCTTGAATACAACGACGCCGGGCAGATCACAAGCTACACGGACTGCTCCGGGAAAAAGACGGAGTGGCGCTACGACGATACGGGCCGCGTGATCGAGACAAAAGATGCGGCGGGCGGCGTGGTTGCGTATCGCTACGGCCCGAACGGGCAGCTCACCGAAGTTCGCTCGCCTGCCGGTGTCGAGCAGGTGCAATACGATGCCGAAGGCCGTCTGTTGCGGCATACCGATCAACTCAATCGCTCGACGCGATACGGCTACGACGCCGTTGGCCGTATCGCGAGCCGCGCAGACGCGCTGGGCCAGACGATCGCGTATCGCTACGATCGCCTCGGCAGGCTGACTGCGCTGACCGATGCCAACTTTGCGACGTACCAGTTCCACTATGATCCGGCTGGGCGGCTGATCGAGGAAGTCGGGTTCGACGGCAAGTCGACGCGCTATCAATACGATCCGGACAGCGGCAGCCTTGTTTCGGTTGATGAGGCGGGTTGCGTGACGTCGATCGACGTCGATGCGAACGGCCGGCTGCTGAAGCGTGTCGCGGGGGAGAGCGAGGAGCGATTTGCCTACGACCCGAACGGCCGGCTGATTGACGCGGTGAATCGATACAGCCGTGTGCAGTTCTTCTTCGATCCGGTCGGCAATCTTGTGCGCGAACATCATGCGTACGATCTGTTCGGCGAGCGATGCAGCTATGTGTGGCATCACGAATACGATGAACTTGGCAATCGGCGACGGACCGTACGCCCGGATGGTCATGTGATCGACTGGCTGATGTATGGCTCCGGGCACGTGCACGGGATGCTGCTGGATGGCGAGGAGCGCGTGCACTTCGAGCGCGATGACCTTCATCGCGAGACGGTGCGGATGCTGTCGAGCAAGGTCGGGCAGCACACGATGTATGACCTCGCGGGCCGCGTGTTGCAGCAGACCCTTCAGCGGACGACATCGCCGGCGCCGTTGTCCGAGCGGCGGTATCGCTATGATACGACGGGGCAATTGTTGCGCATCGAGGATAGCCGTAAGGGCGGGGCGGACTATCGCTACGACCCGGTCGGACGATTGATCGAGGCGATCAGCCCGGCAGGAAAGGAGCGGTTTGCGTTTGATCCGGCGAGCAACCTTATCGATCCTGCACGGCAGGAGACGGTACAGCACGCGCGATCGAGCCCGGTGAGGCCGGTAAATACGCTACCGGTCGAGGTACCGAAGGTACTTGGCAACCTGCTGAAGGCGTATGCCGGGATGCATTTCGAGTACGACGTGCGGGGGAATTTGACCAGCAAGCATACTCCGGCGGGGGAGCACGAATATGAATGGGACGAGTTCAATCGTTTGTTGGCGGCGCGCGTTGCGGAGACGTCGCGGCAGAGCCAATCGCGCTATTTCTATGATGCGTTCGGCCGTCGAATCGCAAAAGAGGTGAACGGCGAACGAACTGTATTCGGGTGGGATGGAGACACGCTCGCATTTGAAAGCGATGGGGAACGTGGCACGCACTATATCTATGAACCGGGGACGTTCGTGCCACTGGCGCAGTACGTGGCTGAACCGGTGGGGGGAATTGCGACGCCGGAATGGAAGAGCACCGACCGGTACGTGCCGGAGGACGATCCGCTGCAAAAGGTGCCGGAGCGGCGGGTAGAGGCCAAGCTGTTCTATTACCACTGTGACCAGATTGGTACGCCGCAGTTGCTGACGGATGACGACGGGGACGTAGTGTGGGAGGCTTCGTACAAGGCCTGGGGTGAAGCGCGGGAAGTGATCATGCGGTCGTCGAAGGCCGCCGGGATCGTGCCGAGGAATCCGTTGCGATTCCAGGGGCAGCAAGTCGATGAGGAGACGGGGCTGCACTACAACCGGCACAGGTACTACGATCCGACGTCGGGCCGCTTTGTTAGTAAGGATCCGATCGGACTGGCCGGGGGCACCAACGCTTTCCAATATGCGGAAAATCCTGTCACGTGGACGGACCCGCTTGGCCTTGCGTCGAAGCTCTTGTGCCCGCTTTGCTGTGATGGATCACACGGGCGATCAAACAAGCAGGAAAGATTGAAGGCCCTAGCTGACGATCCGTTGCAACCGAGTTGGGTTAGAGGTTGGGTCCGGAATGAATTGAGGCACATAGCTACCGGCAATCGCACGTCAGTTCGGCTACCAGGTAACTCACGAAACTCTCGGACGCCCGGTAAGGAACTCGCTCATGGCCGGGAGACCGAAGCAAAGGATGGTTATTGCTACAGGCACTCTGAGTTGCAAGACGCCGACCTGCATAAGACTCAGCACCAAATCGGAGGCTATTGATGACAGCACATCCAAAGAAGATAGAGAACGTGTTGCGACTCGATGCGCAGTCCCGATGCGAATATTTCGTCCGCAAGGTCGCCGACTTCGAAGTTGTCTGGAGCCTATTCGACAAGGGATGGGCCACAGCCTCCGCTGGCACTGCGACAGTAGTGCCTTTCTGGCCCGAAGAGGCGTTCGCAAAGCTATGCGCAACCGATGAATGGCAAGGATTTTATCCAAAGGAAATCGCACTAGACGAGTTTCTAGGGCGATGGCTACCAGGGATGGCGAACGATCACAGGATTTGTGCTGTCTTTGCGACACCGAGTGATCGCGGGACACTCCTGCCGCCGATGGACCTCGATAAGTTGATCAGACGGGAACTCGAGCAATACGAGTAATGCTGTCGAGGAGATCGTCACGGAATTTCGCTGGGCGGTACGGTTCAGGTTGCTAAATTAAGGATGTCAACGTGACAGCTCGTCAACAATTTCAGAAAGCGCTGATGCTTCTGGATAGAGGGGCTATTGACCGCGGTGAAGCCACTTTGCGCCAAGTGATTGTGGATGCCGTGCACGAGCCCGACCAGTTGGCGTTCGTTCAAGGATTAGTGTGCTTGGGCGATCTTCTATTTGAAACGTCACGGTCGATGGAGGCACGTCCCTTTTTGGAGCAGGCCTTGAAGGAGGTTCGAGACGACGACTTGTTGCCGAGACATTGCGGCAGAGTCTGTCACGGTACTTCTATGACGCATTTGGCCGCTGGATCGCGAAGGAGGTCAACCGCGAAGATCATCGACAACAGCGACTGATCAATCTCGCGGACACAGAGTTGGCATAATCACGGCTAGTCGACACGAGCACTTCAGCAAACCGCACGTGGACGACTGTTACGCCGTCAGCGGTGGAGAAGGGGGCTATCCGCCGCGATCTCACCACTACCCCGACGTATTCACCCCAGTTACAACCGCAATACCCATGTCGACAACCCTCGTGACCGCAGTGGCGCTGAAACACATCCTCGAACATCCTGGCGATTTCTCGGGGTGGCTTTATCTTCCACCGACGCCGTGGACGCCCGATACCGAGGGCGCATTCTCCGACGATACCAAGGGCGCGGACGACGCGATACCCGCGATCGCAATCCAACCCGGATGGCAGGTCACCTTGGACAGCGCGACGATCGAGGACATCGTGATCAACGCGCATGACCAGATCGACGAACCTACGCTTGCGCAGTTGTTCGATGCGTTCGTGTTCTACGTCGAAAACGACGCATTCATTCTTTTCTGACAACACGCAACGAGCGCGCCGAAACAAAAAAAGGACCGCCCGGCGGTCCTGTTTTCATGCAGCAACCTGCGCTGCTTACGGCAACGAAATCGTCAAATTAGCCGACTCCGGGCCCACCTTGATCACCTGCGAATAAGGCGCGAGCGCCTGCAGCGTCTTGTCCTTCAGGTAGGTGTTGAGCCCGAGGAACCCGAGCAGCGCCACCAGCGCGAACACGGTCCCGATCGCCCAAACCGGCACCTCGCGCTTCAACCGGTGCGCAATCTGATCCGGCAACGGCCAATGCGGCGCGAACGGCGCGCGCTTGCCCTTCATATGCGCGATCTCGTCGCCCAGCCGCGCCGTCAGGTAAGCCAGCTTCTCCGGCCCCTCGAGCAGATACTTGCCCTGGAACCCGAGCAGCAGGCACATATGAAATACCTCAAGCGACTGCAGCCGCGCCGCACCCTGCGCGCGGCACTCCTCGAGATACTGGAAGAACTTTTCGCCCGCGAGCTGCTCGCCGAACAGCACGAGCTGCAGCGGCCGGCGCTCCCAGTCCGCGCGAATCTTGAACTGCGACGACAGCACCATCTCGTCGATGGCCGCGCAGAACGCGAACTTTGCGCCGTACACATCCTCGGCGGCGATATTCAGCTTCTTCGCGCCGCGCTCGAAATCCGACAGGAATTCCTGGATCCGCGTGCTGAATTCGCTCGCGCTGTCCGGCTCGCGGCCGTTCTTGAGCAGGAACAGCATGAAGAAGCCGTCGTACAGCAGGTCGAGCAGCGAACGGGCCTGGAACGCGGCGTCCGTCGACGCCGGGGTATGCATGGGTGCCGGCGCGTTGTCGCCGAACAGTGAAGGCGCGTAGCTCATGATGTGACCGCGATCAGTTCGAATTTCAGGTCATTGATGCCAGTCGGTGCGTAGATCATCGCGGACTGGGCCTGCAGCATGCGCTCGTACAGCGCGCCGCGCGAATCGAGCGAGAAGTAGCACGCGCCGGGCCGCACCGGAATCGCGGGCGGCACCTGCGGCGTGTACGACAGCCGCACGCCGGGCATTGCCGACAGCACGAGCTTGTCGACGTCGTCGGGCGCGCCGACCTTGAAGCGGGCCGGCACCGCATCGACGAGCTCGACGCTCGGCATGTCCGCGGACACCGCCAGGTAGAACTCGGTCTTGTCGTCGATCTTGCCCGAATCGAGGCGGCCGAGGTGGAACGACGGACGCACCTCGTCGAGCGTGATCGCGAAGTAGCGCGTCGAGATCACGGTATCGAGCAGTTCGCGCAGCATCAGGTCGAGACGCGCAAAACTCGGGCCCGGATCGTCGTGGCGGTACACGGGGAGATCGGCGAGCGTATAGCCCTTCGAGAACGTCATCAGCTGGCCCGCGAGGCGCAGCAGTTCCTGGAACAGCCGCTCCGGATGCAGCGCCGCGTGCTGGTGCAGGTGCGCGAGCGTCGCGAAAGCGGCGTTCGCGGTGTGCAGCAGCCAGAACGACGCGATGTCGCCCGAGCGGAACTCGATGATGTTCTTCGACGGCTCGCGGTGGAAGCCGTACAGCGCGTTCACCTTCGCCTGCAGCGCGTCGACCAGCTGGCGCAGCCGCTGGTGCAGGATCGGCGACGCGTCGATCGCGAGGCACGGCGGCACGAAGCTGTCGTCGATCTCGAAACCGGACGTCGCGGTGCGGCGCACGCGCACGAGCGGCACCGACAGCAACTGGTCGCGCGGCTCGCTGTGCGCGATCAGCTTGACCTGCGTCTTCAGGAACGTGATGTCGGCTTCGGCGGCGTCGGTGAAGTTGTCGGCGACGCTCGTCTGCTCGCTGACGAAGCGCGTCATGAAGCCGGCGGCCGGATCGTCGCTGTAGTTGGTGCCGTTCTCGCGCAGCGGGTGCAGCGCGAGATAGAACACGAATTCGTTGATGCCGTCGGGCAGCGTGTCCAGCGCGATCGGCGGCGGCAGCTCGTCGGCCTGCGGCGCGGCGTACAGCGCGCCGTCCGGGAACACGAGCGCGAGTTCTGCAACCCGCAGCACGTTGCTGCCGAGTGCGTCGCGGTCGATGCGCACGGAGCGCACGCCCCAGTTGTACGGCTGGATCGCCTGGATGGACTCGAACAGGCGCGCCTCGTGGTAGGCGTCCTGTCGCTGAAAGTGTTGAGGCCGGAGGAACAGCCCTTCCCCCCACAGCACCTTGGCCGAATAACTCATGTCAAATCCGGTTAATGTGGCGTTGCGATGTAATCGATTTGTTCGTGCCCGAATTAAATCGCCAATTGTTAACTCTTGTTAATTGACATTCGTGCGTCATGCTTAACCGCAGGAGACCGAAGACAGCATATTCAGCGGTTGTGAAGGCGCACCCTGTTGCGGTGCAATGACGGTGCCATCGGTGACCGTCATCGCGCAATTATGCAGGCCGATGATTATGCCGGATTTCTCCGACTTCACCGGATCGAACGTCAGTTTCCATCGTTGTAGTGCGGGATCGCGGAACAGCGCGACGATGCCGAATGCCTGAGCTTCGCGCGAGACTCTCTCGGTCGCCGTATAGCGCTGGCCCGGAATCAGCGTGATTTCGCGCACATTCAGCAGGTCGGCGCCGAGCGCGGCCTTCTCCTTGGTCGGATCGGTGAACGCGTCGAACGGCGCCTGCTGGAACGACGTCGGATCTTTCAGCGTGTAGAGCCGCACGACGAGCGCGAGCGGCTTGTTGTCGGTCGCGGCATTCAGGTTCGGCGCGGCAGCGAGCGTGATCCCGAGGTTGCGCGGCGGCTTCTGCGCGTCCGGCAGGTCGGGCTTGCCGACGCCGGCGGCCTGCAACACGGCGCTCGCGGCCGAGCCGAGCAGCGGGGCGGCCGCGCATCCGGCCAGAAGGGCGCAGGCAACCAGCGGCAGCGCGTAGCGAATCATGGACGATCTCATCGTGTTTCCGGCGTGCCGCCTTTATCCCTGTCAAAACTGCCGGGTATTTTCGCGTTTGCCGCGTATGCCCGACATTGCACCGTTCAACTATTAAGCACGCCTGCGTCGCGGCAAGCGCCCGGAAATTTTTTCCGCCGCCCGGGCGGCGCGTCGCGCGACCAGTAAAACTTGCGCATTCCAGCCGAAGGAAAAACCGCTGCGAGCCCGCAGCGAGAGGCCATTGGAGGGGGTAGCGCCCGGTTTTAAAAGGAATTACTCTTCACACGACGATTGAATTATGAAAAATTGATCGGTACTATACCCGCGCGCTTCTTGCAAAGCAAAAGAACCAGATTCTCAACGATTTTAAAACTCACGCGCCGGTGGATATAACGATGAAAGACCGTCTCTTCGCAAAAATGTCTGGGGTAGTGGTGGCTTGCGGCGTGATCGCCGGCTGTGCGAGCCAGCCTCCCGTGCCGCCGACTGCCGAGGTGTTCAACAAGTCGCTGGCCGATGCGGACGCGGTTGCGAAGGCGGGTGACCAGGACAAGGCCCTCGGCCTGTACCAGCAGCTCGCGAAGTCGGACCCGACGCGCGAGGAGCCGTGGTCGCGCATCGCGCAAATCCAGTTCGCACAGAACCACTACGGCCAGGCGATCGTCGCCGCCCAGGAAGCGCTGCAGCGCGACGCGACCGATCGGCAGGCGAAGAGCGTGCTGGCCGTCGCCGGCCTGCGGATCGCGACGCAGTCGCTCGGCGAGTTGCGCCAGGATTCGTCGCTCGCGGGCGACGCGAAGTCCGATGCGCAGGCGCTCGCGAAGCAGTTGCGCGACACGCTGGGCGAATCGGCGCTGTTCCCGCCTGAAACGAAGACCGTGAAGCCGCGCCCGCCGCGCCGGATCGTCCATCGTCCGAAGGGCGGCGCTGCACCGGCAACCGAGGCAGCTGCGGCCGCGACCACCGCGCCGACGCCGCCCGCCACGCCGCAAAAGGGCGGCGCCGATCCGTTCAGCGCGCTGCGCAACTGACGCGAAAACCACAACTAACCTGGGAGCCGTCGATGGCCAAGAAAGAAAGCATTCAGAAAAGCTTGCAGAAAATACGGCCGCCGCGCGTCCAGCTGACCTATGAGGTCGAGAAGGGCGACGCGATCGAGGTGAAGGAACTGCCGTTCGTCGTCGGGGTTGTCGGCGATCTGGCGGGCCAATCCGAAATCGAGCAGCCGAAGCTGCGCGACCGCAAGTTCGTCAATATCGACCGCGACAACTTTGACGACGTGATGAAGGCGATCGAGCCGCGTGCCGCGTTCCAGGTGGAAAACCGCCTGAGCCCGGAAGGCGGCAAGTTCGCGGTCGACCTGAAGTTCCGCTCGCTGTCGGATTTCAGCCCGGACGACGTCGTCGAACAGGTCGAGCCGCTGCGCCGCCTGCTCGAGGCGCGCTCGAAGCTCGCCGACCTGCGCAACAAGCTCGCCGGCAACGACAAGCTCGAGGACCTGCTGTCCGAGGTGCTGAAGAACACGCAGCAGCTGCAGGAGCTCGCCAAGGGCACCGGCGGCGACAAAGACGGCGAATGACGACGGAGTGTTGAGATGAACCAGCAAACGGCTGCGGCCCAAGCCAGCGGCGCGGAATACGCCGCCGGGACCTCGCTGCTCGACGACATCGTCGAGAAGAGCAAGGTCGCGAAATCCGATTCCGAGCATGCGCGCGCGAAGGACCTGATCGGCGAACTCGTGCACCAGGTGCTCGACGGCACGGTGATCGTGTCGGACAACCTGTCGGCCACGATCGATGCGCGCGTCGCGGAACTCGACCGCCTGATCTCGACGCAGCTTTCCGCGGTGATGCACGCGCCGGAATTCCAGCGCCTCGAAAGCACGTGGCGCGGGATGGATTACCTGGTCAAGGAAAGCAATACGGGCCAGACGATCAAGATCAAGGCGCTGCACGCACCGAAGCGCGACCTCGTGCGCGATTTCAAGGGCGCGAGCGAGTTCGACCAGAGCGCGCTGTTCAAGAAGGTCTACGAAGAAGAATTCGGCACGTTCGGCGGCTCGCCGTTCGGTGCGCTGATCGGCGATTACGAGATCTCGCGCCAGCCGGAAGACATGTACTTCATCGAGCAGATGTCGCACGTCGCGGCGGCCGCGCACGCGCCGTTCATCGCGTCGGCGTCGCCCGAGCTGCTCGGCCTCGAGTCGTTCTCGGACCTCGGCAAGCCGCGCGATCTCGGCAAGGTGTTCGATACCGTCGAATACGCGAAGTGGAAGTCGTTCCGCGACGCCGAAGATTCGCGCTACGTCGGCCTGACGCTGCCGCGCTTCCTCGGCCGCCTGCCGTTCAATCCAAAGGACGGCCAGACCGCGGAAAACTTCAACTTCGTCGAGGACGTCGACGGCACCGATCACGACAAGTACCTGTGGTGCAACGCGTCGTGGGCATTCGCTGCACGCCTGACGGCCGCGTTCGACGACTTCGGCTGGTGCGCGGCGATCCGCGGCGTCGAAGGCGGCGGCCTCGTCGAGGATCTGCCGACCCACACGTTCAAGACCGACGACGGCGAAGTCGCGCTGAAGTGCCCGACCGAAATCGCGATCACCGATCGTCGCGAGAAGGAGCTGAGCGACCTCGGCTTCATCCCGCTCGTCCATTGCAAGAACTCAGATTACGCCGCGTTCTTCGCTGCGCAGTCGGTGCAGAAACCGAAGAAATACAGCACCGACAGCGCGAATGCGAACGCCGTCCTGTCCGCCCAGCTTCAGTACATCTTCTCGGTATCGCGCGTCGCGCACTACCTGAAGGCGATGATGCGCGACAAGATCGGCAGCTTCGCATCGGCGCAGAACGTGGAGACTTTCCTCAACCGGTGGATTTCGCAGTACGTCCTGCTCGACGATAACGCCTCGCAGGAACAGAAAGCGCAATTCCCGCTGCGCGAGGCATCCATACAAGTGTCGGAGATTCCGGGCAAGCCGGGCTCGTATCGTTCGGTCGCATTCCTGCGTCCGCACTTTCAGCTCGACGAACTCTCGATTTCTCTGCGACTTGTCGCTGATCTGCCCAAACCGGCAAATTCATAAGCGAGTAAATCGCCCGGGCGGGCCGCCTGGGTAGGACGTTAAAACCACCTCTTTGGGGAGTCGAAGGGCCATGTTACATATGCACTTGCAGTTTGGTAGTCCGGCGGTGAAGGGCGAATCCGCGGACAAAGACCATCAGGGCTGGATCGAACTGAAATCGTGGGATCACTCGATCGTTCAGCCGCGTTCGGCAACCGCATCGACCGCTGGCGGTCACACGATGACGCGTTGCGAGCACGGCGACATGATTTTCACGAAGGAAATCGATTCGTCGAGCCCGCTGCTGTACCAGCACGCTTCGGGCGGCACCACGTTCGACGAGGTGACGGTCCATTTCTCGCGCGCAGACGGTGAAGGCAAGCGCGTGCAGTATCTGGAAGTCAAGCTCAAGTACGTGATCATCTCGAGCATCGCCCCGAGCGTCCGCGAGGAAGGTCTGCCGCTCGAGACGTTCTCGCTGAAGTACGCGGCCGTGCAGTGGAAGCAAACCCAGCAGAAGATCGGCGGCAACCAGGGCGGCAACACGCAGGGCGCCTGGAGTCTGACGAAGAACGACAAGACCTACGCGGTCTAAGGTCGGTTGCGGCAACGGGGCGCACGGCGTCCCGTTGCCGTTTGTGCTGTGCATGCCGGCCAATGAAACGATTCGAACCCAGTTTTCTCGACAAGCTGTTCGACGACGAACCGCACCTGCCGGCCTCGGCAGCGATGCGGCAATTGTCGCTGGACGAGCTCAAGAACACGGTCGCCCGCGACGTCGAGGCGATCCTCAACACCCGTATCGCGCACACCGAGAACGAGCTGGCCGCGCTGCCGGAATGCCAGAAATCGGTGCTGACCTACGGGCTGAACGATTTCGCGGGGCTGAGCCTCGCGAGTCACTACGACCGCGCGTTCATCTGCAAGTCGATCCAGCAGGCCATCGCGCGCCATGAGCCGCGCCTGCAGCAAGTACAAGTGACGTTCGAGCTGAACGAGCAGGCGACCAACGCGCTCTACTTCGCGATCCAGGCGCTGCTCGTCGTGCACCCGGCCGAGGAGCCGGTGAGCTTCGACGCGATGCTGCAGCCGTCGACGCTGCAGTATTCGGTCACGCGCGCACGCGCCGCGAGAATGCAGTAAATCAAGCCGCCGAGCGGGCCGGACCGCCCGGTGGTTGATCAGGTCCGGCAGGAAATATTGAGGTTCGGGGTCGTCGATGGAAGAATTGCTGCCGTATTACGAGCGCGAATTATCGTTTTTGCGGCGCTATTCGCGAGATTTCGCCGAACGCTATCCGAAGATCGCGGCGCGGCTCGCGTTGTCCGGCGAGCATTGCGAGGATCCGCACGTCGAGCGGATGATCGAGTCGTTCGCGCTGCTCGGCGCGCGCATCAACAAGAAGCTCGACGACGACTACCCCGAATTCACCGAAGCGCTGCTGGAAGTGCTGTATCCGCACTACCTGCGGCCGTTCCCGTCGTGCTCGATCGCGCAGTTCACGCCGGCGTCGCCCGGCCAGCAGACCGAACCGGTCGTGATCGACCGCGGCACCGAGCTGAAGAGCCGCCCGATCCGCGGCGTGCAGTGCCGGTTCCGCACCGCCTACGACGTGACGCTCGCGCCGATCCGCATCTCGGAAGCCCGTTACACGCCGGTCGCGCTCGCGCCGAGCGCGACGGTGCTGCCGTCGAACGCGACGGGCGTGATCTCGATCACGTTCGAATCGCTCGCCGCGCAGCTCGATCTCGGCGCGCTGAAGGTGCCGACGCTGCGCGCGCACCTGCACGGCGAGCAGTCGTTCGTCGCCGCGCTGACCGACTGCCTGTTCGTCAACGTGCTCGGTGCGTATGTCGAGCCCGAACGCAACGGCCGCTGGACCCCGCTGCGCAAGCTGCCGATCGCGCAGGCCGGCTTCGACGAAGACGACGCGCTGATCGATTACCCGGCGAAATCGCATCCCGCGTATCGCCTGCTCACCGAATACTTCGCGTTCCCCGACAAGTTCGATTTCGTCGATTTCGATCTTGCGGCGATCGCGCGCGCGTCGGGCCGCTGCCAGCGCGCGACGCTGCATCTCGTGCTGCAGGACGTGCGCAGCGATTCGCACGTCGCGAGGCTGCTCGAGCTGCTGACGGCGAGCCACTTCCGGCTGTTCTGCACGCCGATCGTCAACCTGTTCCGCCAACACGGCGAGCCGATCCGCATCACGCACCGCGCCGTGTCCTACCCGGTGATCGCCGAGGCGCGGCGCGCGTTCGCGTACGAGGTGTACTCGATCGACTCGGTGAAGCTCGTCAGGCAGCAGGCGCATGAAGAATCGGTGATCGAGTTCCGGCCGTTCTATTCGCTGCATCACGGCGAATCGGCGCGGATCGGTCACTACTGGTTCGCGCGCCGCAACGACTGGGTCGCGCAGAAGAGCCCCGGTTACGAAACCGAGATCTCGATCGTCGACATCGATTTCGAGCCGACGTCGCCGCAGACCGACACGCTGAGCCTCGACCTCACCTGCACGAACCGCGACCTGCCGGCGATGCTCGCGTTCGGCCTCGAGGGCGGCGACCTGTTCCAGGAAGGCGGTGCGCAGACCAGCGGCATCTCATTGCTGCGCCGCCCGACGCAGAGCGTGCGCTTCGAGCGCGGCCGTGCCGCGCACTGGCGGCTCGTGTCGCACCTCGCGCTCAATCACGTGTCGCTGGTCGCGCACGGCCTCGCGCCGCTGAAGGAAATGCTGACGCTGTACGACCTGCGGCGCACCGCGGTGTCGATGCGCCAGATCGACGGCCTGGCCGGCATCGAGCAGCGCGGCGCCGTGCAGTGGCTGCCCGGCAAGCCGTTCGCGACCTTCGTACGCGGCATCGAGGTGCGCGTGACGATCGACGAGGAGCACTTCGTCGGGGCGAGCCTCGCGTCGTTCGTGCGTGTGCTCGACAGCTTCTTCGGGCTCTATGTCCACCTCAACAGTTTCGTTCAACTAGTCGTCGTGTCGAAGCGCACCGGCGAGGAGATCATCCGATGCAAGCCCCGGACCGGCGAATCGATCCTGGCGTAGTCGACGCACTGCTCGACGAGCCGCACCGCTTCGAGTTCTTCCAGGCCGTGCGCGTGCTCGAAGGGCTGTTCGCGCGGCAGGCGTCGGATGCGCCCGGCGCATGGCGGCAGGGCGACGTCGTCGCGCAACGCATCGAATTCCGCAACACGCTGTCGCTCGGCTTTCCGCCGAGCGAGATCGAAGGCGCGCGCTCGTTCGACGACGGCGGCACGCCGCTCGACTCGCGCGAGCAGCGCGGCGCCGCACTCGCGGCCGGCGAGCTCGGCCACGTCCAGCTGACGCCCGCATTCTTCGGGCTGCTCGGCGGGCAGGGCGCGCTGCCGCTGCACTACACCGAGCAGATCGTCGCGCGCGAGCACCTGAAGCGCGACCACGCGGCGCGCGCGTTCTTCGACGTGTTCTCGAATCGCGCGACCGCGCTGTTCTATGCGGCGTGGAAGAAATACCGGCTGCCGTTCCATTACGAGCTCGACCGCGACGAGCGCTATTTGCCGCTGCTGCTCGCGATCGCGGGCGTGCCGAGCGACGAGGTGCGCGACAGCCTCGCGGCCGGTGCGGGCGGCGTGCTCGACGAAGCCGTTGCCGGCTACGCGCTGGCCGCGCGGCACCGGCCGATGTCGGCCGCCTACCTGCAGCGCACGCTGTCCGACTATTTCCGCGTGCCGGTGAAGATCGACCAGTTCGTCGGCAAGTGGTACGACGTGCCGCCCGACCAGTTGAGCGTACTCGGGGAGGTCAACGCGGTGCTTGGCGCGACGGCGCTCGTCGGCGAACGCGTATGGCAGCGCGACATGCGCGCGCGGATCGTCGTCGGCCCGCTGTCCAAGCGCGACTACGAGGCGTTCCTGCCCGGCGGTGCGCAGGCCGTCGCGCTCGAACGGATGCTGACGCTGCTCGCCGGCGTCACGCTCGAGTACGAGGTGAAGCTGGTGCTCAAGCGCACGGAGGTCGGCGCGAGCGTGCTCGGCGCGGGCTCGCGGCTCGGCTGGGACGCATTCCTCTGCACGCGCGACGCGATCGAGGATCGCTCGGACGCCTGCTACGAACTGCACGTGATTCACTGATTCCGAACGACAACAACACGCAATCGAACCTGAGATCGACGCCATGAGCACGCCTCTGAAGACCCTGATCACGAAACTGAACCCGCTGTGCCGGCACGCGGCCGAGCGCGCGGCGAGCGCGTGCCTGGCGCGCGGCCACTACGAGGTCGATCTGGAGCACCTGTTCCTCGCGTTGCTCGAGGAGCCGGCGGGCGACCTGCCGCTCGCGCTGCGCGCGAGCCGCGTCGATCCGCATGCGCTGCGCGCCGATCTGGAGCGCGAGTTGACGCGCCTGAAGACCGGCAATACGCGCACGCCGGTGTTTTCGGTGCACCTGATCGCGCTGTTCGAACAGGCGTGGCTGATCGCATCGCTCGATTCGCAGCTCGGCCGCATCCGTTCGGGGCACCTGCTGCTTGCGCTGCTGACCGCGCCGGATCTCGCGCAGTTCGCGCAGCGGATGTCGTCGCAGTTCGCGGAAGTGAACGTGACGGACCTGAAGCACAAGTTCGACGAGATCGTGGCCGGGTCGAGCGAAGCCGAGCCGCGCCAGGCCGATACCGACGACGGCGGCGTGGCGCCGGGCGCCGACGGTGCGGTGCCCGCGGCCGGCCCGTCGAAGACGCCCGCGCTCGACACGTACACGACCAACCTCACGCAGCGCGCGCGCGACGGCAAGATCGATCCGGTGATCGGCCGCGAAGCCGAGATCCGCCAGGCGATCGATATCTTGATGCGCCGCCGCCAGAACAACCCGATCATGACCGGCGAGGCCGGCGTCGGTAAAACCGCGGTCGTCGAGGGGCTTGCACTGCGAATCGCGGTCGACGACGTGCCGCCGCCGCTCTCCGGCGTCGCGCTGCACGTGCTCGACATGGGGCTGCTGCAGGCCGGCGCGAGCGTGAAGGGCGAGTTCGAGAACCGGCTGAAGAGCGTGATCGACGAGGTGAAGAAGAGCGCGCATCCGATCATCCTGTTCATCGACGAGGCGCACACGATCATCGGCGCGGGCGGCCAGGCCGGCCAGAACGATGCGGCGAACCTGCTGAAGCCGGCGCTCGCGCGCGGCGAGCTGCGCACGATCGCCGCGACGACGTGGAGCGAATACAAGAAGTACTTCGAGAAGGACGCGGCGCTCGCGCGGCGCTTCCAGGTCGTGAAGGTCGAGGAGCCGAGCGAGCCGCTCGCGGCCGCGATGCTGCGCGGCATGTCGGGCCTGATGGAGAAGCACTTCAACGTGCGGATCCTCGACGATGCGATCATCGAGGCCGTGCGCCTGTCGCACCGCTACATCAGCGGTCGCCAGCTTCCCGACAAGGCGATCAGCGTGCTCGACACCGCGTGCGCGAAGGTCGCGCTCGCACACAGCGCGACGCCGGCCGCGATCGACGACACGAAGAAGCGCATCGAGCGGATCGACGCGGAAATCGCATCGCTGGAACGCGAGGCAGCGGGCGGCGCGTCGCACGACGAGCGGCTCGGCGAGCTGTGCGGCGCGCGCGACACGGCGCTGGAGCAACTCGCGAAGGATGAAGCGCGCTATGAAGCCGAGCGCGCGATCGTCGCCGAGATCACCGAATTGCGCGAAACGCTCGACAAGGCGCGCGGCCCGTCCGAGGACGGCCCGCCGGTCGACGTGCAGGCGACGCGCGACAAACTCGCCGAACGCGTCGCGGCGCTGCACGCGCTGCAGGGCGGCGAGCTGATGGTGCCGCTGCAGGTCGACGGCCACGTCGTCGCCGAGATCGTCGCCGCGTGGACGGGCATTCCGCTCGGCCGGATGGTGAAGGACGAGATCGACACCGTGCTGAACCTGCAGCCGCTGCTCACCGCGCGCGTGATCGGTCAGGACCACGCGCTCGACGCGATCGCGCAGCGCGTGCGCACCGCGACCGCGAACCTCGAGGATCCGAACAAGCCGCGCGGCGTGTTCATGTTCGTCGGGCCGTCGGGCGTCGGCAAGACCGAGACGGCGCTCGCGCTGGCCGACATCCTGTACGGCGGCGAGCGCAAGATGGTCACGATCAACATGAGCGAGTACCAGGAGGCGCACAGCGTGTCGGGCCTGAAGGGCTCGCCGCCCGGCTATGTCGGCTACGGCGAGGGCGGCGTGCTGACCGAGGCCGTGCGCCGCAACCCGTATTCCGTCGTGCTGCTCGACGAGGTCGAGAAGGCGCACCCCGACGTGCTCGAGATGTTCTTCCAGGTGTTCGACAAGGGCACGATGGACGACGCGGAAGGGCGCGAGATCGATTTCCGCAACACGCTGATCATCCTGACGTCGAACGTCGGTTCGACCGCGGTGATGCAGGCGTGCCTGAACAAGCCGGCTGAGGAACTGCCCGATCCGGACGCGCTCGCCGAGACGCTGCGCCCGCAGCTGTACAAGACCTTCAAGCCCGCGTTCCTCGGGCGGATGAAGGTCGTGCCGTACTACCCGATTTCCGACGACGTGCTGGCCGAGATCATCGAGCTGAAGCTCGAGCGGATCCGTCGCCGGATCGAGGCGAACCACAAGGCGGCGTTTGAATGGGACGAATCGCTCGTCGATGCGGTGCTCGCGCGCTGCACCGAGGTCGACTCGGGTGCCCGCAACGTCGACCATATCCTGAACGGCACGCTGCTGCCGGAGATCGCGGGCCACGTGCTCGGCCGGATCGCCGACGGCGCGGCCATCGCGCGCATCGCGGTGCGCGCGGACGAGGCCGGCGAATTCGCCTACACGGTCGAATGAGCGGTCGAACGAGCGGTCGAACGAGCCCCGCGCGCGACATCTGATGCATCAACGGATTCACTGAACCATGCCGATCAATCTCCCCGAGCTGCTGACGCCGATCAGCGATGCGTCGCCCAGCGGCGACGACCTGCTGTTTTCGAACGAATTCGACGCGATTCAGGACGCGCGGCGCTACGACGATCCGACGCTCGACCAGGGCGAATGGGTGACCGAGATCAAGGAGGCCGACTGGGGCTTCGTCGTCGACCATACGGGCGAGCTGCTGCGCACGCGCACGAAAGACCTGCGGCTCGCCGTGTGGCTGACCGAGGCGCTCGCGCTCGAAGACGGCATCACCGGCCTCACCGAAGGCTATGCGCTGCTCGAGGGCCTGTGCCGCGACTTCTGGGACACCGTGCACCCGCTGCCCGAGGACGACGACACCGAGCACCGGCTCGGCAACGTCGCATGGCTGTCCGGCCGCACGGCCGAGCTGCTGCGCGCGGTGCCGATGACGGACGGCGCGTCGAACGCGTTCAGCACGCTCGACTGGGAAGTGGCGCAGCACGTCGCGCAGTCCATCAAGCGCGACCCCGAACACGCGGACGACATCGCGCGCGGCAAGCCGTCGATCGACCAGATCGATGCGTCGCGGCGCGTGACGTCGATCGCGTTCTACACGGCGCTGCTGGCGAACCTGAAGGCATTCGAATTCGCGCTCGACGCGTTCGAGGAGCGGCTCGTCGAGCGCGCGGGCGATTCGGCGCCGAGCTTCCGGCAGGCACGCGACGCGTTCGAGACCGTGTACCGGCTCGCCGAGCGCTTTGCGCGCGAGCAAGGCTATACGGGCAGCGCGCCGCACACGCAGTCGGCGCCGCAGGCGCAGCCCGAGCGCATCGAGCCGGTGTTCGGCAATCCGATTCAGACCGAGGAGACTCACGTGCAGTCGCAGACCGCTCCGCGTCCTCCGGTGACGCAGATGATCGCCGGCATCCAGAACCGCGCGCAGGCCGTCGACCAGTTGCGTGCGGTCGCGCGTTATTTCCGCCAGACCGAGCCGCACAGCCCGGTCGCGTACCTCGCCGACAAGGCCGCCGAATGGGCCGACATGCCGCTGCACAAGTGGCTCGAGAGCGTCGTCAAGGACGACGGCTCGCTGTCGCATATTCGCGAGCTGCTGGGGGTGCGGCCGGACGAGCAGTCGTAATGACCGTGTCGGGCCGAGGTTACTCGGAGGTGTCCGAGGTGCCGTGAGAGAAAGGCTGTTTCCTGAGAGCGCGGGCCCCAGGCGGGATCGCGGTAAACAAGAAGACGGATGACGCATGAACGTGACCGAACTCGCACAGGCGATTCGCGGTGGCCTGATTCAGCAGGATCGTCTGCTGAAGACGGACATTCCGTCGTTGCCGAACAATGCACTCGTGCCGTGTCGGGCCGTGACCCATTCCGAACTGGGGCGCGATTTCAGCGTCACGCTCGATCTCGTTTCCACCGCGAGCGACATCGAGCTCAAGACGCTGATCGCGAAGCCGATGACGCTGTGGATCCAGCAGGCGAATCAGTCGTATCTGCCGATCAACGGCTATATCCATACGGCACGCAGGCTCGGCGCGGACGGCAGCCTGTCGAGCTATCAGCTGACTTTCGCGTCATGGATGCACTTCCTCAAGTTCCGCAGCGACATGCGGTACTGGCAGGACCAGAGTGTCGATACGATCCTCGCCGATGTGTTCGACGCGCATCCGCAGGCCAAGGGGCGGTATCAGTTCGCATTGTCGAAGCCGCTGCCGTCGCGGTCCTACTGTCGCCAGAGCGAAACCGACTGGAATTTCGTGCATCGCCTGATGGAAGACGAAGGGCTGTTCGGTTTCTGGCGACATAGCGAGGACGGCAGCGCGCACACGCTCGTCATTACCGACGACCTGCACGCGGTCGACGAACTATCGCCGAATCTTGTCAGGTTCGACCGCTCGGGAACGGGGAGCGAAACCGCCGGCTTGACGCAATGGGCCGCATCGCGGACCTTGCAGAGTTCGCTGCACACCACACGCACGTTCGATTACAAGTCGCCGTCCTCGGCGGCCAATCCGAACGGCACGGCGTTGCCGACGAAAGCCGGCCAGGGCGATCTGCCGAACCAGACGGAAATCTACGAGTACACCGGCGCGTATACGTACGCGGGCCAGGATCGCGGCGAACATCTGTCGAAGATTCGCCTGGAGGAATGGGAATCGCGCGCGAAGCGCTTCTTCGGCGTGGGCGGCGTGCGCGGGATCGACGCCGGGCGGCGCTTCACGCTGGCGGATCACCCCGAGCACGACCGCGATGCGGCGCAAGACCGGGAATTCGCGGCATTGAAGGTGTCGCGGTACATCGAGAACAACCTGCCGATCTCGGACCACGAAGCGAATTTTCCGCACAGCCTGCAGGATCGGCTGGCACAGGCGAAAGCCGGCCACGGTGAGGCGGCCGCATTCGAAGTCGGGCATGACGACGGTTCGGCCGGGTTCTATTTCGTCGAAGTCGAAGCGCAGCGCGCGGCCGTGCCGTATCGCAGCCCGTTCGAGCACCGGAAACCCGCGATGCAGCTCGAAACGGCCGTCGTCGTCGGGCCGAAGGGCGAGGAGGTTTATACGGACGAACTGAACCGGATCAAGGTCATGTTCGTCTGGGACCGGCAGAGCGAAGGTCGCGAAAACGCGTCGTGCTGGGTGCGCGTCGTGCAGTCGGATACCGGCGGTGGATACGGCGGCGTCCACATTCCGCGGATCGGCGAGGAGGTGATGATCGGCTATATCGGCGGGGATTGCGACCGGCCGATCGTGATGCATCGCGTCTACAACGGGGCCGCCAAGCCGCAGTGGCATAGCGACGGAATCCTGTCGGGCTTTCGTTCGAAGGAGTATTCGGGATCGGGTCACAACGAGATGGTGCTCGACGACGCGACGGGGCAGAACCGCGCGCGCCTGTTCAGCAGCAGCGCGAATTCGCTGCTGCATCTCGGCTATCTGATCGAACAGAGCGGCAACACGCGCGGCGCGTATCTCGGCTCGGGTTTCGATCTGCGCACGGATGCGTATGGCGCCGTGCGCGCCAGGCAGGGGCTGTACGTGACGACGCATCCGAAGCAGGCAAACAGCCAGCCGCTCGATGTGAGCGAAGCGCAGCAGCAACTCGCCAATGCCGACGGGCTGCTCGAGTCGATGTCGCAGGTCAGTGAAATGCATCAGGCCGAAAGCCTCGGTACCGGACACGATGCGCTGAAGCAATTCACCGACGCCACGAAGAACGGCGTGGCGGGTGCGTCGTCGGGCGGCAGGACCGCTGGTGGCGGGACGGGCAGCGCGAATGCGTTCAAGGAACCAGTGATGTTGTTCGCGAGTCCGGCGGGGATCGGGTTGGCGTCGCAGCAGTCGGTGCACGTATCGGGCGATCAGCAGGCCAACATCGTCAGCGGTCAAAGTACGTTCATTACCAGCGGGAAGTCGTTGGTCGCCGGTATCCGGGATCGCATCAGCCTGTTTGCCCAGAACGCCGGGATGAAGCTGTTCGCGGGCAAGGGCAAGGTCGAGATTCAGGCGCATTCGGACAGTATCGAGTTGACCGCGCAGAAGGTCGTCAAGATCGTGTCGTCGACCGAGAACGTCGACGTGGCCGCCAAACAGGAGATCCTGCTGACCTCGGGCGGCGCGTACGTACGGATCAAGGGTGGCAACATCGAGATTCACGCGCCAGGGAAGATCGATATCAAGGGTGCCCAGCACGCATTCAGCGGCCCGACGAGCATGCCGTATCCGCTGCCCGCCATGCCGGGCGGCACGTGCAAGCAATGCGTGCTGAATGCGCATAGCGGGCGCGAATCGATGGTCGAGGCCGATTGATGGGTGACGTGAGCAACATCGGCAACGTGGGCGACGGGAGCGATGCAGTCGACGTGAGCGAGGCCGTCGACGCCGCGCCGAAACCGCGCGAGCCGGAATGGCCGGTATTTCTGGAGGCGCTGAAGGCGTCGCTGAGGGGCGAGACCGCCGCGGGCCGGCCGATGCGACTGTACGCGATCGTCGATACGCGCGGTTATCAGGAGCTGGATACGCAGCTCGTGACGGTGCACGGCCTGCGCTACGCGTCGCTCTGGACGGATACCGGTCTCGACGCTTATACGGATATCGCACCGTACCTGATTGCCTTCGACCGCCAGGCACTCGACGACGAGGAGGGCGAGCAACATCGGCTGCTGCGCCAGCTGTGGCTGGACGCGGTCGATCTGCATGCGGTGACGTGGCTGTGGTCGACGTGGTCGTTCGATGCGCTCGACGCGCATCTGCGCAGATATGTGAAGTACGCGCTGCCGAACGGTCGCGCGTATTACCTGTTCTTCTTCGACAATCACGTATTCGGACGGCTCCGTCTGGTGTGGAGCGATACGCAGGCGCAGCAGTTCGTTGCGCCGTTCGGCGAGATCCGCTATCGCAATCGGCGGCTCGAGGAGGTCGTGTGGCGCAACGATGCGCCGGCGTCTGCCGGGGCCGCGCAGGCAGGCGATGTGCAGGGCTTGAGCGAGAAGCAGCATGCGCAGTTGATCGAACTCGGCTATCCGGACAAGCTCGTGCTGAAGTTTCGCGAGACGATGGCGGCGGCGGTCGATCACCTGTCCGATGGCGGGCTGTACGAGCAGGTTGTCGAGCAACTCGATCGCGCGGCAGGGCACGGGATCACCGGCGAAGCGGAGCTGCTGTGCTACGTGGTGATGGGCATGCAGGTCGCGCCGAAGTTCGACGAGCATCCGGCGGTCAAGGCGAGCCTCGAAGCGGCGTCACGCGGGGAAACCGGCGTCGATACGGCGCTGATGGCGATCGACGATGCGACGTGGGATGCGATTCGCGATGCGCATGAGCGGGAATTGCTGGAGGCGCGCGGTGGCGTGGCGTAGGTCGGTGCTGGCGGTGGGCCTGGTTGCGATGGCCTTGAGCGCGTGCGGGAAATCGGAGCCGGTGTATAGCGGGATTTCGGTGATCGCTCACAACTATCTGCCGTACAACCTGGATGGATTTACGATTAGCGATGCTTACGGAAACAAGGCGGGTGGAGGGAATAGCTTGCCGGGTGGCGGAGGGGGAGTGACTTGTTGCTACAAGCTCCAAGGTACCGAGTTCACGGTCAAATGGAACTATGTCGACGTTGACCAGTGGCACAAAGGTAATGAGGAAATGTTTCACGTCGAGGCAAAGGCTACGATGTCTCCGTCGCAGGTTCCGGAGAAGGTCGGCGATCGAATTCTCGAAGTTCACTTCTATCCGGATCGTCACATCGAGCTCCAGTTTCCTGGCGCGCTGTTTGATGAGTCGCGTATTCCGATGATCGATGTGTCGCGCTGGATGTCCAGTCACTATCAGGAGTGGTTAAGCGAGCGATACGACGAACGGGAGGACCAGCAGTTTCGTCGCATCACTCGCATTATTGCTTCAGCATGGCTGAAATACCGATTGACCGATCTCGATGATCTGAAGCAGTACGCGTACTTTGATCTGCTCGTCAACGATCGGTTCGATACGCATCCTGATGTCCAGCGTATTTTGCAAACGGCCGCCGGTCAGCCGGGGATGTTTGCAAAGGTTATGCAATCGCTATCGAAGAATGTACTTTCTGCGTTGATGAGCAACAGGTTTGAGCCGGTGGTGGTGCCGACGATTCCTGATGGCCTGATACCGCCGCCACGTATGGAGGGAGAGCAGCATGGCTGAGATGTCAGGGCTCGAACGGACAGACGTTCGAGCGACAATCAGCATGGCATGCCGGTTCTATGTCGGCAAGCGGGTAAGCATGGCCGATTTGACATACGTAGTGGCGTCGCATCGGTGCCTGAGAGGTGAAGTGCAGGCAGCAGTGCCCACGGTGTCTGGTATGGCGTGCATGCTGACAATCGCAACCTGCCCACAGCAGCAGGGCGAACGAGATGCCCCTCAGAGGAAAACCTTCAATGCGTAGAGAAATGAGATTGTTTCGCTTGATCGACCGTGTTTTGGCGGCATGTCTGTTACTGGTGGCCGTGGCGGCGTGTGGTAAGTCGGAACCGACATACAGCGGGATTTCCGTCATTGGCCGGAATTATCTGCCGTACAACATGAGTGGCTTCACCATTACCGATGCATTTGGAAACAAGGCGAGCGGAGGCGGCGACGACCCACCGGGAGCGGGGAGCGGTAGCGTGAAATGTTGCTACAAGCTCAAGGGCACGGAATTTGTCGTCAAGTGGAACTACTACGATGTCGACCAATGGCACAAAGGGGACAAGCAGATGTTCCACGGCGAGACGAAAGTGTCGATGCCGCAGTCCCAGTTGCCCGACGAGGTGGGTTCCCGAATTCTCGAAGTGCATTTCTTCCCGGACCAGCATGTCGAGTTTCAATTTCCCGGCCAGTTGCTTGACGATGCTCGCCTGCCGATTGTCGATGTCGTGAGGTGGATGAAGCAGTACCAATCACAACTGGACAAGCGATATGACGAGCGCGAAGACCAACAGTTTCGTCGCGTCGCGCGCGTCGTTGCGGTCGCATGGCTGAAATACCGGCTGACTGATCTCGACGATCTGAAGCAGTACGCGTACTTTGGTCTGCTCGTCAACGATCGGTTTGATGCGCATCCTGAGGTCCAGCATATCTTGCAGACGGCGGTGGGTCAGCCGGGTTTATTTGCGAAGTCGATGCAAGCGCTGCCAAAGAGCGTTTCGTCCGAACTCAGAAGCGATAAATTCGAGGCGGTGGCGGTGCCTGCTGTTGCCGCAGGGCTGTTGCCGCCGCCGCGAGTAGGGGAGAAGCAGCATGGCTGAGAAAATCAAGCTCGATCCGGATGATGCGACACCAACATCCGTGTACATGCAGGTGGCCCGCCAAAGTGCGACCATGTATCCCAAGGGAGATTGCTTGCCATGCGGAGCAACCATACGCATGGGATTCTTCTTCGATGCCTTTGGCCGCCATGCCGATCTCGACGACAAGGCGAGTTCTCAATACTCGAATATCTGTCGCTTGTGGGAGGCTCATCGCGATAACGATGATTCGCGTCGGCCGGTCAATCAGTTCTGGTACCGCTTCTATTATTCAGGATTGGGCACGCCGCTCAACGAGTCGGCCAAGGCCGATCCGTTGGCCAATGCCGGCATAGCTGCGGCCAAGATGGCAGGCAAGAAAGCGTTGAGCGGAGCGAAGTCGGTCGCCGAGTCGTTCGCGCGTGTCAATACGCCGATCAAACAGGCCGGCGTCAAGAAGCGTGTCGACGACGTAAAGAAGCAGTTATTCGATGGATTCGTCGAGGGGGATTTTTCGCTTCGACCCATCGATAAGGCATTCCAGGATCTTCGGAAGGATATCGAGCACATTCCCGCTCAGGCGCGACGTGTCATGAATGTGTTGAATGCGTCGCCGGAACGATACTGGGAGCGAACCAAGGCTACCGGAACGCTGCTGTGGCGCAACGCGAAGAACGACTTCAAGAACAACGTCAAGGGAGCCCCGATGAAGGCGGGCTGGGCGGTTGCACGCAGTCTTTTTGTCGGCATCGCGATGGAGAACGTGCCGATCGTGCGTGACAATTCCGTCATGGCCAAAGCTTTCGGAACGGGCGTCGATACCCGGTTGATCGCAGCCAAAGATCAGTTCGAGGCCGCGTACAAGGCGGTCAAGAAGCGGATGCCGAAAGTTCGTGCCATCGAGGTATCGGTGTTCGGCGCGGACCGAGGGTGCGTGCTCGCGCGTGCGTTCGTCAACGACCTAGCGGAGAAATACAAGCGCAGGGACGACACGGATCTCGCCATCGATGGCGTATCGATCCAGATCAAGTTTGTGGGTTTGCTCGATGCCGTTTCGTCGGTCATGTCGGAAGAGGCGGGCGAACTGATTGGCATGGTGCCTTACCTTGGAATGCTCAAAACTAGCTTCAAGGATCGCCCCCTCGGCATACCCGCCAGCGTTCAACGCTGCGTGCATTTTGGCGCGGCGCATGAAATGCGCTTTTATCAGCGTCTCGATAGTCTTGAAAAAACCCGCGGCGAGCAGTTTCTCTATCCCGGCACGAGCTGCGATGTCGTCGGTGGCGCGCCAAATGGTTCGCTCGGCCTGAATGCGGAATTAATGCGGGTACCCCTGCGCGACATGCTGATGGAGGCGTTAAAAGCGGGTGCGGTGATGGACACGATGGAGGATCTCTATCTCCTCAAGAACGATACGTTCGATCGATTCACGATCGCCCAACCCATCAACTGCGGCGGCAAGCAATACCGCATCAAGCAACTCGTCGACGCTTATCGCACCCTCGTCCCCCGCAAACCCGGCGTCGACTTCATGGAGCATTCGAAAGTCTTCATGCGCTGGATCGCGGCCCGCTACCTGGACCCCGAGTTCCGTCGCACGATGTCCGATCCGGTTGCCGACTGGAAGCGCAACATGGCCGACGCCGACCTGCAGCGCAAGACGGCGAAATCGCAGCTCGACTGGGAGCTGCAGCGGCAGGGCATCAACATGAGCATGCTGGCCAGCCGCAGCCCGGCCGATCAGGCGACGCTGCGGGGGATGAAAGCCGCCAGCGATGCGGCACAGAAGCGCTACGAAAAGCTGATCGCCGAAGCGCCAAAGGACTATACGACGGTATGGGAGCGTCTCGAGAAGGAGGCAGCAAAGAAGCTGCGCCAGGCAACTTATCAGGACGGCCTGCGGCAATCCGCGGAGCACATCCGGAACATGCCGGATTCGTGGGATTCCAGCAACAAGGCGAGCGCGGACGCAGTCGAAGCGTTCATGCTGCCCGAAGCCCAGATGGAGCTGGTGTCGGCCTGGAAGGAGGGGATCGAAGGTAAGCACCCGCTTCCGCCGGACGTGATGGCGTTGTTCGACATGCTCGTTCACGACACGTTGCTGACGAGTTGGCAGGACCATGTGCTTGCGCCGTCGCTGTACTTCCGCACGCGGGACAAGGACGAATTCGGCTCGAGCAATTTCGCCAGGGAAGCGGCGCAGCGCAAGAAAGACGATCTCGCCGCTGCGCGCATCGACCAGGCGGCCAAGCAGAGCCAGGAGTGGGTGCGGGGCTACAAGGGAGGCGCGACGCCGACACACTGACGGCGTTGACCGTCGGAAGGCACGCGCACCTGTCGCCACGACAGCCTCCGCGGACGGTCGTTAACAGACAACGGGCGGCAGCATCGCTGCCGCCCGTTGTCCGCACGACCACCCCGCGAAGGAGCGGCCGGTTCTTCGTCCGCTTACTGCCCCACCCGGAACTCGATCCTTCGATTCCGCGCCCTTCCATCCGCCGTGTCATTCGGCGCGATCGGCTGATCCGGCCCGACGCCCGTCGTCGTCATCTGCTGCGGCGGAATGCTCTTCGTGATCAGGTAACCCTTCACCGCATCCGCGCGCGCCTGGCTCAGCGCGATGTTCGATGTCCGGTTCCCCGAGTTGTCGGTGTGGCCGATGATGTCGACCGTGCGGTTCTGCATCTTCGAGAGCGCGGCCGCCATCTGGTCGAGGATCAACCGGCCCTGCGGCGTCAGCGTCGCGCTGCCCGTCTCGAACTCGATCGTCCGGTTCGCGAGCGTCTGGTCGAGCACACCTTGCTCGGACGCCGACACACGCAGCCCGTTCTTGATCGTGTAGGTCGGGTTCAGCGTGTTCGCCATGTCGCTCGCGAGCTGCTGGCGCTGCGCCTCGTTGTGCACCTCGCCCTTCATCTCGATCTGCGTGCCGTTGATCTTCAACTGCCCCTTGCTGATCTGCTTGAGCTGCGCGCCGAGCAGCTTCTGCACGTTCGCGCTCCAGTTCGGCGGCGTCGCGACGTCGCCAACCTCGATCTGGTCGACGACGTTCGTCGCGCCGTAGGTATCGCGCAGCTTCTGCAGCACGGCGGCCTTGGTCGCCTCGTCGGGCACCTTGCCGCCGACGACCACCTGGCCGGGCACCGCGTTCGCGGGCGGCGGCGTGATGGTGCCGGCCGTGCCGCGTACCACCGTGCCGGATGCGGTCGCCGGCGCGGCGCCGGGGTTCGCGTTCGACGACGGCAGCGCGGTCGTCGCGACCGTGCCGTTGCCGACCGGCGTGACGGTCGCGCCGGTGTTCTGCGCGAAGCTCGCGCCGCTCGCAACGAGGCCGGCGGCGAGCAGGGCGGCGATGGCGGGCGACAAGCGCGCGCGCCGGACGTGAATCGTGCGATGCATCCCGTCAGCCTCCGATGAACGCTTCGCGGAACGCGTCGATGGCGACGCGCAGCGAGAGTTGCGGTTGGTCGAGGTAGCTGACGAGCTTGCTGATCTGGTGATCGTTTTGCGCATGGGCGTCGATCCACTCGGGATCGTCGATGTCGATGTTGTGGGCGGCGTAGGTCTGCGGGTCGACAACGCTCAGCAGCGTCTTCGCCGACGCACCGTTGAAGCCGATGATGAGCCGTTCGCGCTCGGCGATCGAGCCGATGAAGATCGCGAGCTCGAAATCGGCCTGCGCGACGAACGGCGCGATCAGTTCGAGCCAGAACGCGGCGACGAGGCTGCGGTAGAACGGATCGACCGGCAGCGGCAGCGTGAGGCCGCGCTCGATGTGCGACGAGCCGCTCTGCATCACCGGCCGCAGCAGCGAGCCGAGCGCGAGCATCGCGCCGCGCAGCCGCACGGGGTGGCCGCTTTCGAGCAGCATCTGCTGCAGGCCATACAGTGACTGGTGTTCGACGAAATCGTTGAAGGTACCGTCATGCGACGTGCCCGGGCCGCCGACGTCGATCGGCACCTGCGTGTCGCCGAGCGCCTGCAGCGCGCCGGGCGGCTCGTCCTTGCCGAGCAGCGGCGGGATCTGCGTGGCGACGCGCGACCACAGCCGCGCGAACGCGAGCGGGCTGCGCGCGAGGAACGCGAGCGGCCGGTCGACCTCGAGCGCGGTTGCGCCGAGGAACGGGAAGCGGCGCATCGACACGTCGTGGCTCGCGACCATGTGGCCCGCGATCGCGAGCTTGCTGCGCGAGCCGAGGAACGCGAAATGCATCGGCTTCGCTTCCTCGTAGACGAGCTTCCAGCGCGGATCTTCCGCGAGCAGTTCGAGCGCCTGCGCGATCCAGCGATCGAGCGTCTGCAGCAGCTGCGGATTGTGCGGGCTCTTCACGAAGTCGCCGCGCGACGGGATCTTGCCGAAGTAGGCGATTTGCGCCTGTACGGTTTGCGTCATTGCGCCCCCTGTGCATTCGTTGCGTTGGCGGCCGCGATGGCCGGCGCTGCGCCCGGCGTGCCCGTGCCGGACTGCGTCGCGTTCTGTGCGGCACCCGCGCTCGCGTCGGCGACCGACGACGGCAGCTGCAGGCCGCGCAGGCTCTGCTGCTGCGGCTGGTCGCCGCCGCCGCCCGTCGGTTGCGACGTGCTGATGATGCGCATCGTCACCGACACGTTCACGCTGCCCTGCACCCATGTCAGGTCGAAGGTGCCGTCCGGACGGCGCTTGCGTTGTGCCGAGTTGATCAGCTTCTCGAGACCGTAGCGGCCCGGCTCGTTGACGAGCTGCACCGTGCGGCCGTCAAAGGTTGTCGCGGACAGCGTCGCGCCCGGCGAGCCCTGCGGGTTCGGCCACACGAAGTTGGTCCACTGCGGCGGCGTGTTGCGGTAGCGCAGTTGCTGGCCGTCGATCGCGATCGTGTATTCCGTCGTGCCCGTGCTCGGCTGCGGCAGGATCTGGAACACGGTCTGCGGCTCGGACGCCGCGGCCGCGCCGCCTGCCGCACCGCCCGCGAGCGGCGCGACCCAGCGCGCGAAGCCGTTCGTGAAGTCCGGCGTGAGCCCGATGCCCATGTCGCCCCACGTGCGGGCGGCGAGCGTGTCGCCGCGGCGCACCGCGAGCGGCCCGAGCGTCGTGCCGACGAACTTCGCGATCGAGCCGTCCGGGCCGAACACCTGCGCGATCTCGCCGGCACCGGCCTCGACCTTCGCGTTCGCCGCGAACGGGTATTTCGTCGCGAGCGAGTTCTGGAACGGCTGGTAGACCTGCGCGTTCCACACCTTGTTGACTTCGGCGCTGGCCGGCTGGATCACGACCGCGAACGCCTGCATCAGCGGCCGCACGAGCAGCGGGCGCAGCGACTTGCGTTGCGAATCGGTGAGACCCGTCAGCATCTGCTCGTCGACGAGCTTCAGCGAATCGGCGAGTTCCGAACCGTTGCCGTCGAGCGTCTGCTGCATCAGCTGGCGCGCGCCGGGGCCCGGGTCGCCCTGGTTCTTGATCACGTTGAAGCGGGTCCGGACCTTCGACAGCGAATCCATGTAGCCCTTGAGCATCGACGTGCCGTCGTGCGTCGCGACGATCCGCGCGAGCCCGATGAACTCCTGGCCGATCGGACCCATCGGCACCTCGGCCGGATTGCCGTTGATGTCGATGTTGGCGGCTGCCACCTGGCCGGCCTGCGAGCGCGAGAACAGTTGCTTGACCCAGTTCACGACGCCCGTCTGCGCCTTCTTGATCGCCACGTTCGCGAGCGACGGGTTGTCCCACGACGTCTGGTCGTACGCGGTCTCGAGGATCTTGCGGATCGGCGAATCCTGCGGGTCGCCGAGGCGGTTCATCCCGTCGACGGCCTGGCCGAAGCTGCTGAAGCCCTGCACCGCGATGCCCTGCATGAACTTCTGCCAGTGCTGCGCGTATTCGGTCTTGTACATGCCGACCAGCGTCTTCTGGATCTGCTCGGGGCTGCCCTCGAGCGTCAGGTCGTCCTGCGTCGACGTATTCAGCACCCAGTCCTTCGCCTGCAGTTCCTTGGTCGCCGCGTCGCGGATCGCCGGCTGCACGTAGTCGAACCACGCTTCGCGCGTGAACGTGCCCGGAATCGCGTAGCTGCCGGCCACCAGCCCCTGGTTGCCGTCGCCGACGATGCGCGCGATGGTCATCGGCGCGAAGCGGGTCGATGCGCGTGCCTTGATTTCCTCGTAGACGCGCTGGCGGGCCGGCATCCCGCGCACGACGCGGCGCAGGTTCTCGCGGGTCTGGTCGACGAGCGCGAGGTTCGCGTCGATCATCGGCCAGTCGTTGTCGCTCACGCGGGACAGGTAGAACGAGATCATGCGCTCCGCGCTCTTGATCATCTCGTCACGCGGCATGTTGCCGCGATTCGTCTCGAGCCAGCCGCGCCAGAAGCGGGCGAGCTGGTCGGTCAGGTGCGCCTGCTCGACGTGGCGCTTGTCGGACAGCATCAGGTACGTCTTGAGTGCGTTGTACGCGTCCTGCACGTTGGTCGGCGACGCGTCGCTGTAGAGGCCGCCCTGCGGTGCGGCCGGCTGTTGCGGCGCGGCGGCCGGCGCTGTGCCGGACGCGGCCAGGACGGCACCGGCCTGCGGCGCGGCGCCTGCCGCATTCGTCGAGACCGGCAGCGCGCCGGCCTGCACGGCGCCCGACTCGGGCGGGCGCGTCATCGGCACGAGCTGTTCGGGGTGCGCGTTCACGTCCTTCATGAACGACGCGAGGTTCTGCGACACGGGGGCCAGCAGGATCTGGCGCACGCCGTTGTAGTACTCGGTCAGCAGGTGCTGCTCGAGACGGTCGCCCTGGTACAGGCCGAGCGACACCGACAGCGGCTTGTCGCGGCGGAACTGCTCGAGCTGCTCGATCCGGTCTTCCAGGATGTCCATCGCCTGCAGGCGCGACTGCAGGTCGTTGCGGCCCTGCTGCAGGCGCGTGACGTTGTCGAGGTCGGCCTGCACGTTCGAGACGAGCTGCTGGTTGCCGATCGTCGACCAGGTCCAGCCGCCGAGCGCGATCGCGAGCGCCGCGACGAAGCCGAAGAAGGTCGCGTAGCGCAGCCGCGTCTTGGTCGGGCTGGCGAACTGGCGCACCGTCTGGCGGTCCGCGAAGATTACCTTCGAGAACAGGTCGCGCAGGAAGAAACCGTTCTTCGAGAACGCGCTGTGCGGCTTCGGCAGCGCGTTCGCGTCGAGGCCGAAGCGCTGCGCGATACGCTGCGCGGCCGTGCTGCTGGTTTCGCCTTCCTGCAGCGCGCTGGTGAAGTAGAAGCCGCGGAAGATCGGCTTGTACTGGAACGGGTTGTTCTCGAACAGCGTCGCGAGGAACGCGCGCAGCGACGGCTTGATCGTCGAGAATTCGAGCGGGAAGCTCAACTGGCCCGGCGAAAGCTGGTTGCCGCGCGACAGCGACAACTGCGCGACGCTGATCTCCTTCAGCCCTTCGTAGAGTTCCTCGAAGTGCGTGTCGAACTGCGCGACGACGTCGCGCTTGTCGTCGGGCTCGTAGGGCAGCGTGGCGCCCCACACGCGGTCGTACTCGTGCTTGTCGCTGCTGCTGAAGAATTCGGTGAAGCCGGTGATCAGGTCGGCCTTCGTGAACATCACGTAGACCGGCGCGAACACCTCGAGCTTCTCCGTCAGCTCCTGAACGCGCTGGCGGAGGTTTTTCGCGAGGTTGATCGCGAATTCGGGGCGGTTGCCGGTGAGTTCGGCGATGCTCGCGGTGACGATGATGCCGTTGATCGGTGCCTTCGGGCGATAGCGCTTGAGCAGGCCGAGGAAGCCGAGCCACTCGCTGCGGTCTTCCTCGTGCACCGAATAGCGGCCGGCCGTGTCGAGCAGGATCCCTTCGGTCGTGAAGAACCAGTCGCAGTTACGCGTACCGCCGATGCCGTGGATCACGGCGCTGTTCTTGTCCGCGAACGGGAACTGCAGGCCGGAATTGAGCACGGCGCTGCTCTTGCCCGCGGCAGGGTTGCCGATCACGATGTACCACGGCAGTTCGTACAGCGCGGAGCCGCCCGAGACCTGGCCGATCTTCGACGTCTTGATCGTCTTCACCGCGTCCGACAGGCGCGTGCGCAGCACGTCGAGATCGGCCGTCTTCGCGTCGGGCGCGAGCGCGGCGGCAGCCGGCGCGGCGATCTTGCCGGTTTCCGCCTGCTCTTCCAGAACCTGGCCGAGCTGCTGGTTCGCGCGCTTCACGCGCCAGCGGCGCCACAGTGCGGCGACGAGCCACAGCGCGAGGATCGCCGCGAAGGCGATCGCCGCCCACAGGAGCGGCAGTTGCAGCATGTCGGCGACGATGAAGAGGATGGCCGCTAGCGCGACGATCCCGACGATCGAGAGCGTACGCGGATGAGTCAGCACGTTGAGGATGCGTTGCATAGGACGTTCAGGTTCCGGTGCGATTCGGTGAGGCGACGCAGGCGCGCCCAGCGGCAAGGGTGGCGCCGCGGTGTGTCGCCATGCTGTCAAACGGGATGAAGGGGGCTGGCATCAATGCGCCCGCGGCATCGGAGAGGGCGCGCGCATTAATGAAAGGACGCTGTGAGATTTAAAACGGAAGCGGCGGCCGGAAAAAATCGCGCACCGGAATGCCCGATTTTTTGCGTCGCCCATATCGTTTCCTGCCGGGATATTAAAAAGCCCCATGCCGCCCTCATTATTTCCTGTCCGGCAGCCCTGGCTAGCTGCCGCGTCCCAGTTTAAAACCGGGTTTATGGTATTCCACGTGCCCGAGATCCATCATTTTCCATCGGCCTCCCCAGGTCAGGCCGACCTGCTCGGCGACCTGGCCGTACAACTGGTAGCCGCGCATCGCCCACGGATCTTTCTCGGAAATGACCAGCTTGCCGTCGCGCAGGAATGCGTTGTCGGCCGCCAGCCCGAATTGGTGATAACTCTGGAAGGCCGCCGCATTGGTCACGTTGCCGCCCATCTGCGCCAGCCGGTTTTGCCGTTCCGGGCTCCGGTAACCTTCCAGCAGCGCCATTTCATAACCATGTTGTTCGTGCATGATCTTGTAGACCAGCAGCAAACGCGTACGGAAATCCGGGTCCAGCAGGTTCCAGTCGCGGCTCGCATCCTTCAGCGCCGGGCGCACCTGTTCGACTTCCCTGGTGGCAAAGACTTCCGGCGGCAGCGGCGGCGGCGGCACGAGCTGTTCGCCCTGCAGCAGCGCGGCGATCTTCTCGTCGGGCACGCGCGCCGTGTCGTCGTACTGGAACAATTGCCGGCCGCGTAACGCAATGGCGACCAATGGCGGCGTCGCAAGAATACCTGCCGATACCATAATCATCAAGCGCCGCCGAACCAGTAAATTTTGCACATCGTTTAATGCGCCGCGCGTAGCGCTTGCCGATTTAACAATCTGACTTCGCGTACGCGCGGCGCGATCGTTCGCACGGCGCGTAAGACGGCCGTGAAACTGGGCGACGGATTCGAAAACGGCCGCGCGGATACCCGGTAAAAGCAACAGTGCCGCAACCGCGACGGCAAGGGCGAAATAGGCGATGAGTGCGACGGCAATCAACGAAATCCCCGGAAATTGGAATTGATTGTGTTTTGCAATGCTTGCTCTTAGAATCAGGCTGCTTCGAGAGGCCGGGCTATATTATCGCGGTGAATTAAACCAGGATTCAATGAGACGCTGAATGAGTGCGCCGGAAAATTCAAATTCGAAAACTCCGCCCAGCTTGCTGTCCGATACGAAACCGGCAGGCGACGGAGGAGCTCAGCAATCGCGCATTCTCGCGAATCTGGAAGGACGTGTCACGCCGCCGGCCGAATCGCCGCGCCGTTCGCTGAAGGCGCCGATCGCGGCCGTCGTGGCATTGGTGGTTGCCGTCGGCGGCTGGGGCGCGTGGCGCATGCAGCAGCATTCGGGCGAGCAGGCCGCCGTTGTCACGGCTGCGGCCGCGCCCGCAGCGGCGCCGGCCAAGGAGGCCGCACCGGCCAGCGACACCGCCGTGCAGGTCGCGCAGAATGGCGCGTCCGCCGTGCAACCGGCCACGATCGTCAACGACGATACGGCCTCCCAGACCGTTGCATCCGCATCGTCCGCGTCCGCCGCGGACAACAGCCGTCTGTCGCGCGCGCTCGCCAATGGCGCCGACGACACATCGGGCGCGGCCACGGCCGGTGCGGCCGCAGCCGCCACGGCCGCCGCAGCGGCGACGACCAAAACCGCGAAGGCCGACGCCGCGAAGAACGCGACGGTCGCGGCGCACGGCAAGGCCGACACGAAGGCCGAGACGAAGGCCGAAGCCCGCAAGCGTCGCAAGGAACAGGAAGCCGAGCTCGCGCAGGCGAAGAAGCGCCGCGACTCGGCGTCGACCCGTACCGCGAGCGCAAAGGCGGCCGGGAAGGACGATCCGGATGCCGATCTGCTTGCGGCGCTCGTCGCGCGCACGAAGCCGGCCGACAAGAAACTCGCCGCGCAGAAGGCGCAGGCCGTGCCGACCAAGACGGCGGCGGCGACCGGCTCGCTTGGGGCGCGCGTGAAGGAGTGTTCGGAGCGCGGCTTCTTCCAGGATCAGCTGTGCCGCTGGCGCGTCTGCGACGGCCACTGGGGCAAGGACCCCGCGTGCCCGAACGCCGCGCAGTCGGAGACACGGCAGTAATACGTCTCGTGCACGCCGCGATGTCGCACCTGCGCCGCCTGTTGGGCGGCGCGTTGCATTTGGGGCGCGGAAGCTGCCGGTATCATGCCGTGTGACGCTGTCACGCGTGCGTCACGCCCGTCGGGCATACGTCTCCTTTCCTTTCCCGGCGCGGGCCCGCGACCCGCGATGTGCGGCGCGCCGCGCGCCGCACGACTTTCGACACGATGGACCTGATCGTACAGACTTACGGCGCCGATACGTCCGGCATGGTGTGCGGTTTCCGCTTCGTTCCGGGCGGATCCGGCGCGACGCTCGACGCCGACGCGGCCGCCGCGTGGCTGCGCACGTGCCGCGCGCGCGATGCGGCCGCGTCGGACGATTTCGTCTGGCTGCACTTCAATCTTGCACACGGCGCGAGCGAGCGCTGGATGCGCACGCATCTCGGGCTGCCCGACAGCTTCTTCGAATTTCTCCACGAAGGTTCGCGCTCGACGCGCATCGAGCAGGAAGACGGTGCGTTGCGCGCGATCGTCAACGACGTGATGTTCAACCTCGAGCTGACGCCGTCGGAGATCGCGACGCTGTTCGTCCACGTCGAGCAGCGCATCATGGTCACCGCGCGGCTCAAGCCGCTGCGCTCGGTCGACACGCTGCGCGCGTGCGTGCGCGACGGCGAGCGGTTTCGGTCGCCCGCGGAACTGCTCGTGCACCTGCTGCATGACCAGGCCGACCTGCTGATCCAGATCATGCGGCGCACGAGCGTCGACGTCGATCGCATCGAGGATCGCTTCCTGTCGCAGCGGCTCACGTCGAGCCGCATCGAGCTCGGTGCGATGCGCCGCACGCTGACGCGCCTGCAGCGCATGCTCGCGCCGGAGCCCGGGTCGATCTTCCGGCTGCTCGCGAAGCCGCCCGCGTGGCTGCACGCGGAAGACTTGCAGGAACTGCGCGAATCGACCGAAGCGTTCTCGCTGGTGCTCGCCGACCTGTCGGGGCTCAACGAGCGGATCAAGCTGTTGCAGGAAGAGATCGGGTCGCGTCTCGACGAGCAGAACAACCGGACGCTGTTCACGCTGACGCTCGTGACCGTGATCGCGCTGCCGATCAACATCGTCGCCGGCTTCTTCGGGATGAACGTCGGCGGTGTGCCGTTCTCGGAGAACAAGCACGGCTTCTGGATGATGGTGTTGCTCGTCGCGGGCTTCACGGCGCTTGCCGCATGGTGGGCGTTCCGCCGTCGCGACGACCGCTAGCGCCGGCGCCGCATCAACTCGTCAACGCAGCAGCGCGATCGCGCGTTCGCCGATCACCATGCCGAGCAGGCCGACGAGCGCGACGAGCGGCGGGGCCGGCGAGCGGACGTGCAGCAGCGCGTACAGCACGCCGACGCCAAGGCCCACCGCGAGCGAAATCACGTAATCCGTCATGGCGGTCTCCCGTGTGGGCCGGCGTCAGGGCTTGAGGATGACGCGCTCGCGTGCACCGGCCAGCACCGCGCGATACGCGTCGTGCGCGCGTTCGAGCGGGTACACGTAGTCGTCGCCGATCGGGAACGGGCGCAGCGTGCCGTTGCCGAAACCGGGCGCGAGCGTGTCGAGGATCTGCGCGACCGCGGCGGCGCCGAGCTGCAGCGAATCGACACCCACGTACGTGTGCTGGCCGCGATAGAACGCGAAGATGTCGAACGGCACGCTGCGGTCGATCGTCGAGATGAAGATCTGCCGCGCACCGATCGCCATCGACGCATTCGCGGCTTCGAAATACGGGCTGCCGACCGTGTTGTAGACGATGTCCGCGCCGTGGCCGCCGGTCGCCGCGCGCGCCGCGTCGGCCACCGTTTGGCTCGATGCGTCGATCATGTGCACGTCACCCGATGCATGACCGCGATAGCCGTCGGGGCCGCGCTCGACGCCGATCACGGTCGCGCCGCGCGCGGTTGCGAGCTGGATCGCGGCCTGGCCGACCTTGCCGTTCGCGCCGAACACCAGCACGACGTCGTCGGCCGTCGGCATGCCGGCCCGGCGCAAACCCTCGTACGCGGTGACGAACGGCACACCGACGCCGGCTGCTTCGTCGAGCGTCAGCACGGCCGGCTTGCGGCGCACCAGTGCCGCGTCGAGCACGAGCCATTCCGCGTGCGAGCCGTCGCGCCCCACGCCGAGATCTCCGCCCGATCCCCATACGGGCGCGCCGATCCAGCCGTCCGGGCCGCTGCGCACGATGCCGGCCCAGTCGCGCCCGGGCGTGCGCGGCCACACCGCGTGCGGCATGCGGCCAAGCGCGGCCTTCACGTCGCTCGGGTTGACGCCGGCCGCGCGTACCTCGATCAGCATCTGGCCGTCGGCCGGCACGGGTGGGTCGATTTCCCTGACACGCGCGTCGAGCGACTCGATGTCGGCGGCGGGGGCGTCGAAGCGGATGCTGCGCATGATGATCTCCGTGGCGGATGGTTGCCGCGCTGCCTGACGGGCCGGCGCGTGCAACGGGTGGAAAGGATGAAAGCAGTCTAGTCGTCCCGATTTGACGCGGAAACGTGCAAAGGCGGATGATTGCTTTGCGTTTTACGCATAGCAAAATCCGAAGGCCCCGAATGGACGACTTCCTCTCCCCGCATTTGGCGCTGTTCGTCGACGTGGTCGACCAGCAGAGCTTCTCGGCGGCCGCGCGCCGGCTGGGTGTCGCCGCGTCGTCGGTCACGCGGCGCATCGACCGGCTCGAGACGCAGCTCGGCATCCGCCTTCTGCATCGCACCACGCATGCGCTGCGGCCGACCGAGGCCGGGCAGTTGCTGTACGGGCGCGCGACGCGGATGCTGGCCGAGCTGCGCGGCCTGCAGGAAGACCTGCACAGCCAGCACGACGAACCGAGCGGGCTGCTGCGCGTCGACTGTCCGGCGCCGTTCGGCCGGCTGCACCTGATGGCCGCGCTGGCCGCGTTCATGCAGCGTCATCCGGCGTTGCAGGTCGACCTGGTGCTGACCGACAGCATGATCGACCTGCAGGGTGCGCGGCTCGGCTCCGACGTCGATCTCGCGGTGCGCATCGGTCCGCTCGAGGACACGCGTTTTGTCGCGACCGTCCTGGCGCCGCAGCGGCGCGTGCTGTGCGCGAGCGCGGCCTACCTCGCGCGGCGCGGCGAACCCGAATCGCCCGACGCGCTCGCCGGACACGACTGTCTCGCGTGGCACGGCGCGCCGCCGCCGGGCGCGTGGCGCTTCGGCGACCGCCGCCACGTACCGGTGCAGCCGCGGTTTCGCAGCAATCATTCGGAGGCGTTGCTCGAAGCGGCGATCGACGGGCTCGGTCTCGCGCACCTGCCGACCTGGCTCGTGGGGGATGCGCTGCGCGACGGACGGTTGCGCGCGGTGCTGCCGCAGTATGCGGCGGCGCCCGAGCCCGCGACGATCCACGTGTTGCGCCAGCAGGCGCACGGCAGCGCGCGTGCGTCGCGGCTCGTCGCGTTCCTCGCCACCTGGTTCGCGCAGCCGGCGTGGGATGCCGCGTGGGCGTGACGGCAGGAAGGGGCGTCGGGCGATAGCGCCGTGCCGAAAGAAAAACGGGCCTCGCTTTGCGAGGCCCGTCAAAGGTCGGGAAGGCCGGTACGCCGGCCGGCGCCGCAGGCTGCGCGGCACCGGCCGGGCGCGCACCGTTACTGCGTCACTACCTTGCGCGGCTTGAAGATGCCCTGGTATTGCAGTGCCGGGCGTTCCTTCGTCGTCGGCGCGATGCCGCCGAAGGTCGGCGTCTGGCGCAGCTTCATCGCGGCCGGCGAAGCGACCGAGCCGATCGACGTCGAGCGCGAAGCCGGCGCGAGGTTGTTCGCGACGAGCAGCGCGGCCTCGCTCTTCAGGTTCGACAGCAGCACCGGATCGGTCGAGCCGTTGACCTGCGTGAGCAACCCGCTCCAGGCCGCGTCGCTGTAGTTCACGACGTAGTAGTCGAGCCCGCTCGGGTCCGCGACCACGCCCGTGCAACCGTCGATCCGCGTTTGCGTCTGCGTATCCTTCAGCGCGAGCGTCGTGTGTTTCGCGAGACCCTGGCCGTACGCGAGCGTGATCGGTACCGTCCACTGCAGGCCCGGATACGTGTTCTTGTTCGGGAACGGCTGCTGTTTCAGCGTGACGATCGTCTGGTTCTTCGTCAGGTCGCACTGCGTGTCGAGCGAGATCAGCGGCACGCCGGTCTGGCGCACGTAGCTGTCGCCGATCGGGCCGACCGACTGGCCGCTCTCCTTCGACAGCGCATCCCACAGGCGCCTCGGCGTGCCGTTGCCAAACGAGTAGTCGACCAGGTACTGCTGCAGACCCTTGCGCAGCGTCTGTTCGCCGAGATAGTTCTCGAGCGTCTTCAGCACGTGGCCGCCCTTGTCGTACGTGAACGCGCTGGCGCTCAGCACGAAGTCGTTCGACGCCCAGCCGTTGAAGTTCGGCGCGACCGGGAACGCGTTCGGGCCGATGTCACGATTGATCACGCGGTACTTGTTCTTCACCTGGTCGAGCCAGCTGAACTCGTCGGGGAAGAACTGGATCGTCGTCTTCGTCTCGAAGAACGTCGCGAACGATTCGTTGAGCCATACGTTGTCCCACCAGTCGGTCGTGACGAGATCGCCGAACCACTGGTGCGCGACTTCGTGCGTCAGCACCTCGTTGCCGTAGCGCGACATCGGCTGGCCCGGCTGCGGCAGGATGTCGTCGGCGAACTCGAGGATCGACCCCCAGTTCTCCATCCCGCCGAAGTTCAGGTCCTTCTGCTCCTTGAATGCGTCGTTCGCGGCCACCGTGTCGAACTTCGTGAGCGGCAGCGCGATGCCCGTGTAGCGGTAGTAGTAGTCGAGCGCCTGCTTGGTGCGGTCCATCGCCGGCTTCGCCCAGTCGCTCATGCCCGGCGGCGTGAACACGCGCAGGTGCAGGCCGCCCTTGCCGCCCGGCAACGGGCTCGTGAAGTCGTCCTCGTAGGTGTCGAACAGGCCGCCGCCGAAGAACAGCAGGTACGACGGCATCGGCGGGGTCTTCTCGAACTGCACGAGCTTGTAGCCGCCGCCGATGCCGGTCGACGGCTTCTCGGCCGCGTTCGACACGACGCGCCAGTTCTGCGGCACTTCGGCCGTCACTTCATAGGTCGGGCGGAACGCCGGCTCGTCCCAGCCGGGGAACCACTGGCGCGACAGGTTGGTTTCGCCCTGCGTGAGGATCGCGCCGCTCGTCGTGCCGTCGGTGCTCTTCAGGTCGACGCGGAAGATGCCTTCCGCGGCCGAGCAGCCCGGATACGGATCGTCGCCGCAACTGCCGCCCGTCTTCGCGACCGGATCGTCATACGACTTGAAGTTGATGATGCCCGACCACTCCATGTGCAACGAATAGTTGCCCGGCGAGATCGTGCCGCTCACGGGGCGCAACTGGTAGAAGTCGCCCTTGTCCTGCGGCGTCGCGATCAACTGGATGTTGCCCGGCTGCAGCGTGATGCGGCCGTTCGTGAACTTGATCCGGTGGCCGGCGATCACGATGTTGTTGACCGGCTTCAGCACCTTGATCTCGACGTCGGCGCGGCCGTCGAACGCGTTCAGTGCTTCGTTCGGGCGGAACCACAGCCGGTAGTTCACGGGAACGACGGTGTCCGGCAACTCGACAGGCGATACGCTCTTGTCGACGTTGGATGCGCTCGGCGGCGCGGTGACGGCGGGCGACGAGCCCGAGTGCGGCGCGCCGGCGGAGCTGAGCGCGGAAGCCGAGCCCACGCCGCCATCGTCGCCGCCGCACCCGGCGAGCGCGAGTGCGGCGACGAGCGGCAGATAACGCATCTTGCGAATGTTGATCGACATGACTGAAACCTCGATTGATGAAAGAATCGTTCAGTGCTGCGAAAACGCCGGCAAAAGCAATCCCCTCGCCGTTAATCAACAGCGATGAAAAATGCCAATGGCGGATTATTCGAAAAGACGGCGGCCGACTACGTGAAGGTAATCATGGTTTACTGCCCCCTCTGGATTTCCGGATGTCGGTTAACTTGCCGGTTCAAAATGGACGGGCGCGTGTTGTACTGAATTGATTTCGCGCGCACGACACGGGGCCGCACGCCCTGCGCGGGCGCGCAATCCCTTTGAACCGACGACCTACGGGGCTGGCCGGGCCAGGCCGCAGGACGGCAGGAAGGCGTGTCGCCGTTCCGTAAATTCGCCGTCATGCGGCTTCAAGGTTTGTCGGCTTGCTCGAAGGATGCGTAAATATACTTGATGGTTTTAGGTAAAGGAAACGAAAAATTTAGAAAGTGCGTCTATTGATTTTTCTGCGCTTCATTGAATGCTGGAAGTCATTAATACGCTTTCCGTTTGTCTGGTGATTTCGTAGTTTTAATCTATTAACGATCTGGCGCGGCTGCGAAAACTACGAAAACCGGTGAGCCGCGGCAGGCTCGGTACAATGCATCGACGACCCGCTCACCGATTGCCGCGAGGAGGCCTTCCCATGCCACGAGCCCTGTTCCGTATCGCGCCGTTGCGCGCCGTGCTGCTGCTGTTCGCCGCCGTGTTCCTGCTCGGCGGTTGTGCGGGGCTGACGCGCGACCCCGTGCGCGTGTCGGTCGCCGGGCTCGACCCGCTCGTCGGGCAGGGGCTCGAGATGCGCTTCAGCCTGAAGCTGCGCGTGCAGAACCCGAACGATGCGCCGATCGAATACGACGGCATCTCGGTTGCGCTCGACCTGAACGGCACGCCGTTCGCGAGCGGCGTCAGCGATCGCTCGGGCACCGTGCCGCGTTTCGGCGAGGCCGTGCTCGACGTGCCCGTTTCCGTGTCGGCGTTCGCCGCCGCGCGGCAGGCATGGAACCTGCCCGGCGCGGCCGCGAACGGCGAGCTGCCGTATGCGCTGCGCGGCCGGCTCGCCGGCGGCGTGCTTGGCACCGTGCACTTCAACGACGCGGGTACGTTGCGCCTGCCCGCGATGCCGGGATGGGGCGGATAGCCCGCACGCCGCCCGGATGTCGGCGCCATGCCGGACGAAGCGGCGCGCGCCGACTTTGACGTTCCCTGACGATTGAATTGCGTCGACCTTGCGTTTTCATGGCGGGATCGCGCTTAAACTGGCCGGGTCCGGAGGGCCGGACGAACTTTCACCCGAGGGGGATCCCAATGGCAGCGAAATTCGTCATCAAGAAAGCGAGCGACGGTCAGTTCCTGTTCCACCTGAAGGCCGGCAACGGCGAGATCATCCTGCGCAGCGAGCTCTACAAGACCAAGGCGTCGGCGGAGAACGGCGTCGCGTCGGTGCGCAAGAACGCGCCGGACGACGCGCGCTATGAGCGCAAGACCGCGAGCAACGGCCAGTTCATGTTCAACCTGAAGGCCGGTAATCACGAGATCATCGGCACGAGCGAGCTGTACAAGGCCGAAGCGGGCCGCGAGAACGGCATCGCGTCGGTGAAGCAGAACGCGCCCGACGCGGCGCTCGACGACGAGACCTGACGCGCGCGTCCCGGGCGGCGGTGCGTGCCGCCGCCCGCGCTTTGCCGCGCAGGCAAAGCGCGGTAAGGTGTGGGCCGCGCGGCGCGATGCCGCCGCCCGTTGAAGTCAACCGTAACCGAGCTCGCGTGACCGATTTCCCCGTTTTCCACTGGACCGACGCCGACGGCGCCGATCATGCCGTGCGCTGGCGCTCCGAAGCCGGTGTGCAACCGCCGAAGCGCGCGGTGCCCGCCGACGACCGCGTCACTGCCGACGCGGCCTACCGCCTTGCGTGCGAGGGTACCGCGCTCGTCTGGCAGGGTGACTTCCAGAATGCGCGCCAGCTCGTGCAGGCGATGGCACGCCGTGTCGAGCGCAAGCCGAAGAAGGCGAAAGCCGCGGCCGGCGTCGACGCATTCAACCTGCATCGTCTCGCGCAGTCGCAGCGCGCCCGCACGCTCGGGATGCTGCTGATCCCGCTCGACGCCGACTACACGATCCCGCTGCGCCGCGCGCCCGACGTGCGCGCCGCATGCGAGGAGGCGTACGGCCCCGGCGGCGCGCCGTCGGTCGTGTCGCTGCGTGAACTGCTCGGCCTCGTCGGCGCGCATGAATGGCGCAAGAAGGGCGTGCCGATCCCGGCGCTCGGCGGCGCGCCGATCCATCCGTACTACGGCGTGTTCTCGCCGGTGCGCGGCGAATACGTCGAACTCGTCGCGCGCACACCGCTGCCCGCGACGTCGCTCGCGTTCGACATCGGCACGGGCACCGGCGTGCTCGCGGCCGTGCTTGCGTCGCGCGGCGTCGAGCGCGTCGTCGCGACCGACCAGGATCAGCGTGCGCTCGCCTGTGCGCGCGAGAACGTCGCACGGCTCGGTCATGCGGATCGGGTCGACATCGTCGAAGCCGACCTGTTTCCGGCCGGCCGTGCGCCGCTCGTGGTCTGCAACCCGCCATGGGTGCCGGCCCGGCCGAGCGCGCCGATCGAATACGCGGTCTACGATCCCGACAGCCGCATGCTGCGCGGTTTCCTCGCCGGGCTCGCCGCGCATCTCGAGCCGGGCGGCGAGGGCTGGCTGATCCTGTCCGATTTCGCCGAGCATCTCGGCCTGCGGCCGCGCGACACGCTGCTGCAATGGATCGACGAGGCGGGCCTCATCGTGCTCGGCCGCGACGACATCCGCCCCGCGCACCCGAAGTCGACCGACGCCGACGATCCGCTGCACGCGGCGCGCCGCGCCGAGGTCACGTCGCTGTGGCGGCTCGGCGCACGAGCCTGACCGCGCATTTTCGGTAAACTGTCGCCATTCCTCACGAATTCCCGTCGCCGGGCCGTGGTCGACCGACCGTGGCCCGGCGCCGCTTCACGATGTCCAACAAGACCCACGAAATCCGCCCGGAGCAGTCCGTCGAGCTGCTGAAGGAACTGCACATCCTCACCCGCGACGGGAAGCTGAACCAGGACAGCCGCCGCAAGCTGAAGCAGGTCTATCACCTGTTCCAGTTCATCGAGCCGCTGCTTGCCGGCGTGCAGGCCGACAAGGGCAGCGTGACGCTCGTCGATCACGGCGCCGGCAAGTCGTATCTCGGCTTCATCCTGTACGACCTGTTCTTCAAGCAGCAGCCGGGGCACGGCACGCCGGCGTTCGCGTCGCACGTGTACGGGATCGAAACGCGCGAGGAGCTCGTCACGCGCTCGGCCGAGCTCGCCGCGCGGCTCGGGTTCGGCGGCATGTCGTTCCTGAACCTGTCGGTCGCCGATTCGATCACGTCGCCGCAGCTGCCCGAAACGGTCGACGTCGTCACCGCGCTGCACGCGTGCGACACGGCGACCGACGACGCAATCCGCTTCGCGCTCGCGAAGCGCGCTCAGCACATCGTGCTGGTGCCGTGCTGCCAGGCGGAAGTCGCGGGCGTGCTGCGCAGGAACAAGGGTAAGTCGCTCGCGAGCGCGCTGACCGAGGTGTGGCGGCATCCGCTGCATACGCGCGAATTCGGCAGCCAGATCACCAACGTGCTGCGCTGCCTGCAGCTCGAAGCGCACGGCTATCAGGTCAGCGTGACCGAGCTGGTCGGCTGGGAGCATTCGATGAAGAACGAGCTGATCATCGCGCAGTACAAGAACCTGCCGCGCCGGCGCCCCGGCGAACGGCTGAACGAGATCCTCGGCATGTTCGGGCTCGCCGAACTGAACGAGCGCTTCTTCGTGCCGGAGGCCGCGGCGGGCGGCGAGGCCGTCGAACCGGCCGCAGGCTGACGCGCGGGCGGGCCGAACCGCGTAACGGCCGGCGCGCCCGCGTGGCGCGTCACACGTCGTCGCCAGGCCGGCGCATCCATTCGCGCCAGCCGTCGTGGCCGAGGCGGCGCAGCGTTTCCTGGTTCCTTTCGTAGATCGCGGACGCGTCCGGGAACGCTTCGACCGCGCGCGCGATGCTGTCCTCGCGCAGCAGGTGCAGGATCGGGTACGGCGCGCGGTTCGTGTAGTTCTCGATGTCGTCGGGTTCGCTGCCTTCGAACCGGTATTGCGGATGGAAGCTCGCGATCTGCAGCACGCCGTCGAGCCGCAACTGCTGCACGAGCCGGTCGGCAAAGAACAGCACATCGTTGTAGTCGACGAAATCGGCGAACGCATGCGGGAAGATCACGAGCGTCGTGTCGACCTGCTGCGGGTCCGCCGCGTCGAGCGCGCGCAGCTCGGTTTCGAGCTCGGCGAGCGCGTCTTCGAGCGTCGTCGCTTCGCTGATCGCGTAGCGCACCTGTTCCTTCACATAGACGCTTTTCGCGAACGGGCACAGATTGAGCCCGATCACCGCGCGCGCGAGCCAGTGCCGCGTGGCGGCGAGGATGTCGTCGTGCGATTCGGGGCGGGTGTCGGTCATGGCGGGACGTAACGGGCGGAAGAACGGCGAGGCCGCATTGTAACGGGCGCGCCGCACACGGGCGCGCGCCGCCCGTCATGCGCAGGCGGCCTCGATCAACTGCGTGACGAGCGCGGGCGCGGTGCCGATCGGCGTTTCGCCGTGCCGGTAGGTCTGGCTCGCCGCGTAGATGCCTTCGACCACCAGCGCGAGCGCATCGGCGAGCGCCTGCGGCTGCCGCGCGCCGGCGCCTTCGCACAGCCCGACGAGCCGCTTCATCAACTGTTCCTTGTTCTGCGCGACGCGCTCGCGCGCCGGGTGCGACGCATCCGGGAATTCCGCGGCGACGTTGACGAACGGGCAGCCTCGATAGTCCTTCTGCGTCGCGCGCTCGGCAAGATCGACGAAATACTGGATCAATTGCGCCTTCGGCTGGCCCGGATGCTTGGCGGCGCTCGTGTCGAGACGCTCGAAGAAGCATGCGTCCATCCGCTCCAGATACGCGAGGATCAGCTCGTCCTTCGACGAGAACTGGCGGTACAGGCTCATCTTGTTGACGCCCGCGCGCTCGACGACCGCCTCGACGCCGACCGTGCGAACGCCCTCCCTGTAAAACAGCTCCTCGGCGGCGCGCAGCAGGTGCTCGTGCGCGGTGGCCCCGTCGATCGGCCGGCGCGTGCGGCGTGCTGGCGGTTTGGCGATCTCGATGCCGGACATGATGACCCTCGACTGCGTGATGAATTGCTTGACATGTTACCGACTGGTAACTACGATCGCAACACACTTGTGACCGATCGGTAACAATGCCGGCCGGATCGACAGACAAATGCCAAGCGTCGGCCCGGGTCAGCCGATGCAGTGTGCGGCGGAGGTGGCCTGGCTGGGCGGGGCAGGGGCGATGGCACCGGCGCCGCCAACTGGAGAACATGAAGATGAACTGGGCAGTGACACGAATCCGCGGGCGCTTCCACTACGGATGGCTCGCGGCGGCGGTGGTATTCCTGATCCTGCTGGCGGCAGCCGGCACGCGCGCGACACCGAGCGTACTGATGGTGCCCCTCGAGCGCGAACTCGGCTGGAGCCGCGCGGCGATTTCGCTGGCGATCTCGGTGAACATCGCGCTGTACGGGCTGACGGGCCCGTTCGCGGCCGCCGCGATGCAGCGCTTCGGGCTGCGCCCGACGATCCTCACCGCGCTCGTGACGATGAGCGCGGGCGTCGCGCTGTCGTCGATGATGACGCAGAGCTGGCAGATGGTGGTGATCTGGGGCCTGATGGTCGGCTGCTCGACGGGTGTCGTCGCGCTGACGCTGTCCGCAACCTTCGTCACGCGCTGGTTCCATGCGCGGCGCGGCTTCGTGATGGGCATCCTGACCGCGAGCACGGCCACCGGCCAGCTCGTGTTCCTGCCGATGCTCGCGGCGATCGCGCAGCGCCATGGCTGGCGGCCGGTCGTGCTGGTCGTCGCGGTGGCGGCCGCGATCGTGATTCCGCTCGTCGCGTTCCTGCTGCCCGAACGGCCGGCCGACGTGCAGTTGCGCCCGTACGGCGAGCCGGCCGATGCGCCGCCCGCGCCCGAAGCGACGAAGGATAACCCGCTCGCGGTCGCGTTCCGCACGCTGCTGATGGCGAGCCGCTCGCGCGACTTCTGGCTGCTGTTCTTTAGCTTCTTCATCTGCGGCGCGAGCACCAACGGCTACGTCGGCACGCACCTGATCGCGATGTGCAGCGACTACGGGATGACCGAAGTGCAGGGCGCGTCGCTGCTCGCCGCGATGGGCGTGTTCGACCTGTTCGGCACGACGCTGTCGGGCTGGCTGTCCGACCGTTACGACAACCGCGTGCTGCTGTTCTGGTATTACGGGCTGCGCGGGCTGTCGCTGATCTACCTGCCGCATGCGTTCGGGATCGATTTCTTCGGGCTGCCGCTGTTCGCGATGTTCTACGGGCTCGACTGGATCGCGACCGTGCCGCCGACCGTGCGGCTCGCGACCGACGTGTTCGGCAAGGCTGCGGCGCCGGTCGTGTTCGGCTGGATCGTCGCCGGTCACCAGCTCGGCGCGGCGTTCGCGGCGCTCGGCGCGGGGTTGCTGCGTGCGAGCCTCGGCACCTACACGATCGCGTCGATGATCTCGGGCGGGCTGTGCATCGTCGGCGCGCTGATCGTGCTGCGGATCAACCGCGGCCCGTCACGCGCAGCCGCGCAGGCAGCCTGACGGCGGTGCCCGGCCGGCCGCGCCGCATGCGGCCGGCCTATGCAGGATCGACGATTTGCATAGCGTGGGCGGATCGGGCGCGCAACCGCCCGAGCGGGTATGCTTGCGGTTCGCCAGGCGTTCGCGCCCCTTCATCGATGTCAGCGAGGAACCGCATGTCCGTCAAACCTGCTCCCACCACCGTTTCGATTCACGATCTGATCGCGGGCCGCTGGAGCCCGCGTGCGTATTCGGATGAGTCCGTCAGCGCCGGTGATCTGCACGCGGTGCTTGAAGCCGCGCGCTGGGCGCCGTCCGCGTACAACGCGCAGCCGTGGCGCTTCATCGTATTCGATCGCACGCAGGACGAAGATGCGTTCAGGCGCGCGTTCGCGACGCTGGTGCCGTTCAACCAGGGCTGGAATGCGCCGGCGCCCGTGCTGATCGCGGTGACCGCGCACACGCTCACGCCGAAGGGCGAACCGGCGCCGACCGCGCTGTACGACGCCGGCGCGGCCGCGATGTCGCTCGTGCTGCAGGCACACGCGCTGGGCCTTGCCGCGCACCAGATGAGTGGTTTCGACGCGAAGGGGTTCCGCGACGCGTTCGCGATTCCGGCCGACGTCGCGATCCTGTCGATCATCTCGCTTGGCCACTACGGCAACGTCGACAAGCTCGATCCCGTGCTGCGCGATCGCGAGAAGGCGCCGCGTACGCGTCATGCGATCGGCGAGGTCGTGTATGCGGGCGCGTGGAAGAAGAGCTTCGACGCGGCAGCCTGACCTGCGAAGCGGGTGGCATGCATCGTGCGTCCCGTCCGCGCGTATCCCCGGCGCGCCAGCCGCGCGCCGTCGCCACCGACGCCCGTTCCGCGGTACCAGTGGCCGGCCCCGGTTGTGATCCCGCGGGCTTCATGTTAAAAAGCCCGTCCTTTCCGTTTTCGCGTCGGCCCTGCTGCGGCAACTTCCCATGACTTACTGCGCGATCGATTTCGGCACGTCCAATTCCGCCGTGGCGCTGCCCGACGGCGACGGCATGCGCCTCGCGCCCGTCGAGGGCGACCACCTGACGCTGCCCACCGCGATCTTCTTCAACAATGACGAAGAGACGGTCGAGTACGGCCGCGCGGCGCTGGCATCCTATATCGACGGTTTCGACGGCCGGCTGATGCGTTCGATGAAGAGCATCCTCGGCTCGCCGCTCGCGGAAACGACGACCGATCTCGGCGACGGCAGCGCGATCGCGTACACCGAAATCATCGCGCGCTTCCTGACGCACCTGAAGCGCAAGGCCGAAGCGCGCGCGGGCGCGCCGATCGGCCGTGCGGTGCTCGGCCGGCCGGTGTTTTTCGTCGATGACGATCCGCGCGCCGACCGCCTCGCGCAGGACCAGCTCGAGGCGGCCGCGCAGTCGGTCGGTTTCGCGGATGTTCACTTCCAGTACGAACCGATCGCCGCCGCGTTTGACTACGAATCGCGCCAGCAGGCCGAGCGCCTCGTGCTCGTCGCCGACATCGGCGGCGGTACGTCCGACTTCTCGCTGGTGCGCGTCGGGCCCGAGCGGATGGCGCGGCTCGAGCGCAAGGAGGACGTGCTGGCCCACCATGGCGTGCACGTCGCGGGCACCGATTACGACCGGCGTGTCGAGCTGGCGGCGATCCTGCCCGCGTTCGGCTACCGTTCGCTCGACCCCGAAGGGCGTGAACTGCCGAACAAGATCTACTTCGATCTCGCGACCTGGCACCTGATCAACACGGTCTACACGCCGAAGCGGCTCGGCGAGCTGAAGCTGATGAAGCACCTGTACCAGGATGTGCGGCAATACGACCGGCTCACGAGTGTGGTCGAGCAGCGGCTCGGGCATGCGCTGATGGCGCGCGCGGAAGAAGCGAAGATCGGCGTCGCGGCGGGCGGGGAGACGATGATCGACCTGAACGATGTGGAAGAGGATCTGCTGATCGCGTTCGATTCCGATCGCCTCGTCGATGCGAGTCGCGACGACACCGCGCGTATCGTCGACGCCGCGCGCGAGACGGTGCGGCTTGCGGGTGTCGCGCCGCGCGACGTCGGCGCACTGTATTTCACCGGCGGCTCGACCGGGCTCGCGTTCCTGTCGGGCGCGCTCGCGGGTGCGTTCCCGGATGCGCAGCCGGTGTTCGGCGACCGCCTGGCGAGTGTCGCGACGGGGCTCGGCATTCACGCGCAGCGCCTCTTTGGGTGAACGGCGGACGGCTGTATTGCCGCCGTGCCGGACTGGCGCAGAAAAACAAAAAGCCCCGCCGAAGCGGGGCTTTTTAACACGAATTATCGCGCCAAGCTTAGACCGGACGGATGTTCGCAGCTTGCAGGCCCTTCGGGCCCGTCTTCACTTCGAATTCAACCTTCTGGTTTTCTTGCAGCGTCTTGAAGCCTTCGACGCGGATTTCCGAGAAGTGCGCGAACAGATCGTCGCCGCCGCCTTCCGGGGTGATGAAGCCGAAGCCCTTTGCGTCATTGAACCACTTGACGGTACCGGTTGCCATGTTACTTGTTCCTAAAAAGATAAAACGGGGCCGAAGCCCATGGGGTGCGGAAAATCAAGGAAGGGGTAATAGGACCAACCGGAGTACCGTTGATGGGCGAACTACGAAAGAACCAATTCACTCGCCGCTTGAAATCCTGCGAAGTCCTTTATACGGCTAATCGACTGCGTGGTCAACCGGATTTCCATGCACTCAGGGTTATTGCGTAGATCAGGTTTACAAAGCTTGCAAGCGATGCGAATTTTTTGTAGGGGCCGATCGATTTAGGCGCCACGTTTGAGGTGCAACCGTTAAACTACGCGCCGCGCGGACGGGTTGCCCCGATCGGATGACTCGTCCCCCCAAGAATGCGTGCGCGGTGCTGTCCGAGCCGATCCCGGACCGCAGGCCGACCATGCTTTTTGAGACACAGGAGAGGATGTGAAGAGTTCTATTCAACGGAACATCGGCCCGTTTGCATTGATGCTGACGGGGCTGGGTTCGATTATCGGCTCGGGCTGGCTGTTCGGTGCCTGGAAGGCCGCGAAGATCGCCGGTCCGGCGGCGATCTGCGCATGGATCATCGGCGCGGTCGTGATTCTCGCAATTGCACTGACGTATGCCGAACTGGGCGCGATGTTCCCCGAGTCGGGCGGCATGGTGCGCTACGCGCGCTACTCGCACGGTTCGCTGGTGGGCTTCATCAGCGCATGGGCCAACTGGATCGCGATCGTCTCCGTGATCCCGATCGAGGCCGAAGCGTCGATCCAGTACATGAGCACGTGGCCGTATCCGTGGGCACACGCGCTGTTCGTGAACGGCGAGTTGACGACACCCGGCCTGCTGTTGTCGGCCGTGCTGGTCGTCATCTACTTCATGCTGAACTACTGGGGTGTGAAGGCCTTCGCGCGTGCGAATACCGCGATCACGATCTTCAAGTTCCTGATTCCCGGCCTCACGATCCTCGGCCTGATGCTGACGAGCTTCCACTCGGAAAATCTCGGCACCGCATCCAATGCAAGCTTTGCGCCGTACGGCTGGTCGGCGGTGCTGACCGCGGTCGCGACGAGCGGCATCGTGTTCGCGTTCAACGGCTTCCAGAGCCCGGTCAACCTCGCGGGCGAAGCGCGCAACCCGTCGCGCAGCGTGCCGTTCGCGGTGATTACGTCGATCCTGATCGCACTCGTGATCTATGTGCTGCTGCAGGTCGCGTACATCGGCGCGGTGAATCCGACCGACATCGCGAAGGGCTGGTCGCACTTCAACTTCAAGTCGCCGTTCGCCGAACTGGCGATCGCGCTGAACCTGAACTGGCTCGCGATCATGCTGTACGTCGACGCGTTCGTCAGCCCGAGCGGCACCGGCACGACCTACATGGCGACGACGACGCGGATGATCTACGCGATGGAGCGCAACAACACGATGCCGAAGATGTTCGGCAACGTGCACCCGCTCTACGGCGTGCCGCGTCAGGCGATGTGGTTCAACCTGCTGGTTTCGTTCATCTTCCTGTTCTTCTTCCGCGGCTGGAGTTCGCTCGCGGCGGTGATTTCGGTCGCGACGGTGATTTCGTACCTGACCGGCCCGATCAGCCTGATGGCGCTGCGCCGTTCGGCAACCGACATCGAGCGGCCGCTGTCGATCCCGGGCATGAAGCTGATTGCACCGTTCGCGTTCGTCTGCGCGTCGCTGATCCTGTACTGGGCGAAGTGGCCGCTGACCGGCGAAATCATCCTGCTGATGATCGTCGCGCTGCCGGTGTACTTCTTCTTCCAGGCGAAGTCGGGCTGGACCGGCTGGGGTGAAGACCTGAAGGCCGCATGGTGGCTGGTCGCGTACCTGCCGACGATGGCCGTGCTGTCGCTGATCGGCAGCAAGGAGTTCGGCGGCTACGGCGTCCTGCCGTACGGCTGGGACATGCTGATCGTCGCGGCAATCGCGCTGGTGTTCTACTTCTGGGGCGCGAAATCCGGCTACCGGACCAAGTATCTCGACGAGCGCGAGTCGCACGACGAGATTCTCGAAGGAGTCGGCGCCTGATGCCTGACCTGCCGCCGGATTCGGCGGCGGCAGGAAGCAGCAAACAAAGCCCGCCCGAGCGATGCTCGGGCGGGCTTTTTGTTGGTTGTCGCCGGTTGTCTCGCGGAATTCAGCCGGCCGCGCTCGCGAACACGTAGTTCGTCATCGCGAGCACGCGCTGATAGGTGCCGAGCGACTGGATGCCGAGCTGGTAGTCGTCGTCCGCCGCGCCGAGCGCCGTGAACACCGGCAGCAGATGCTCGTCGGTCGGGTGCATCAGCGCCGCATGCGGTGCCTGCCGGCGGTAGTCGAGCAGCGCGTCGACGTCGCGCGCGGCGAGCTTCGCTTCGAACCAGTCGGTGAATTCCGCGACGCGCGGGTCCGCATCCTCGGGTGCCGCGCCGAAGTCGGCGGCACGCAGGTTGTGCGTGATCTGGCCCGAGCCGATCACCATCACGCCTTCGTCGCGCAGCGGCCGCAGCGCGCGGCCGAGTGCGAAGTGGTGGGCCGCATCCGCGCGCGGCTGGATCGACAACTGCGCGACGGGCACGTCGGCCTCCGGGAACATCAGCAGCATCGGCACCCACGCGCCGTGGTCGAGCCCGTGCTCGGTCGTCGCGGTCGCGATGCCGGCCGCGTTCAGCAGCGCGGCCGCACGCTCGGCGACGTCGGGGGCGCCCGGCGCCGGATAGCGGATCTCGTACAGCGCGCGCGGAAAGCCGTAGAAGTCGTGGATCGTTTCCGGGTGCGCGGCGACGCTCGCGACCGGCTGTTGCGTGCCCCAGTGCGCGGACAGCATCAGTACCGCGCGCGGGCGCGGCAATTCGGCGCCGAGGTGCGTGAACGCACCGGACGGCAGCGTCGGGTCGATCGGCAGCGTCGGGGCGCCGTGGGACAGGTACAGCGAAGGCAAGCGGTTCATGGTGGTGGCCTGCAAAAGGGTTTGCCTGTGACTATAGGCGTGCACCGCGCATTGATAAATCCGCGCCCTGGAATTTGATTGACTCTCGTTTGTTGATAATCGGTGAGATGCAACGCGCATTGACGCGGGTAGGGGGCGGTACGCGTGAAATCGGATGAGTTGCCAGAGGAATCGGCGAAGATGCGCGAAGAGCGGGCGCGGCGGTCGGCTTACTGCGCGTGCCGGATGCCGGCCCATGGTGTAGTCAGCGGCGCGCTGAGCGCGAACAGGTCGAGCACGCGCATGACGGTCTGGTCGACGAGTTCCTCGATCGTCTCCGGCATTGCGTAGAACGCGGGCAACGGCGGAAAGACGATGCCGCCCATTTCGGTGACGGCGGTCATGTTGCGCAGATGCGCGAGGTTGAACGGCGTTTCGCGCACCATCAGCACGAGACGGCGACGTTCCTTCAGCGTGACGTCGGCCGCGCGCGTGATCAGGTTGTCGGACAGCCCGTGCGCGACGCTCGCGAGCGTCTTCATCGAGCATGGCGCGATCACCATCCCGTCGGTCGCGAACGAGCCCGACGCGATCGTCGCGCCGACGTCGCGCACCGGGTGCACGACGTCCGCACGGCTTTCGACATCGGCCTTCGGCAGCTTCAGTTCATGCTGGATGTTGAGCCAGCCGGCGTTCGAAATCAGCAGGTGCGTTTCGACGCCGCCGGCGGCGCGCAGCAGGTCGAGCAGCCGCACACCGTAGATCGCGCCGGTGGCGCCGGTGATCGCGACGATCAGCCGGCGTGGCGGCGCGCTGGGAGATGCCATCGAAAGGGGCGCGGGTGGGGCGCGTTACGCGGCGGCGAACAGTTGCTGCAGCTCGCCCGACTGGTACATCTCCATCATGATGTCCGAGCCGCCGACGAATTCGCCCTTCACATAGAGCTGCGGAATGGTCGGCCAGTTCGAGAATTCCTTGATGCCCTGGCGGATCTCGTCGTCCTCGAGCACGTTGACCGTCTTGAACTGGTCAACGCCGCAGGCTTTCAGCACCTGCACGGCACGGCCGGAGAAGCCGCACATCGGGAATTGCGCGTTGCCCTTCATGAAGAGCACGACCTGGTTTTCGTCGACGATTTGCTTGATACGTTGTTGGGTGTCCATGACTGACCTTGCGTTTGCGGGGCGTTAGATCGAAATGATAGCGGATTTCAACCGGGCGGGCCGGGCATCAGCCCGGCAGGCGGCCGCCGGTCGTGCGTTCGATCGCGGCCAGATCGGCGAGCGATTCGACCGCGGTGAAGCCGTGCGACGACAGCACCGTGCGGACGGCCTCGGCCTGGTCGTAGCCGTGCTCGATCCAGAGCGTGCCGCCCGGTTTCAGGTGGGCGCCGGCGCCCGCGACGATCGTGCGGATCGCGCTGAGGCCGTCGGCGTCGTCGGTGAGTGCGCCGCGCGGCTCGAAACGCAGGTCGCCCTGCGCGAGGTGCGGATCGTGCTGCGCGATGTACGGCGGGTTGCTGACGATCGTGTCGAATGCGAGCGCCGGATCGAGCGCCGCATACCAGTCGCTCTGCAGCCAGTGCAGCGGGCCGCCGGGGCGGTGCGTGTCGAGCAGCTTGTCCGCGTTGCGTTGCGCGACTGCGAGCGCGGCCGGCGAACGGTCGAGCGCCCACACGCGTGCATCGGGGCGCTCGGCGGCGATCGACACGGCGATCGCGCCGCTGCCGGTACCGAGATCGAGTACGGCCGGATACGGCAGCCCGTCGATTGCATCGAGCGCGGCTTCGACGAGCAGTTCGGTTTCAGGGCGCGGGATCAGCACGTCGGGCGTCACGTCGAACGGCCGGCCGAAGAATTCGCGCATCCCGACGAGCTGCGCGACGGGCTCGCCGGCCATGCGGCGCGCTTCGAGCGCGCGATAGCGTTCGACCGCGGCAGCGTCGAGCGGCGCGTCGCCGCGCGTGATCAGTTGCGTGCGGGTCCAGCCGAGCGCGTGCGCGAGCAGCACGCGCGCATCGACCGCGTCGAGCGGCGACGCGCGCAGCAATTCGTCGGCGGTGGTGTCGGGCATCGCGGCCTCAGTCGGCGTCGCCGAGCGACGCGAGCAGTTCGGCCTGGTGCTCGCTGACGAGCACGCCGATCAGTTCGTCGAGATCGCCGTCCATGATCGCCTCGAGCCGGTACAGCGTCAGGTTGATCCGGTGATCGGTCATCCGGCCTTGCGGGAAGTTGTACGTGCGGATTCGCTCCGAGCGGTCGCCGGAGCCGATCAGGCTCTTGCGCGTCGCCGCTTCCTTCGCGTGCTGCTCGTGATACTGCTTGTCCTTGATGCGCGCGGCGAGCACCTTCAGCGCGCGATCCTTGTTCTTGTGCTGCGAACGGTCGTCCTGGCATTCGACGACGATCCCGGTCGGGATGTGCGTGACGCGCACCGCCGAATCGGTCTTGTTGATGTGCTGGCCGCCCGCGCCGGACGCGCGGAACGTGTCGATCCGCAGGTCGGCCGGATTGATCTCGACCTCGCCGATCTCGTCGGCTTCCGGCATCACCGCGACCGTGCATGCGGACGTATGGATGCGCCCCTGCGTCTCGGTCGCCGGCACGCGCTGCACGCGATGGCCGCCCGATTCGAACTTCAGGCGCGAATACGCGCCCTGGCCCGCGATCCGCACGATCACTTCCTTGTAGCCGCCGAGATCCGACGCGCTCTCCGACATCATCTCGACCTGCCAGCGCTGGCGTTCCGCGAAGCGCAGGTACATGCGCAACAGGTCGCCCGCGAACAGCGCCGATTCGTCGCCGCCCGTGCCCGCGCGGATTTCGAGGAAGATGTTGCGGTCGTCGTTCGGATCCTTCGGCAGCAGCATCTTCTGCAGTTCGATCTCGAGGCGGGCCATGCTCTCGCGTGCGCTGCGGATCTCGTCTTCGGCGAAATCACGCATCGACGGATCGGTGACCAGTTCCTGCGCGGCCGTCTCGTCGCTGCGCGACTGGCGCCACAGTGCGTACTGCTCGACGACCGGACCGAGTTCCGCATGTTCGCGGGTCAGCTTGCGGTACTGGTCGAGATCGGCCGTGACGTTTTCGCGGCTCAGCAGGTCGTTCAGTTCGGCCAGCCGTGTGGATAGCTGGTCGAGCTTGCGTTGCATGCTCGTCTTCATGGTGTGGAGCGGCGCTCCCGGGGCAAGGGTATTCGGAAAGGATAGGCCGGCTCGCGGCCGACGGCAGGGCGACCGGCCGGCGCTAGTGGCCGGACTGGTCGTTCGAGCGCGGCGCGTGCTGGTAGAAGCCGCGCATCAGGTCGATCAGCGATTCGCGATCGGCGCCGTTCACGCGGTTGAGCGCGCTCGTCGGGCCGTGGATCAGCTTGTTGGTCAGCGCCTGCGACAGCGCTTCGAGCACGGCGGCCGGATCGTCGCCGCGCGCGAGCAGCTTCTGCGCCTTGTCGACTTCGGCACGGCGCAGCGCGTCGGCCTGCGTATGCATGTGACGGATCACCGGCACGACGCTGCGCGTGTCGAGCCATTGCATGAAATTCTGCACGCGCGTCTCGATGATCGCCTCGGCCTGCGCGACCGCGGCCTGGCGCGATGCGTTGCCTTCGCGCACGATCGCGCCGAGATCGTCGACGGTGTAGAGGAACACGTCCTTCAGCTTGCCGACTTCCGGCTCGATATCGCGCGGCACCGCGAGGTCGACCATGAAGATCGGCCGGTGGCGGCGCGCCTTCACCGCGCGCTCGATTGCGCCGAGGCCGATGATCGGCAGCGTCGACGCCGTGCACGACACGATGATGTCGAATTCCTGCATGCGGGCCGGCAGATCTGCGAGCGGCATCGCGCGGCCGTTGAAGCGTTCGGCGAGCCGCTGGCCGCGTTCGGCCGTGCGGTTCGCGACGACGAGTTCGCGCGGGCCTTGAGCGGCGAAGTGCGTCGCGCACAGCTCGATCATCTCGCCGGCGCCGATGAACAGCACGCGCTGGTCGGACACCTTTTCGAAGATCCGCTGCGCGAGGCGAACGGCGGCGGCGGCCATCGATACCGACTGCGTGCCGATCTCGGTCGTGCCGCGCACTTCCTTCGCCACCGCGAACGTGCGCTGGAACAACTGGTTCAGATAGGTACCGAGCGCGCCGGCTTCCGTCGCGGTGCGCACGGCGTCCTTCATCTGGCCCAGAATCTGCGTTTCGCCGAGCACCATCGAATCGAGGCCGGATGCGACGCGGAATGCGTGACGGACCGCTTCCGACTGCGGCAGCGCATACACGTGCGGCGCGAGCTCGTCGACCGAAATCCGGTGATACTCCGACAGCCAGCGGACTGCGCCTTCGCGTGCCGCGCGATCATCGGTCGCGCAATACAGTTCGGTGCGGTTGCAGGTGGAGAGGATCGCCGCTTCGGGCGTATTGGGCGCCTGGGGCCCGAGAAACACGTTTTTGAACGTGACGAGAGCCGGCTTGATTTGCTCGAGCGGAAACGCCACGCGTTCGCGCAGGGCGACAGGCGCAGTGTGGTGATTGATTCCGATCGTGAGGAGTTGCATATCGAGGGCTATCGTTTAGCCTCATATTATAGCGTTTCAGCGATTTCCTCACTCGTCGCATACCGGGCATCGGCGTGGCGGGGCCGGGAATTTGGGGGCTCGATCGGCACGCGGTCGAGCTGATAGCCGTAGCCGTAAAGCGGCAACAGGCGGTAGCCACGCTCCGGAAGCAACTGCAATTTGCTGCGCAGCCGGGACGCATGCGTGTCGAGCGTGCGCGACTTCATGTCGCGGCGGCGCGCCCACACCGTTTCGAGGATATGGGCGCGCGACACGGGGCGCGACAGGTTCGCGAACAGCAACTGCGCGAAGCGGAACTCCTTGGGCGTCAGTGAAACGATTGCGTTGCCGAAGCGCACAAGGCAGTGCGTGGCGTCGAAAGCGTATTCGCCATACATTTCGCGCGAGCGGGTCGGCGGCCGGCGCACGCCGGCACGCCGGCTCAGCGCGTTGACGCGCGCGAGCAGCTCGGGCCCGCTCACGGGGCGCACGAGGCAATCGTCGGCGCCCGCGTGCAGGCACGATACGATTTCGCTTTCGCGCGGCAATTGCATCACGGCGATCGCCGGCAGCCCGGGCAGGATCGTCTGCGCGCGCGGTATGACTTCCTCGGCCGGCTGGTCGCCGGCCCAGTTGCCGGTGATCAGCATGTCGCAGGTGTCGGTGGCGAGCCACTCGAAGAACGCGGTGCTGGACGGAAACGCGTGGCACACGTGACCGCCCGCGAAGAGCAGGCGGTTCAAGAGTGCGGCATGGCGCGCCTCCGGATCGATCAGAGCGATTCGCATGAGAATTTCTTCAATACGGCAGCTGGTGCGCGCTTGCCATAACGTCGAGTCGGCCCCTACACTCGAATGTTCGCGGCACCCGGCTGGTCTCGGGTTCGATGGATGAATCGATGCTAGCCGCTGGCAACGTTCACGCCTATGGGACGAATCCGAATTTATCGAGGCGTCGAATGAACTGGTTTGGAATCCTTGTCCTGGGAGCAGCCGTCGGGCTGTTCGGCCGATGGCTGCACCCGATGCGGCGCACGGGCCGGCCGGCGTGGTGGATCGCGGTGCTCGTCGGCGTCGTGGGCGCGGCTGCCGCCCGCATGGCCGGCAATCTCTCGGGACTGTTTTACGATGGCGAGACGCTCGAATGGCCGGTCTGTACCGGTGTCGCGTTCCTCGCCGTAGCCGTGACGGTCGCGCTGTCGGCCCGTCGGTGATTGCTCTCAGGTGAAATCATGAATGCCCGTCTTCCCGAAGTCTCGCCGGTACCGGCCCGCCTCGCGCTGCTGCGCGGCGCGATGGTCCGCGAGGACCTGGCCGCCTATCTCGTGCCGTCCGCCGATCCCCATCTGTCCGAATACCTGCCCGAGCGCTGGCAGGCCCGCCGCTGGCTGTCCGGCTTCACGGGCTCGGTCGGCACGCTGGTTGTAACCGCGGATTTCGCGGGGCTGTGGGTCGACAGCCGCTACTGGGTGCAGGCCGATGCCGAATTGGCCGGCACGGGCGTGCAGTTGATGAAGATGACGGGCGGGCAGCAGAGCGCGCCGCACGTCGACTGGCTCGCGCAGAACGTGGCGGCGGGCGCGACGGTCGGCGTCGACGGCGCCGTGCTCGGCGTCGCGGCCGCGCGCGGGCTGACGGCCGCACTGAGCGCGCGCGGCATCGCGCTGCGCACCGATCTCGACCTGCTCGACGCGATCTGGCCCGAGCGGCCGGGGCTGCCCGGCGACGCGGTGTTCGAGCACGCGGCGCCGCAGGCCGACACGACGCGCGCGAGCAAGCTGGCCGAAGTGCGCCGCGCGATGCGCGCGCAGGGCGCGCAGTGGCATTTCGTGTCGACGCTCGACGACCTCGCGTGGCTGTTCAACCTGCGCGGTGCCGACGTCAACTTCAATCCCGTGTTCGTTGCGCACGCAATGATCGGCGCCGATCGCGCGACGCTGTTCGTCGCCGACGGCAAGGTGTCGCCGGCGCTGGCCGCGTCGCTTGCGCAGGACGGCGTCGACGTCCGTGCATACGACGCCGCGCGCGCGTCGCTCGCGGCGTTGCCCGATGGCGCGACGCTGCTGGTCGACCCGCGCCGCGTGACGTTCGGCACGCTCGAGGCCGTGCCGGCCGGCGTGAAGCTCGTCGAGGCCGTGAATCCTTCGACGTTCGCGAAGTCGCGCAAGACGTCCGCCGAGATCGAGCACGTGCGCGTGACGATGGAGCACGACGGCGCCGCGCTCGCGGAATTCTTCACATGGTTCGAGCAGGCCGTGAACCGCGAGACGATCACCGAGCTGACGATCGACGAGAAACTCACGGCCGCGCGCGCACGGCGCCCCGGTTATGTGTCGCCGAGCTTCGCGACGATCGCCGGCTTCAACGCGAACGGCGCGATGCCGCATTACCACGCAACGCCCGAGTCGCACGCGACGATCGCCGGCGACGGCCTGTTGCTGATCGATTCGGGCGGCCAGTACGTGACGGGCACGACCGACATCACGCGCGTCGTGCCGGTCGGTACCGTCAGCGACCTGCAGCGGCGCGATTTCACGATCGTGCTGAAGTCGATGATGGCGCTGTCGCGCGCACGCTTCCCGCGCGGCATCCGTTCGCCGATGCTCGACGCGATCGCCCGTGCGCCGATGTGGGCAGCCGGGCTCGACTACGGCCACGGCACGGGGCATGGCGTCGGTTACTTCCTGAACGTGCACGAAGGCCCGCAGGTCATCTCGCACTACGCACCGGCCGAGCCGCACACTGCGATGGAAGAGGGCATGATCACGTCGATCGAACCGGGCGTGTACCGGCCCGGCCAGTGGGGCATCCGGATCGAGAACCTGGTCGTGAACCGCGCGGCCGGGCACACCGAGTTCGGCGATTTCCTTGCGTTCGAGACGCTGACGCTGTGCCCGATCGACACGCGCTGCGTGCTGATCGAGATGCTGCATGACGAAGAGCGCGCGTGGCTGAACACGTATCACGCGACGGTGCGCGAGCGTGTCGGCCGGCATCTGAGCGGTGCTGCAAAGGCGTGGCTCGACGCGCGCACGCAGCCGATCTGAGACGCGACGTGCGATAACGGCCGGACGCCGGCCGAACGACAACAGCGAGGGCAACACATGGCGGACACCGCAGTGATCGTGGTCGACATGCAGCGCGGGCTAGTGGAGCGGGCGCAGCCCGCGTACCGGCTCGACGAGGTCGTGTCGGGCATCAACCGGTTGACGGCGGCGGCACGCGCGGCGAACGCGCCCGTGTGCTTCGTGCAGCACGACGGCGATGCGGACGACGACATCGTGCCCGGCACGTCGGGCTGGGAGCTGCATGCGGGGCTGGTCGTCGGGAGCGACGACTGGCGCGTGCGCAAGCAGGTGAGCGATTCGTTCCACGGCACGCCGCTCGCGGCGCAGCTCGAGCGCCACGGCATCCGTTCGGTGCTGATCTGCGGCTATGCGACCGAGTTCTGCGTCGATTCGGCCGCGCGCCGCGCGGCGCTGCTCGGCTACCGGACGACCGTCGTGTCCGACCTGCATACGACGAACGAGCGCGCGCACCTGTCGGCCGCGCAGATCGTCGCGCATCACCACTTCGTCTGGCAAAACAATTCGCTGTCGGGCAACGCGGTGACACCGCGGCCGCTCGCCGACGTGCTTGCGACGGAGTTCGCATGACGATCAAGGCCGTGGTGTTCGATTTCGGCGGTGTGCTGATCGACTGGAGCCCCGACTACCTTTACCGGCAACTGATTCCCGACGACGCCGAGCGTCGCTGGTTTCTCACGCACGTTTGCGCGATGGATTGGGTGGTCCGCCAGGACGGCGGGCAGACGATCGAGGAAGGCACGGCCGAGCTCGTCGCGAAGTTTCCGGCGCACGAGACGCTGATCCGCGCGTTCTACGCGCGCTGGCACGAGATGATCGGCGGCGTGCTCGACGAAGGCGCCGCGCTCGTCGACCGGCTCGACGCGCAGGGGATGCCGCTGTTCGGGCTGACGAACTGGTCCGCGCAGACGTTTCCGTACGCGTGGGACAACTTCCCGGTCCTGCGGCGGTTCAAGGACATCGTCGTGTCGGGCCGCGTGAAGCTCGTGAAACCCGATCCGGCGATCTACCGCGAGATGCAGGCGCGGATCGAACCGCACCTGCCGGGCATCGCGCCGCACGAGCTCGTATTCATCGACGACAACGCGAAGAACGCCGCGGCCGCGACGGCACTTGGCTGGCACGGCATCCATCACACGAGCGCGGCGCAGACCGAGGCGCGGCTGCGCGAACTGGGCGCGCTCGCATAACAAGCAGCGGACGAGCGCCCGGCGGATAAAAAAAGCGGGCCACGGGCCCGCTTTGTCGTTTTGCCGATCCGGAAGCGGCCACCTTCGGCATCCGGCTCCGCGTTGCCGCAGTGCCGGGCGCCCGGGCCGCGCCGGTCAGCGGCTGATCGGCTTGTAGCGCAGTCGGTGCGGCTTCGCGGCTTCTTCGCCGAGGCGCGCGCGCTTGTCGGCTTCGTACTCCTGGTAGTTGCCGTCGAAGAACGTGACCTGCGAATCGCCTTCGAACGCGAGGATGTGCGTCGCGATCCGGTCGAGGAACCAGCGATCGTGCGAGATCACCATCACCGAGCCCGCGAATTCGAGCAGCGCGTCTTCCAGCGCGCGCAGCGTTTCGACGTCGAGGTCGTTCGACGGTTCGTCGAGCAGCAGCACGTTGCCGCCCGAGATCAGCGTCTTCGCGAGGTGCAGGCGGCCGCGTTCGCCGCCGGACAGGTTGCCGACGATCTTCTGTTGATCGCCGCCCTTGAAGTTGAAGCGGCCGATGTACGCGCGCGACGGCGTTTCGTACTTGCCGACCGTCAGCACGTCGGCGCCGCCCGAGATTTCCTCGAACACCGTCTTCGCGCCGTCGAGCGCGTCGCGGCTCTGGTCGACATACGCGAGCTTCACCGTCGGGCCCATCACGACTTCGCCCGAATCCGGCTGCTCCTTGCCCGTCAGCATCCGGAACAGCGTCGACTTGCCGGCGCCGTTCGGGCCGATGATGCCAACGATCGCGCCGGCCGGGATCTTCAGGTTCAGGTTGTCGATCAGCAGGCGGTCGCCGAACGCCTTGCTGACGTTCTTGAACTCGATCACTTCATTGCCGAGGCGGTCGCCGACCGGAATGAAGATTTCCTGCGTTTCGTTGCGCTTCTGGTATTCCTGGCTGTTCAGCTCCTCGAAGCGCGCGATACGCGCCTTCGACTTCGCCTGACGGCCCTTCGGGTTCTGGCGCACCCACTCCAGTTCCTTCTTGATCGCCTTCTGGCGCGCCGATTCCGACGCTTCTTCCTGCTTCAGGCGCTCTTCCTTCTGGTCGAGCCAGCTGCTGTAGTTGCCCTTCCACGGAATGCCGTGGCCGCGGTCGAGTTCGAGAATCCACTCGGCCGCGTTGTCGAGGAAGTAACGATCGTGCGTGACGGCGACGACGGTGCCCGGGAAGCGCACCAGGAATTGCTCGAGCCAGTCGACCGATTCGGCGTCGAGGTGGTTGGTCGGTTCGTCGAGCAGCAGCATGTCGGGCTTTTCGAGCAACAGCTTGCACAGCGCGACGCGGCGCTTTTCGCCGCCCGACAGGTGCTCGATCTTCGCGTCCCACGGCGGCAGGCGCAGCGCGTCGGCGGCCACTTCGAGCTGCTGCTCGGGGCTGCCGCCGTCGCTCGATGCGAGGATCGCCTCGTACTTCGCCTGTTCGGCTGCGAGCGCGTCGAAGTCGGCGTCCGGCTCGGCATACGCCGCGTAGATTTCCTCAAGCTTCTTGTTGGCCTGGAACAGGTCGCCGAGGCCGTCCTCGACGGCTTCGCGAACCGTCTTCGTCGGGTCGAGCTGCGGTTCCTGCGGCAGGTAGCCGATGTTCAGGTTCGGCATCGGCGTCGCTTCGCCTTCGATGTCCTTGTCGACGCCCGCCATGATGCGGATCAGCGTCGACTTGCCCGAGCCGTTCAGGCCGAGCACGCCGATCTTCGCGCCGGGAAAGAACGACAGCGAAATGTCCTTCAGGATCTGACGCTTGGGCGGCACGATCTTGCCGACCCGGTTCATCGTGAAAACGTATTGGGCCATTTGGGTGTGAAAGTCAGAAGTTGAGACGGTCGCGCAGCGCGCTGGCGTGGCGTCGTCGGGTGATTCGGTATGGAGCGTGCCGCGCAAGGCGCGGCGGCGTCGCCGCGTGTCGGCGGCGCGAGCGCGTATTGTACTTCGCCGCCGGGTGTCGCTGGCGCAGCGCAGGCATTCGGGCGCGCGGCGTTCACAGCCACGCGGCGACGCCGCCGTGTCCCGAGCACGTGCCGCGCCGGTGGCGGCTGAAGCTGTACGTGCCGTCGCGGCAGCGCGCGCTTGCACCTTCGGGCACGCGGCCCGATTTCGAATGCGCGGGCGCATGCACGGTTTCGCCGTCGCGGTTGCGATACGTGTCGTGACGGTCGAGATCGGCTTCGTTGCCGTAGCCGGGTGGCGCGCGGTACGCATGCGCGGAAGGGGGCACGGCAGCGCAGGCGACGAAGAGCGCGATCGACAGGGTCGCAACGTGCGTCGCGCGGCGGAGCAGGGCAGGCATGGTCTCTCTCGGTCTGTTGTTATCGATGTCGGGCCGATGGCCCGCGCCGCATGTTAGCCGATCGACTGCGAATCGGCGCCGGCGCCGCGCAGTGGCGTGACGCTACGCCGCGCCGGACATCGATGCCGCGCCGTCGGCCTGCGCGGCGTCGAGAATCCACCGGCGGAACGCGGCGACCTTCGGCCGTTCCGCGTGATGCGGCGGATAGACGAGGTAGTACGCGAAATCATCGAGCCACGCGACGTCGGCGAGTTGCACGAGCCGGCCGCTTTCGAGCTCGCCGCGCACCATCGCGGCCGGCAGCAGCCCGGCGCCCTGGCCGGCGACGATCGCCTGCAGCAGCAGGCCCGAGTCGTCGAACGCGGGGCCGCGCGGCGGGCCGAAATCGTCGATCCGCTGCGCGCCGAACCAGATGTGCCAGCCCTTGCGCTCGGCGTCGTGCAGGTGCGGCCAGCCGACGAGATCGGCCGGCGTCGCCGGCATGCCGAGCCGCGCGACGAGTTCGGGCGACGCGAGTGCGACGATCTCCACCGTCAGCAGGCGCTCGCTGCACAGCCCGATGTAGCGCCCGAGGCCATGCCGGATCGCGACGTCGACGCCGTCGCGCGCGAAATCCGCGAGTGCGTGGCTCGTGACGATCTGCAGGTCGACGTCCGGGCAGGCGTACCGGAATTGCGCGAGGCGCGGTACGAGCCACGCGGACGCGAAGAACGGCGTGACGCTCACCGTCAGCACGCCGCTGTCGGCGGTGCCCGACACACGCTGCGACGCATCGGCGATCTGCCGGAACGCGTTGCGCACCGGCGGCAGGTAGTCGCGGCCGGCGGCCGTCAGCAGGATGCCGCGGTTGACGCGCTCGAACAGTTGCACGCCGAGATGCGTCTCGAGCGTGCGGATCATCTGGCTCACCGCGCCGGGCGTGACCGACAGTTCCTCGGCCGCCGACTTCACCGACAGGTGGCGGGCGGCCGCTTCGAATGCTCGCAGCGCGTTGAGTGGCGGCAGGCGGGAACGATTCATTAGTTTTTCTAAAGCGAAAGGTCGACGAAATATCGTTTGAGGCGACGCGTACGCGCGAGTACCGTTGTCGCATCGGATCGCATTCTTCGCGGCTGCCTTGCGGCGGCCGATGCGATCAACATAGTTCAACTATATCCATGAGGCAATCCGGCCGCCGCGCGGCGGCCGATGGGACCTGAGAGGAGCATCGTCATGAACCGCCCGGGCGCATCGCGCCTCTTCTACGGCTGGTACGTGGTCGCGGCCGCGTTCGCCGTCACGTTCGTTGGATTCGGCAGCGCGTATACGTTCAGCGCGTTCGTCGAGTCGTTGCAGCGCGATTTCGCTGCATCGCGCGGGCAGATCTCGCTCGTATTCTCGCTCGCCGGCTTCCTGTATTTCGGCTTCGGTATCGTCAGCGGACCGCTGGCCGATCGCTTCGGCTCTCGGCGGCTCGCGGTCGCCGGGATGCTGCTGACGGGTGCCGGGCTCGCGGCCGCCGGCGCCGCACACACGCTGGTGCAGGTTTATGTCGCGTACGGTCTCGGCGTCGGTCTCGGCGTCGGCTGCGCATACGTGCCGGCCGTCGGCGCGGTGCAGCGCTGGTTCGTGCGGCGGCGAGGCTTCGCGTCGGGGCTCGCGGTCGCGGGGATCGGCGTCGGCACGCTCGTGATGCCGCCGCTCGCGTCCGCGCTGATCGCGCATGTCGGCTGGCGCGGCGCGTATTTCACGCTGGCCGTGATCGCGGTGGTCGTGGGGGCGGGCATGTCGCTGCTGATCGAGAACGATCCGCGCGGGCGTGGACTGTTGCCGGACGGCGATACCGCCGGCGACGGCGGCCGGAAGGCCGGTGCTTCCGCGGCCGGCGCGACCGTGCACGCAGGCGCGACGGTGCGCGAGGCCGTCACGTCGCGGCCGTTCGCGAGCCTCTACGCCGCATGCCTCGTGTGCTCGTTCGGCGTGTTCGTCCCGTTCGTTCACCTCGTGCCGTACGCGCTCGATCATGGCGTCGCGCCGTCGACGGCCGTGCTGCTGCTCGGCGCGATCGGCGTCGGCAGTACGGCCGGCCGCTTCTTCCTCGGCGGCCTTGCCGACCGCTTCGGCCGCCGCGCATCGCTGCTCGCGATGTTTGCGGGCATGGCCGTTGCGCTCGTCGCGTGGGCGGGTGCCGGCACCGTCGCGACGCTGACCGCGTTCGCACTCGTGTTCGGCGTGTTCTACGGCGGTTGGGTCGCCGTGCTGCCGGCGGTCGTGATGGACTACTTCGGCGGACGCAACGTGAGCGCGATCATCGGCATCCTGTATACGAGCGTCGCGTTCGGCACGCTGATCGGGCCGGCCGCCGCCGGCTTTATCTACGATGCGGGGGGCGGCTATCTCGTGCCGATCCTCGCGAGCGCCGTTGCGAACGCGATCGCGTTCGCCATCGTCGCGACCACCGGACGCGCGCCGGTGGCCGCACGTGCGGCCGGCGGATAGGCACGCGCCGCTGGGCGTGCCGCGCGATTTCCGATAGGGTGGCCGGACCGTCAACCATCGACCAACGGTCGGGGAGGCATTGTGACATTCGACGAAGTCCGGCAGATCGCGCTGGCGTGGCGCGGCGTCGAGGAAGGCACGTCGTACGGCACGCCCGCACTCAAGGTGAAGGGCAAGATGCTCGTGCGGCTGCGCGAGGACGGCGACACGCTCGTCGTGAAGGGCGTCGGCCCCGACGAACGCGCGTGGCTGATCGAGTCGGAGCCCGACGTGTATTACGTGACCGATCACTACGCGGGCTGGCCGATCGTGCTGGTGCGCCTGTCTGTCGCGCATCCCGACGCCGTGAAAAACCTGCTTCTGCGAGAATGGCACGCCATCGTGCCTGCCAAATGGCGGGACGAAGCGGCGCGCGGCGGGAACTGAGTATCCGGCACGCCAAGCGGCCGGATTGCCTTCGACGGAAGCGGCCTGACGGCGCGCGAGCCGGCGCCGACCGGACCAAGCGTTGCGTCGGTTCGCGTCGACGCAACAAGTGGTTCCATCGAAATTCTTCAATTGGTTCTTAGTGAAGAACCGTTTGATGCTTACACTCCTTCGCTTCGAAGGCGGCTGACGAAAGCCGATGGAAAGGGCGTACGCGATGCGCCGGCGCCCTGCGTGCCGCATCGCACCCGCAGCTTCGCAGACTGCGCGGCGCACCGACCTGAACGGCTCAGTCCGGCTTCATGCCCGCGTGCGACGCACGCGCGGTCGTAGCCGGATTCAAGAACGACAACTCCCCGCGCCGCCTTCACGCGACACCCGGTCGTACCGGAACCGTTTATTGGAGAGAGACAGATGAGTGGAAGCAACACAGGCCTCGGCACGGGCCTGAAGCAGCGTCACGTGACGATGATGTCGATTGCCGGCGTCATCGGCGCGGGCTTGTTCGTCGGCTCCGGCCACGCGATCGCGGAAGCCGGCCCGGCGTCGATACTCGCGTATGCGATCGCGGGTGTGCTGGTCGTCCTGGTGATGCGCATGCTCGGCGAGATGGCCGTCGCGCATCCGGACAGCGGGTCGTTCTCGACCTATGCCGATCGCGCGATCGGCCACTGGGCCGGCTTCTCGATCGGCTGGCTGTACTGGTGGTTCTGGGTGCTCGTGATCCCGATCGAGGCAACGGCCGCCGCGACCATCCTCAATGCATGGTTCCCGAGTATCGCAACCTGGATCTTCGCGCTTGGCATCACGCTGCTGCTCACCGTCACCAACCTCTTTTCCGTCAAGAACTACGGCGAATTCGAATTCTGGTTCGCGCTGATCAAGGTCGTCGCGATCGTCGTGTTCCTGTGCATCGGCGGCGCGGCGATCGTCGGGATCATTCCGGCGCCGGCCGTATCGGGCGTGTCGAACCTGTTCGCGCATCAAGGCTTCATGCCGAACGGCGCCGGTGCCGTGCTGGCGGCGATGCTGACGACGATGTTCTCGTTCCTCGGCACCGAGATCGTGACGATCGCGGCCGCCGAATCGGACAACCCGCAACGCCAGATCGTGCGTGCGACGAACTCGGTGATCTGGCGCATCACGCTGTTCTATCTCGGCTCGATCCTCGTCGTCGCGGCCATCGTGCCGTGGAACGACCCGCTGCTGCCGAAGCACGGCTCGTATCAGCGCGCGATGGAGTTGATCGGCATCCCGAACGCGAAGGCGATCATCGACGTGATCGTGCTCGTGTCGGTCGCGAGCTGCCTGAATTCGGCGCTGTACACGGCGTCGCGGATGCTGTTCTCGCTGTCGAAGCGCAAGGACGCACCTGCGTTCCTGCACCGCACCGATTCGACCGGCACGCCGCGTGCGGCCGTGCTTGCATCGACCGCATTCGGCTTCGTGACCGTGATCGCGAACTACCTGATGCCGGAGCAGGTGTTCGGCTTCCTGCTCGCGACGTCGGGCGCGATCGCGCTGCTCGTGTATCTCGTGATCGCGATCTCGCAACTGCGGATGCGCAAGACGCTCGAATCGAGCGGCGCTGACCTGACGCTGCGGATGTGGATGTTCCCGTGGCTCACGTGGGCCGTGATCCTGTTCATCTGCGGCACGCTGACCGTGATGTTCGTCAGCGAGGATCACCGGATGGAAGTCGGTGCGACGGCCGTGCTGGCGTTGATCGTGCTGTTGGCGTCGTGGCTGAACAAGCGCGGTCGCGATGCGCAGGCGAACGCGGGGCGGCGGGTGTCGGCGATGTGATGCAGTGATGTGACGGCATGGCGGTGAGCCGCCTGTCGTGAAAGTGGCCCGATCGGCGTTAGCCGGTCGGGCCATTTGTTTTGTGGGGGTAAGCGGATGCACTTACTCGTGGTAACGCAGGGCGTTCGGCAATAGGGCGCGGCATTGACATTTGGAGTCACAGAAATCGAACTCGTCTGATTTCGTCGGCGGCAACAACTTCCTACATTGATCATTTAGACAACCGAAGTGAATGATGAAGTCGACGCGCGATTAGCGGTCGTGCCGGGAGGGTGGCAGATGGCGAATGAGAACATGCGGTTGAGTGAAGCGGGTTGCGCCGAGCTGCGTCTGCGGGAAAGCGCGGTCATGGCGTACTACAACGATCAGGCGAACAACTGTACCTATGGCGTCGGGACGCTCGCTCATACCGGGCCGTGCACCGCGGAAGAACTGCGGAGGCCGGTTACGCCGTCGCAAGTGAATGCGCAACTCGCGGTCCGTGTCGGCCGGGCGGAGGCCGCCGTGCGACGACATGTCCCGACTCGGCAATTGACGCAGTTGCAATTCGACGAACTCGTCAGCTATACCTACAATGCCGGCAACACTGGCGCACTGGCGCACTGGCGCACTGGCGCACTGGCGCACTGGCCCGCTCCGTTCCGCGAATCAGAGCAACGACACTGGCGTGGTGTCGCACATGAATCAGCGTGTCTGGATTCATCCGCGAGACGCGAATGGGCGCCGCTTGGCACCTGTTCGTTCGACCGGCCTTGTTAACCGGCGTCGGCTCGAATCGGCGCCGTTCCAGCCACAGCAGGGGGCGCAGTGAGAAGGGCCATGATCGGGTTGTTCGTGCTGGCGTCGGTGAGTGCGTTTGCTGGCCAGACGCCGGCCGATGAGATAGCGGCGCGCAGCGGTTTGCCGGCGAGCGAGGTCAACGCACTGCTCAGCGACTGCGATTCGAATCAGACAAGCATGAATTTCTGTGCGTGGCGCGATCAACTCGTCGCCGAGCAAGAATTGCAGCAGGTTGTCGACAAGCAAGTGAATGAGCGGCCACAGCGCAGGAAGGCGTTCGACGCACGGATCGCAAAGTGGAAGAAGGCGCGCGACACATCATGCGAAAAATCGGCGCGCAACGCATGGGGCGATGGTTCGATGCGTCCTGCGGCACAGGCGATCTGCGCGACGGCGGCTACGAAGGAAATGACGAAAAGATTGTCGACGAGCGCTTCCCGCAAACCTTCATGAGTCGCTCCGGAATAAAGAAAGGCCCGCTGCTCGCGGGCCGTTCCGGGTTACTGTGACGCCGCACGAAACAGCGTCGGTTGATGTGCTCAGACGTTGAACAGGAAGTTCATCACGTCGCCATCGTGCACGACATATTCCTTCCCTTCCGCGCGCATCTTGCCGGCTTCCTTCGCGCCCTGTTCACCCTTGTAGGTGATGAAGTCGTCGAACGCGATCGTCTGCGCGCGGATGAAGCCGCGCTCGAAGTCGGTGTGGATCACGCCGGCCGCCTGCGGCGCCGTGTCGCCGACATGGATCGTCCACGCGCGCACTTCCTTCACGCCCGCGGTGAAGTAGGTCTGCAGGCCGAGCAACTTGAAGCCCGCGCGGATCACGCGGTCGAGGCCCGGCTCTGCCATGCCCATGTCGGCGAGGAACGCTTCCTTGTCCGCGTCGTCGAGATCGGCGATTTCCGCCTCGATTGCCGCGCATACGGCGACCACCGGCGCATTCTCGCTTTCCGCGTACTTGCGCACCGCATCGAGGTGGGGGTTGTTCTCGAAGCCGTCGTCCTTCACGTTGGCGACGTACATCGCCGGCTTTGCGGTGATCAGGCAGAACGGCTTGAGCAGCGCCTCTTCGTCGTCCGACAGCGCGAGGCCGCGCACGGCCTTGCCCTGGTCGAGCTGCGCGCGCACCTTGTCAAGCATCGCGACGAGCTTGGCCGCTTCCTTGTCGTTGCCCGACTTCGCGGCCTTCGAATAGCGCGTGAGCGCCTTCTCGACGGTGCTCAGATCGGCGAGCGCGAGTTCGGTGTTGATCACCTCGATGTCGTCGATCGGGCTGACCTTGCCGGCGACGTGAATGACGTTCTCGTCCTCGAAGCAGCGCACGACGTGCGTGATCGCATCGGTTTCGCGGATGTTCGCGAGGAACTGGTTGCCGAGGCCTTCACCCTTGCTTGCGCCCGCGACGAGGCCCGCGATGTCGACGAATTCGACGACGGCCGGCACGACGCGCTCGGGCTTGACGATCTCGGAGAGCCCCTTCAGGCGCGTATCGGGCACTTCGACGATGCCGACGTTCGGCTCGATCGTGCAGAACGGGTAGTTCTCGGCGGCGATGCCGGCCTTGGTCAGCGCATTGAACAGGGTGGACTTGCCGACGTTGGGCAAGCCGACGATGCCGCATTTGAGACTCATGGAATCCTTCGGACGGGTAAGGCGGCGCGGCCGGACAGGGCACGGCGGCGCGGGAAAAAAGGGCGGCCGGCGCTTGGGGCGCGGCAGGCCGACGGTCAAAGACGCTATTGTACCGTGCCGACGCCCCGGATTCCGGGGTTGCGCCGAACGGCCGATGCGGCGGGCCGCCGCGCCGCCGCGTCCGCCTGCGATTCTGCTGATTTCCCGCAAAGTCCGGCCGCGTAAGGGTTTGGCCCCGCGGCTATAATGCCCGCCATGACTGCCCACCACACCTTCGATGTTGCCGTGGTCGGCGGCGGGCTCGTCGGCAAGACGGCCGCGCTCGCGCTGACCCAGTCCGGCTACAAGACTGCCTTGCTCGCCCAGCCGGCCACGCCGCGCCCCGCCGATCTCGCGTTCGACACGCGCGTCTACGCGCTGTCGTCCAGCTCGCAGGCCTTGCTCGAGCGGCTGCGGGTCTGGCAGGCGCTCGACCACAGCCGGCTCGCGCCGGTCTACGACATGCGCGTGTACGGCGATGCGCACGCCGAGCTTCATTTTTCCGCGTACCAGGCCTCCGTGCCGCAGCTTGCGTGGATCGCCGAATCGTCGCTGGTCGAGGCGTCGCTCGACGCCGCGCTGCGGTTCCAGCCGAACCTTACGTGGTTCGATGCGCGCGCGCAGGGCTTCGACGTGCGCGACGATGCGGCCGTGCTCACGCTGTCGTCGGGGCAGGTGCTCGAAGCGGACCTCGTCGTCGGTGCCGACGGCGCGCATTCGTGGGTACGTTCGCAAATGGGGGCCAGGATCGAACGGCGCGACTACCGGCAGACGGGCGTCGTCGCGAACTTCAAGGCGTCGCTGCCGCACCGCGAGACGGCCTACCAATGGTTCCACGAAGGCGAGATCGTCGCGCTGCTGCCACTGCCGGACGGCCACGTGTCGCTTGTGTGGTCCGCGCACACCGCGCATGCGGACAAACTGCTCGCACTCGATCCGGCGCAGCTCGCGGCCGAGGTCGAGCGCGTGTCGCACGGCCAGGTCGGCACGCTCGAATGCGTGACGCCGGCCGCCGGCTTCCCGCTGGCGCTGCAGACGGTCGACAAGCTGATCGCGCCGCGCGTCGCGCTCGTCGGCGACGCCGCGCACCTGATCCACCCGCTCGCGGGACAGGGGATGAACCTTGGGCTGCGCGACGTCGCGGCGCTCGCCGACGCGATCGCCGGCAAGGAAAGCTTCCGCAACCTCGGCGATACGGTGCTGCTGCGCCGCTACGAGCGTTCGCGCCGCGAGGACATCCGCGCGTTGATGGTCGCGACCGACGGCCTGCAGCGGCTGTTCGCGGTGCCGGGCTCGCTCGCGAAGGCGGTACGCAATGCGGGCATGGCATTCGTCGGGGCGCAGCCGCTCGTGAAGCGCTGGCTCGTGTCGGCCGCGCTCGGCTGATCGAACCTTCGGCCGCTTCGCCGGTCGGACTCGGTTCCGTTACGGCGTACACTGTGCCGTGCACACCGATTGAGCTGAAGGAAGATTTCGATGAAAAAAACGATCCGCATCGCGTCGCTGGCGCTGGCCGTCACGATGGCGACGCTGGGCTGCACCGCGCAGGCCGACCAGACCACCGACAAGCTGAAAGCCACGCTGCAGGCCCGTCTCGGTAACGACGCACCGATCAAGAGCGTGTCGAAATCGCCGGTTGCGGGCCTTTACGAAGTGAACCTCGGCTCGCAGATCATCTATAGCGACGCGGCGGGCGACTACGTGCTGCTCGGCGATCTCGTCGACACCAAGACGCACAAGAACCTGACCGACGCACGCCTGTCCGAAATCAACAAGATCGACTTCGCGAGCCTGCCGTTCGCGAATGCGATCAAGATCGTCAAGGGCAACGGCGCACGCAAGATCGCGGTGTTCTCCGATCCGAACTGCCCGTACTGCAAGAAGCTCGAGACGACGCTGCAGTCGGTCGACAACGTCACCGTCTACACGTTCCTGTACCCGGTGCTGTCGCCGGATTCGACCGTGAAGTCGAAGGCGATCTGGTGCGCGACCGACCGCGCAAAGACGTGGGAGGGCTGGATGCTCGACCACCGTGCGCCGTCCGGCGCCGGTACCTGCGATACCAGCGCACTCGACAAGAACCTCGCGCTTGGCCGCGGGATGAACGTCACCGGTACGCCGACGATCTTCCTGCCGGACGGCCGCCGCCTGCCGGGCGCGGTATCGGCCGACCAGCTCAACCAGGCGCTCGCCTCGAGCAAGTAACCGACCGACATGCCGGGCCGCAGGCCCGGCCAGCGAGGGGCGCCCGCATGATCTGCCGGCGCCTCTCTTCGTTTTCGCCGCCGTATTCGACCGACCGATTGCCACGATGACCCAGCCGATCCGCTATTCGATTGTCCCGAAAGATCTTGCCGCGCACCTGTTCGAAGTGTCGGTGACGGTCGCCGATCCCGATCCCGAAGGCCAGCGCTTCTCGCTGCCGGTGTGGATTCCGGGCAGCTACCTCGTACGCGAGTTCGCGCGCAACATCGTGACGCTCGGCGCGTTCAACGACGCGGGCCGCAAGGTGCGGATCGCGAAGACCGACAAGCACACGTGGCAGGCCGCGCCCGTGACCGGCGCGCTGACGCTGCGCTACGACGTGTATGCGTGGGACCTGTCGGTGCGCTCCGCGTATCTCGACGAATCGGGTGGCTTCTTCAACGCGACGGCTGTGTTCCTGAGCGTCGCCGGCCGCGAGGACGCGCCGTGCGAAGTCGACATCGCGAAGCCGGCCGGCGCGGCATTCCGCGCGTGGCGCGTCGGCACCGCGCTGCCCGAGGCACGCGGCACGAAGCGCTACGGCTTCGGTGCGTATCGCGCGTCGAACTACGACGAGCTTTCCGACCATCCGGTGACGATCGGCGACTTCGCGCTCGCGACGTTCGACGCGCACGGCGTGCCGCACGACATCGTGATCGCGGGGCGCGTGACGCAGCTCGACCTGGAGCGGTTGCGAACCGACCTGAAGCGCGTGTGCGAAGCGCAGATCGCGCTGTTCGAGCCGAAATCGAAGAAGGCGCCGATGGACCGCTATGTGTTCATGACGCTCGCAGTCAGCGACGGCTACGGCGGCCTCGAGCATCGCGCATCGACCGCGCTGATCTGCAACCGCACCGACCTGCCGGTGAAAGGGCGGCCCGAGACGACGGAAGGCTATCGCACGTATCTCGGCCTTTGCAGCCACGAGTACTTCCACACGTGGAACGTGAAGCGCATCAAGCCGGCGGCGTTCGTGCCGTACGACCTGACGCGCGAGAACTACACGTCGCTGTTGTGGCTGTTCGAAGGCTTCACGTCGTATTACGATGACCTGATGCTGGTGCGCTGCGGGCTGATGTCGCAGGACGAATATTTCGCGGCGCTCGGCCGCACGGTCGGCGGCGTGCTGCGCGGCACGGGTCGGCTCAAGCAGAGCGTCGCGGAAAGCTCGTTCGACGCGTGGATCAAGTACTACCGCCAGGACGAGAACGCGACCAACGCGATCGTCAGCTACTACACGAAGGGTTCGCTCGTCGCGCTCGCGTTCGATCTCGCGATCCGCGCGCAGACGCGCAACCGGAAGTCGCTCGACGACGTGATGCGCCTGCTGTGGCAACGCTACGGTCGCGATTTCTATCGCGGCAAGCAGGCGGGCGTCGAGGAAGACGAAGTCGAGACGCTGATCGAAGAAGCGACGGGCGTCGCGCTTGGCCGCCTGTTCTCCGACGCCGTGCACGGCACGCGCGACCTGCCGCTCGGCGAGCTGCTCGCGCCATTCGGCGTGACGCTCGCGCCCGATGTCGCGAACGGCGCGGCCGCGAAGCCGACGATCGGCGCGCGCCTGCGCGGCGGTGCGGACTGCACGTTCGCGGCTGTCTATGAAGGCGGCGCCGCGCATCGCGCGGGGCTGTCGGCCGGCGACACGCTGATCGCGGTCGACGGGCTGCGCGTCACGGGCACCAACCTCGACACGCTGCTCGCACGCTACCGGCCGGGCGACAAGGTCGAGGTTCACGCATTCCGCCGCGACGAGCTGCGCACCGCGAAACTGAAGCTCGATGGCCCGGAAGTCACGCGCTACCGGCTGACGGCGGCAGCGAAGCCGGCCGCGGTATCGAAGGCCCGCGAAGCCTGGCTGAAGGGCTGAGCGCACGGTAGCGGGAATCGGGGCACGAGTCGTAATTGTTCTGCTGCTGCAACAATCCGTCGCCCTGAACCCGCTTTTTCGCGCTCATGCGGCCACGCACAATGGCGTCACTCGCGCTACCGAAGCGCAACCCAACCGGAGCCTGACATGACGACCATTCTGCAAATCAATTCCGCGGCGCGTTCGCAAGGCGCGCAATCCACGCTGCTGGCCAACGAACTGACGGCAAAGCTGCAACAATCGAACCCCGGCGCGAAGGTCGTGGTTCGCGACCTGCTGGCCGATGCGCTGCCGCACCTCGACGAATCGGTGCTCGGCGCGTTCTTCACGCCGGCCGACCAGCGCAGCGCGGAGCAGAATGCGATCGTCGCGAAGAGCGATGCGCTGATCGCCGAACTGCAAGCCGCCGACATCATCGTGATCGGCGCGCCGATGTACAACTTCGGCATCTCGTCGCAACTGAAGACGTATTTCGACTGGATCGCACGTGCAGGCGTCACGTTCCGCTACACCGAGAATGGTCCGGAAGGCCTGATCAAGGGCAAGAAGGTCCACGTGGTGACGGCCCGCGGCGGCAAGTACGCCGGTACGCCGAACGACAGCCAGACGCCGTACCTGCGCACGTTCCTCGGCTTCGTCGGCATGACCGACGTGAGCTTCATCTTCGCGGAAGGCCTGAACCTTGGCCCGGATGCGCAGAGCGCCGCGCTCGCCAGCGCACGCGAAGCGATCGCCGCCGCGTAAGGTCGATGCGGGTGCGACGCACCCGCCGCATCGTCCAACAAAAAACGCCGCGTCCCCGAAGGGGCGCGGCGTTTTTGCATTCAGGCCGGCGACAGAACCGGCGCGGCCGTTACGCGAGCGTTTCGGCCACTTCCGGCAGGCGCCAGTCGATCGGTTCGCGGCCAGCTTCGACCAGATAGTCGTTCGCGAGCGTGAAATGGCGGCAGCCGAGGAAGCCGCGGTGCGCCGACAGCGGCGACGGATGCGGCGCCTCGAGCACGCAGTGCGCGCTCGCGTCGAACAGTGCGCGCTTCGCCTGCGCGTGCGCGCCCCACAGCATGAAGACGAGCCCGCGATGGCGGCCGGCGAGTTCGCGGATCAGCGTGTCCGTGCATTGCTCCCAGCCGCGCTTCGCGTGGCTCGCGGCCGCGCCGCGCTCGACCGTCAGCACGGTGTTGAGCAGTAGCACGCCCTGGCGCGCCCACGTGTCGAGACAGCCGTGGCGCGGCGTGTCGTGACCGAAGTTCGCGGCGATTTCCTTGAAGATGTTGCGCAGCGACGGCGGCGTGCGGACGGCAGGCGGCACCGAGAACGCGAGGCCGTGCGCCTGCGGCGTGCCGCGATCGTCGCCGTGGTACGGGTCCTGGCCGAGGATCACGACCTTCACGTCGTCCGGGCTCGTGAGGCGCAGCGCGCGGAACACGTCGGTCGGGTAGACCGTCTTGCCGGCCGCACGCTCGTCGTCGACGAAGCGGCACAGCGGCGCGTACGCGTCGCTGTCGGTAAAGGGTTTCAGTACATCTCGCCAGATGGCCGGCAGCGCGTCGAATTGCGCGGCGAGGTGCGGGACGTCGGCGGCAACGGACTGCGGTGCCGTGGAGGCCGGGGCCGGCGCAGCGGCTTTCCTGGCGGGCTTGCGTCCGGCGGTGGACGACGCGGAAGCCGGGGACGGAAGATCGGCCGGTGCCGTTTCCGGCACGGGATCATCGAACAGCGACGCCTGTTGCGGCGCGCGGGAAGTCTTGCGGGTTGCCATGCGTGATGCGTGTTTATTGCGCGCGCAGCCGGTAGCCGCGTTGCGCCTTGCTGATGTTTTCGGGAGCGAGGCCCGGCAGCGCCTGCTGCAGTTCGGCGGCGAGCGTCGCGAGCGACGCTTCCGGGCCGTCGATCAGTTCGAGTTCGATTTCGCTGATCGGTTCGCGGCGCGTTTCGTGTTCCGCCTGGACGACGATTTCGCCGAGGTCCACCGCGGCTTCGACGGTTGCGCCGCCGATTGCGATGCGCCACAGCGTACGCGAAAAATCCGTGCGGAACAGCGCGGACAGCGCGCCGGCCGCACTATTCAGCGCGGCGGCGGCTTCCGGCACGTCGCAGGCCGCGACGAGCGCATCGATCTCGAGCGCGTCGCCGGCGACGGGCAGTTCCCATTCGTGGCGGCGATGCAGGCCGCCTTCCGCGCTGCCGACCGTCTTGAAGGTCTGCAACCAGCCGTGCGGCGTGCGGCGCACGCGCACCGCGCTCTTCGAGCGCGCCAGCGCGAGATCGGGCGTGTCGTAATAGACGTTCGCGAGCGTGATGTCGTGACCGGGTTCGCCGGTCAGCGTCTCGAAGAAGCGCCGCGCGGCCTCGGCCTGACCGGCCGGCAGCGCGAGCTTGATTTCCTTTTCGATCGCCATCAGAAGAACATCCGCGCGAGTTCCTCGCCCGGCTGCTCGGCGCGCATGAACGCTTCGCCGACGAGGAACGTGTTCACGTTCGCCGCGCGCATCGTGTCGACGTCGATGCGCGACAGGACGCCCGATTCGGTCACGACGATCCGGTCCTGCGGAATCATGTCGAGCATGTCGAGCGTGGTCTGGATCGACGTCTCGAACGTGCGCAGGTTGCGGTTGTTGATGCCGAGCAGCGGCGTCTTGAGCGTCAATGCCTGTTCCATTTCGTTGCGGTCGTGCACTTCGACCAGCACGGCGAGGCCGAGCGAGTGCGCATACGCTTCGAGGTCCTGCATCAGCGGCGTGTCGAGCGCGGCGGCGATCAGCAGGATCGCGTCGGCGCCCATCGCGCGTGCTTCGAGGATCTGGTACGCGTCGACGATGAAGTCCTTGCGCAGCACCGGCAGCGTGCAGGCCGCGCGCGCTTCTTCGAGGTAGCGGACGCTGCCCTGGAAAAACTGTTCGTCGGTCAGCACCGACAGGCACGCGGCGCCGTGCGCCGCATACGAGCGTGCGATGTCGGCCGGCACGAAATGCTCGCGCAGCACGCCCTTCGACGGGCTTGCCTTCTTGATTTCGGCGATCACCGCGGCGTCGCCGGCCGCGTGCTTCGCACGCAGCGCGCCGACGAAGTCGCGCAGGTCGCGCGCGGATGCGTCCAGCTTCAGTGCCTCGAGCGGCGTGCTGCGCATGGCCGCCGCGACTTCTTCGCGCTTGACGGCGATGATTCGGTCGAGAATGTCGCTCATGTGGATTCCTGCTTGATTCGTAAGGGGAGTCAGCGCTTGAACTGCTGCGTGAAGCGCACGAGTTCGTCGACTTTCGCGCGTGCCTTGCCGCTCGCGATCGCTTCGCGGGCGAGCTGGATGCCGTCCGCGATCGATTCGGCGACGTTCGCCGCATAGAGCGCGGTGCCCGCGTTCAGCGTGACGATCTCGCGCGCGACGCCCGGCTGGTTGTCCAGCGCGCCGAGCAGCATCGTGCGCGATTCGTCGGCATTTTCCACCTTCAGCGTGCGGTTCGACACCATCTGCAGGCCGAAGTCCTCCGGATGGATCTCGTATTCGTGCACCTTGCCGTCGCGCAATTCGCCGACGAGCGTCGCGGCGCCGAGCGATACCTCGTCCATTCCGTCCTTGCCGTACACGACGAGCACGTGCTGCGCGCCGAGGCGCTGCATCACGCGCACCTGGATGCCGACGAGGTCGGGATGGAACACGCCCATCAACTGGTTCGGCGCGCCGGCAGGATTGGTCAGCGGGCCGAGGATGTTGAAGATCGTGCGCACGCCGAGCTCGCGGCGCACGGCCGCGATGTTCTTCATCGCCGGGTGATGGTTCGGCGCGAACATGAAGCCCATGCCGGTTTCGGCGATCGACGCGGCAACCTGGTCCGACTGCAGGTCGATGTTCACGCCGAGCGCCTCGAGCACGTCGGCGCTGCCGGACTTGCTCGACACGCCGCGGTTGCCGTGCTTCGCGACCTTCGCGCCGGCGGCCGCCGTGACGAACATCGACGCGGTCGAGATATTGAACGTGTGCGAGCCGTCGCCGCCCGTGCCGACGATGTCGACGAAGTTCGAGTTGTCCTGCACCTCGACGTGGTTCGCGAATTCGCGCATCACGGTTGCGGCCGCGGCGATCTCGCCGATTGTCTCCTTCTTCACGCGCAACCCGGTGATGATCGCGGCGGCCATCACGGGCGACATGTCGCCGCGCATGATGAGCCGCATCAGGTGCAGCATCTCGTCGTGGAAGATCTCGCGGTGTTCGATCGTGCGCTGCAGCGCTTCCTGCGGAGTAATCGTCATCGTGAGGCTCCCGTCAAGCGGCTTGCGCGGCCGCGGCGCGCGCAAGCTTCAGGAAATTCTCGAGCAGCGCATGGCCATGCTCGGACAGGATCGATTCCGGATGGAACTGCACGCCTTCAATCGGTAGCGTCTTGTGGCGCACGCCCATGATTTCGCCGTCGTCGGTCCACGCGGACACCTCGAGGCAATCGGGCAGTGATTCGCGCTCGATCGCGAGCGAGTGGTAGCGCGTGACGTCGAAATGTTTCGGCAGGTCGGCGAACACGCCGCGGCAGTCCGTTTCGATCCGGCTCACCTTGCCGTGCATGATGGTGGTCGCGCGGACGACGCGGCCGCCGAATGCTTCGCCGATCGCCTGGTGGCCGAGGCAGACGCCGAGGATCGGTTTCTTGCCCGAAAATTCGCGCAGCACGTCGAGCGTGATGCCCGCGTGCTGCGGGTTGCTCGGGCCCGGCGACAGGCAGATCGCATCGGGATTCAGGCGCGCGATCGCGTCGAGCGTGATTTCGTCGTTGCGGTACGTGCGCACGTCCTCGCCCAGTTCGCCGAAGTACTGGACCAGGTTGTAGGTGAACGAGTCGTAGTTGTCGATCATGAGCAGCATGGTCAGTCTCCGGTCAGAAGTCGCTATCGAGGCCGTCCTGGACCTGTTCGGCCGCACGCAGCACCGCGCGCGCCTTGTTTTCGGTCTCTTGCCATTCGGATTCGGGCACCGAATCCGCGACGACGCCGGCCGCCGCTTGCACATACAGGTTGCCGTTGTGGATCAGGCCCGTGCGGATCGCGATCGCGAGATCCATCTCGCCCGAGAACGACAGGTAGCCCACCGCACCGCCGTACAGCCCGCGCTTGATCGGCTCGAGCTCGTCGATCAGTTCCATCGCGCGCACCTTCGGCGCGCCGGACAGCGTGCCGGCCGGGAACGTCGCGCGCAGCACGTCGTAGTTCGTCATGCCGGGCTTCAGCTTGCCTTCGACCGAGCTGACGATGTGCTGCACGTGCGAGTACTTCTCGATGACCATCTTGTCGGTCACCTGCACCGAGCCGATTTCGGCGATGCGGCCGACGTCGTTGCGCGCGAGGTCGATCAGCATCACGTGCTCGGCGATCTCCTTCGGATCGTTGAGCAGTTCGGTCGCGAGTTCCGCGTCGCGCTCGGGCGTGTTGCCGCGCGGGCGCGTGCCGGCGAGCGGGCGAATCGTGACGATCTGGTCGTCGCCGCGCTTTTCCTGGCGCACGAGGATTTCCGGCGATGCGCCGACCACGTGGAAATCGCCGAAGTTGTAGTAATACATGTACGGCGACGGATTCAGCGAACGCAGCGCGCGATACAGCGACAGCGGGTTGTCGCGGTACGGCTTCGTCAGCCGCTGGCCGACCTGGATCTGCATCAGTTCGCCGGCCGCGATGTATTCCTTCGCCTGGCGCACGGCGGCCAGATAGTCTTCCTTCTTGAACTCGCGGAACGTCTCGGTGCGCACGCTCGCCGACGTGACGGGCGGCTGCACGGTCGTGCGCAGGCGCTGCTTCAGTTCGCGCAGGCGCTGTTTCGCCTTCGCGTAGGCTTCCGGCTGGCCGGGGTCCGCGTAGATGATCAGGTACAGCTTGCCGGCGAGGTTGTCGATCACCGCGACTTCCTCGGTCAGCAGCAACTGGATGTCGGGCAGGCCGAGATCGTCGCGCGGCGCGGTGTTCGCGAGCTTCTTCTCGATATAGCGCACCGCGTCGTAGCCGAAGTAGCCGGCGAGACCGCCGCAGAAGCGCGGCAGGCCCGGACGCTGTGCCACCTTGAAGCGCGCCTGGAACGATTCGATGAACTGGAACGGGTCGCCGTCATGCGTCTCGACGACCTGGCCGTCGCGCACGACTTCCGACACGCCGTTGCGGGTGCGCACGAGCGTGCGGGCGGGCAGGCCGATGAACGAGTAGCGGCCGAAGCGTTCTCCGCCGACCACCGATTCGAGCAGGAACGAATTGGCGCCCGCGCGTTCGGGCTGGGCCAGCTTCAGGTAGAGGGACAGCGGCGTTTCGAGATCGGCGAGGGCTTCCGCGATCAGCGGGATACGGTTGTAGCCTTCGTTCGCGAGCGATTGGAATTCGAGTTCGGTCATGTTCCGGTCCTGTTCGGGACGAGCGGCGGCGTGCGCCGGGGATCACTTGACGCTGCGCGGGTTGCCGTCGGCGAAAGGGCGGTCGATCGAGAAGTGCCTGTTGCCGGTCGGCACTCCGGGCGTGAACGTCGCGAGCCTGCGGCCGATCCTGAACGCAAGCGTTCGGACGCGGTGGAACTCGAGGTGGAGCGACGATCGGCGCGCGGATGCGCAGCGAGATAAAAAACGGCGCTGAAGACGTGCTTCAGCGTACCTCATCGAAGAGGTTAGCGCGACCAGCGACGCCAGGGCCAGGCTCCCCGGTCGATGCTGCTCAGACTCCGTTTTTTATTCAGAAACATGCGGATGGAAGAAATAATCAGAGGGTTGGCCGGCCGGCGTTGTGCGCGGTGATCGCGCGGGCTGCGACCAGCAACGAATCGACTATACCATCCGAATTTATCGTTTGTATAGCTTTGCCGTGGTTGTAGCCGTACGGCACCGTCAGCGTCGCCATCCCGGCCGCGCGGCCCGCCAGCGCATCGTTTTCCGAGTCGCCGATTGCGACCGCCGCATCCGGTGCGACGCCGAGCGCGTCGCAGGCCGTCAGCATCGGCAGCGGATCGGGCTTCTTGCGCGCGACACTGTCGCCGCCGAGCACGATGCCGAAGCAATCGGCCAGCCCGTATTGCTCGAGCAGCTCGACCGCGAAGCGGTGCGGCTTGTTCGTCACGCACGCGAGCCGGATGCCGGCCGCGCGCAGCGCGTCGAGACCGGCAGCCACGTCCGGATAAAGGCGCGTATGGCGGCCGTTGATCTTCGCGTATTCGGTCTGGTAGATCGCCAGTGCGTCGTCGAAACGCGCGTGTGCGTCGTCGGCCGTGAAGCGCGGCTTCAGTACGCTGTGGATCAGGTGTTCGGAGCCCTTGCCGACGTAGCCGATCACTTCGTCGCGCGACGTGGCCGGCGCATCGAGCTGCGCGAGCATCCCGTTCAGGCCGGCCGTGAAATCGTCGGCCGTGTCGACCATCGTGCCGTCGAGATCGATCAGCGCCGCGTCGATGCGCGGTGCGGCGAAGCGGATCGGGGCGGCGTCCGTTGCGGCCCCGGCCGGCGCACGGCCGGCGAGCGACGATTCGGCCACGGCGTCAGCTCCGCTCGACGGTGGCGAGCGCGGCGCGCATCTCGTCGATCACCTTGCGGTAGTCGGGCTTGCCGAAGATCGCCGAACCCGCGACGAAGGTGTCGGCGCCGGCCGCCGCGATTTCCGCGATGTTGTCGGTCTTCACGCCGCCGTCGACCTCGAGCAGGATCTCGCGGCCCGTGCGCTCGGTGTATGCGTCGATGCGCGCGCGTGCTTCGCGCAGCTTGTTCAGCGTTTCCGGAATGAACGACTGGCCGCCGAAGCCGGGGTTGACCGACATCAGCAGCACGAAGTCGAGGCGGTCCATCACGTGATCGAGGTAGTTCAGCGGCGTGGCCGGGTTGAATACGAGGCCGGCCTTGCAGCCGTGGTCGCGGATCAGCGACAGCGTGCGGTCGATGTGATCGGAGCCTTCCGGGTGGAAGCTGATCAGGTTCGCACCGGCTTTCGCGAAATCGGGCACGATCCGGTCAACCGGGCGCACCATCAGGTGCACGTCGATCGGCACCTGCACGTGCGGGCGGATCGCTTCGCACACGAGCGGGCCGATCGTCAGGTTCGGCACATAATGGTTGTCCATCACGTCGAAGTGGATCCAGTCGGCGCCGGCGGCGACCACGTTGCGGACTTCTTCGCCGAGCCGTGCGAAATCGGCCGACAGGATGCTGGGAGCGATGCGAAATTGGGTCATGGCAGGGGAGCGGGGACGTTGCGGCGCAAAACCGACATTCTACCGCCCGGCGGCCGGCGCGCGGCGGCGGGGCGTGCGGTTGCGGCCCGATTCCGCATCAAGCAGAATGCCGAACCAAAGCGGCGCGTCCGCGGCCCCGTTGCCCACGCCGGCACGGACAGTCACCCTCCAGTGGAAACATCATGAGTCAGTATCAGTTCACCGTTTCGGTGAAAACCAGCTACTTGCCGGAACAATCCGACCCCGATCGCCGTCAATACGCATTCGCGTACACGCTGACGATCCGCAACACGGGACAGGTCGCGGCGCAGCTGATCGCGCGTCACTGGATCATCACGGACAGCGAGAGCCACGTGCAGGAAGTGAAGGGGCTCGGCGTCGTCGGGCACCAGCCGCTGCTGCAGCCGGGCGAGCAGTTCGAATACACGAGCTGGGCCGTGATCGCGACGCCGGTCGGTACGATGCGTGGCGCGTACTTCTGCGTGGCGGAGGACGGCGAGCGTTTCGAGGCGCCGGTCGAGGAGTTTGCATTGCACATGCCGCGCACGCTGCATTGAGCGTGCGGAGCGTCAGCGCGGCTGGCGATCGTTGTTGCGGGCGTGCTTCTTTCTGCCCGACGATGTCCACACGACGATGAAGATCAGCAGGGCAAGCGCTACGAAGGCTTCGAGCGCGAAGATGAGCATCGGATATTGGTCGAGAAAATCTGACATGGCGGTTTCCATCAAGAACGAACATTGTATGTGGTTTGGGCCCCGGTTGGCCGGCTGGGTTGCGGCGGCCGCGGCGGCGGCACTCCTTGCCGCGTGCGGTGGCACGCCGACGCGAACGTCAACGCTTAAGCCGCCGACCGGCGCGGCGATCGTGCCGGGGCAGGTCGCCGCGAAGCGGCTCACACCGGTCGCGTGGCAGCAGGTGCCGGGCTGGCAGGACGATTCGCTGCTCGGCGCGACGGCCGCGCTGCGGCAGAACTGCGTGCGGCTCGCACGCCAGCCGGCCTGGCAGCGCGCTTGCGCGGCCGCCGACCGGCTCGACGAGCTCGACATCAGCAGCGCACGCACCTTCTTCGAAATGTATTTCACGCCGTTCCAGTTCGCGAACACCGACGGTACGCTCGACGGGCTCGTGACCGGCTATTACGAGCCGCTGCTGCATGGTTCGCGTGTGCGTCGCGGCCCCTATCAGTACGCGCTCTATCGCTGGCCGGCAGGATATCGCGCGGGTGCCGCGCTGCCGGCGCGCTCGCAGCTCGAGCGCGCGGGCCTCCTGAACGGCAACGAACTCGTGTGGGTCGACGATCCGATCGAGGCGTTCTTCCTGCAGGTGCAGGGCTCGGGGCGCGTGCTGCTCGACGACGGTTCGGTGATGCGGGTCGGCTTCGGCGGCACCAACAACCAGCCATACCGCTCGATCGGCAAATGGCTGCTCGATCGCGGCGAGCTGACGCCCGCGCAGGCGACGATGCAGGGCATCAAGGCATGGGCGAAGGCAAACCCGAACCGCGTCGACGCGTTGCTCGACACGAATCCGCGGTTCGTGTTCTTCCGCGACATGCCGATCAAGGAAGACGCGCCGCACGGTGGCGCGGACGGTCCGATCGGCGCGCTCGGCGTGCCGCTGACGCCGGAGCGTTCGATCGCGGTCGATCCGTCGTCGATCCCGCTCGGCACGCCCGTGTTCCTGCAGACGACGCGCCCGCTGACGAATACGCCGATGAACCGGCTCGTGTTCGCGCAGGATACGGGCTCCGCGATCAAGGGCGGCGTGCGGGCCGACTATTTCTGGGGGCTCGGTGACGACGCCGGCGACCAGGCCGGCCGGATGAAGCAGGTCGGCCGGATGTGGCTGCTGTTCCCGAATTCGTGACATGTGGCGGCGTGGGCTGCCCAGGCGGCTGCCTACGCATGAGACGCGGCATTCGTGGGCGTGACGGTGCGTCCGGGGTGCGTTGGTCTGATCGTGGTGCACCCGTGTGGTTTCTGTTCGTGTGATGCGCCCGTCGCGTCGAACGACGTCCCGGGAAAAATAACCCGATCGGCATTGGCCGGTCGGGTTGTTTCTTTTTTGAGCAACGGGATTGCCGCTTGGCGCGGCGACGCGCTGCGTCTGCCGTCAGCCCTTGCGCTTGTCGACGACGCGGCGTGCCTTGCCGACCGAGCGCTCGATCCCGTTCACGGGCAGCACGTTGATCACGGCCGTCACGCCGATCAGCGACTTGATGTCGTGCGCGAGTGCCTGTTTCGCCGCGTGGATCGCCGCCGTATCCGGCGCGGTGTCGGGACAGGGCTCGACGTTGAGCGTCAGCACGTCGAGCGGGCCTTCCTTCGTCAGCACGATCTGATAGTGCGGTGCGAGCGCGCGCTGCTTGAGCAACTGTTCCTCGATTTGCGTCGGGAACACGTTGACGCCGCGCACGATCATCATGTCGTCCGAGCGGCCGGTGATCTTTTCCATCCGGCGCATCGTGCGAGCGGTGCCGGGCAACAGGCGCGTGAGGTCGCGTGTCCGGTAGCGGATGATCGGCAGCGCTTCCTTCGTCAGCGACGTGAACACGAGCTCGCCGAGTTCGCCGTCCGGAAGTACTTCGCCGGTTTCGGGATCGATGATTTCCGGATAGAAGTGATCTTCCCAGATGGTCGGGCCATCCTTGGTCTCGACGCATTCGGACGCGACGCCGGGGCCCATCACTTCGGACAGCCCGTAGATGTCGACCGCATCGATGCCCATCCGCCGCTCGATCGCGACGCGCATGTCGTTGGTCCACGGCTCCGCGCCGAAGATGCCGATGCGCAGCGAGCTCTGCACGGGATCGAGGCCCTGGCGCTCGATTTCATCGGCGATCGACAGCATGTAGCTCGGCGTGACCATGATGATGTCCGGCCGGAAATCCTGGATCAGTTGTACCTGCTTCTCGGTCTGGCCGCCGCCGAACGGGATCACGGTCAGTCCTGCGCGTTCGGCGCCGTAGTGCGCGCCGAGCCCGCCCGTGAACAAGCCGTAGCCGTAGCTGATGTGCACCTTGTCGCCGCGGCGCGCACCGGCCGCGCGAATCGAGCGCGCGACCAGATTCGCCCACGTGTCGATGTCGCCTGCCGTATAGCCGACGACCGTCGGCTTGCCGGTCGTGCCCGATGACGCGTGAATGCGCGAGATCTGGTCCTGCGGCACCGCGAACATTCCGAACGGGTAACTGTCGCGCAGGTCGCCTTTCGTCGTGAACGGGAAGCGCGACAGGTCGGCGAGCGTCTTCAGGTCGTCGGGATGCACGCCCGCGTCGTCGAACTTGCGACGATAGACGGGGGAGTGGTCATACGCATGCCGGAGCGACCACTTGAGGCGTTCGAGCTGCAGCGCGGTCAGCTCGTCGCGTGAGGCGGTCTCGATCGGCTCGAGCGGTAGCGGGGTAGTCATGCATGTCTCCAGTGTTTGTTATGTGCGAGCCGTCGACGTCAGCGGTTTTCCGGGATGACCGTGCCCTTGATCTGGGCGGCTTTGCCGCGAAACATCGCGACCGTTTCGCCGGTCTGGTTCGTGACGCGGATGTCGTAGATGCCTTGGCGGCCGGCGCGTGCCTGTTCGATCGCTTCGGCCGTCAGCACGTCGTCGCCGTGCACGGGGCGCAGGAATTCGATCGAACAGCCGGCCGCGACCGTATTCAGGTTGTACGAGTTGCACGCGAACGCGAACGTCGAATCGGCGAGCGTGAAGATGATCCCGCCGTGGCAGGTCTGATGCCCGTTCAGGAATTCGGGCCGCACGCGCATCTGCAAGCGTGCGTAGCCGGCGCGTACTTCCGCGATCTCCATGCCGAACGCGCGGCTGCATGCGTCGGCGTCGTACATGGCCCGCGCGGTGGCGCGAGCGAGCGAATCGGGATCGAGCGTGGCGGTGGCGTTCGTCATGTCAACGCCCCTCGAAGCGCGGCGCGCGCTTCTCGATGAATGCCTTTACGCCTTCCGCATAGTCGTGCGATTGGCCCAGCTTGCGCTGCAGGTCGCGTTCCAGGTCGAGCTGCTGGTCGAGCGTGTTCGTGACGCTGTCGCGCATCGATTGCTTGATCGATGCGATCGCGAGCGTCGGCTGCTGCGCGAGCTGCGTCGCGAGCTGGCGGGCTGACGCGGCGAGTGCGTCGTCGTCGACCGCACGCCAGATCAGGCCCCATTGTTCGGCCTGTTCGGCGCCGAGCTTGTCGCCGGTCAGTGCGAGCCCCAGCGCGCGCGCCATGCCGACGCGTTGCGGCAGGAACCACGTGCCGCCCGAATCGGGCACGAGCCCGATCTTGACGAAGGCCTGGATGAAACTGCTCGAGCGGGCGGCGAATACGAGATCGCATGCGAGTGCGAGATTCGCGCCGGCGCCGGCTGCCGTGCCGTTGACGGCGGCGATCACCGGAATCGGCAGACGCTGCAGGCGGCGGATCAGCGGGTTGAAATGCTCGTCGATCAGCGTGCCGAGGTCGGTGGACGCGCCCGGCGTGAAGTCGAGGTCGGCCAGGTCCTGACCCGCGCAGAAACCGCGCCCCGCACCCGTCAGAATCAGCGCGCGTGCGCCGGCCGCTTCGACGTCATCGAGTGCCGACTGCAGTTCGCGATGCATCGCCCGTGTGAAGCTGTTCAGCTTGTCGGGGCGGTTGAGGGTGATCGTGGCCACGCGCGCGGCCTGATCGATATCCAGCTGAATCGCCTGATAGGACATGCAGTGTCTCCTTCGTGACTTCGTTATAGGCGCGGCGCGTCGGTTACACGCGTTCGATCGCGAGCGCGATACCCTGGCCGACGCCGATGCACATCGTACAGAGCGCAAAGCGGCCGCCCGTACGCTCGAGTTGATGGAGAGCCGTGGTCACGAGCCGGGCACCCGATGCGCCGAGCGGATGGCCGAGTGCGATCGCGCCGCCGTTCGGGTTCACGCGCGGATCGTCGTCGGCGACGCCGAGCATGCGCAGCACCGCGAGGCCCTGCGACGCAAACGCCTCGTTCAGCTCGATCACGTCGAACTGGTCGATCGTCATCCCGAGCCGCGCGAGCAGCTTCTGCGTAGCCGGCGCGGGGCCGATGCCCATCACGCGCGGCGCGACGCCGGCCGTCGCGATGCCGAGCACGCGTGCGCGCGGCGTCAGGCCGAAGCGCTTCGCGGTTGCCTCGTTCGCAAGCAGCAGCGCGGCGGCGCCGTCGTTGACGCCCGACGCATTGCCGGCCGTCACCGAACCGTCCGGGCGCACGACGCCCTTCAGCTTCGCGAGCGTTTCGAGCGACGTCTCGCGCGGATGTTCATCGCGCGACACGACCACCGGATCGCCCTTCTTCTGCGGAATCGTGACGGCGACGATTTCCTCGGCGAGCGTGCCGTCCTGCTGCGCGCGCGCGGCCTTCTGCTGGCTGCGCAGCGCAAACAGATCCTGGTCGGCGCGGCTGATGTTGTAGTCGACCGCGACGTTCTCGGCCGTCTCGGGCATCGAATCGACACCATACAGCTGTTTCATCAGCGGATTGACGAAGCGCCAGCCGATCGTCGTGTCGAAGATGTCGGCCTGGCGCGCGAACGCGCTCGCGGCCTTGCCCATCACGAACGGCGCGCGCGTCATGCTCTCGACGCCGCCTGCGATCATCAGACGCGCTTCGCCCGACTTGATCGCGCGCGCGGCCGTGCCGACCGCGTCCATCCCGGAGCCGCACAGCCGGTTCAGCGTCGTGCCCGGCACGGCGGTCGGCAGGCCCGCCAGCAGCGCCGACATGCGCGCGACGTTGCGGTTGTCTTCGCCGGCCTGGTTCGCGCAGCCGTAGATCACGTCGTCGATCGCCGTCCAGTCGACGGCGCGATTGCGCTCGATCAGCGCCTTGAGCGGCACCGCGCCGAGATCGTCGGCACGGACATCTTTCAGGGCGCCGCCGTAGCGGCCGATGGGGGTGCGAATCGCGTCGCAGATGTAGGCGTCTGTCATGGGCGTATCGATGAGCAACGAACCCGCCGGGTGGCGGATTCGTTCATGGTAGAGAACGTGGCGGCGTTTGCACGTCGGCCATTCGGGTTATGCCGTTTGGGCAGCTTCCGCAGGTACCGCCTTCGGTGCAACATGGACGCGGCTTTGCACCACGCGGAACCGGTTGGCGACGAACGCCGGGTCGGCCAGCGCCGCGTTGGCTGCCGGGTTCGCCCCCGTGCCGTGGAAATCGGAGAACGCGGCCGACTGGTTGACGAACACGCCGCCCGTCAGGTTGATCGACAGCGCGACACCACCACGCACCGCTGCGTCGTGTGCGGCGCCGACGATTGCGTCGTCGGTGCTGTAGACGGAGAGGGTCAGCGCGCCATGTTCCGCCGCGATTTCACCGGCGAGCTCGAGCGACTGCGCGGTCGAGTCGGTCGCGATCACGAACGAGATCGGGCCGAACCACTCCTGCGTGAATTTCTCGCGATCGGCCACGTCGAGTTGCAGCACGAGCGGCGTGCGCACGCGGGCATCGGGGAACGCGGGGTGCTGGAGGGTCAGGCTGTCGGCGAGCACGCGGCCGAGCTGGCGGGCGTCGTCGATGCGAGCGGTCACGCCGTCGTTCTGGATTGCGCCGATCAGTTCGACCGAGCGTGCCGGGTCGCCGGTGAGTTTTTGCACGGCCACTGCGATGGCCTGCGCGACTTCATCGAAGCTCGCATGGCCGTCCGCCGTCCGGATGCCGTCGCGCGGCACATAGATGTTCTGCGGCGCCGTGCACATCTGGCCGGAGTACAGCGCCAGCGAGAACGCGATGTTCTTGGCTGCGGCCTTCAGGTCGTCGGTCGAGTCGATCACGATCTGGTTGACGCCGGCCTTCTCGGTATAGACCTGTGCCTGGTGGGCATGGCGTTCGAGCCACGTACCGTTCTGCGTGCTGCCCGTGAAGTCGATCAGCTTGATCTGGGGACGCAGCGCGAGATCCTGAACGAGGGCGCCGTCGTTGGGCTCGGTCGCGAGGAGCGTGACGACGTTCGGATCGAACCCGGCTTCGCGCAGCACGTCGCGAGCGATCCGGACCGTGATCGCGAGCGGCAGGATTGCGCCCGGATGCGGTTTGACGATTACGGTATTGCCGGTTGCCAGATCGGCGAACAGGCCCGGGTAGCCGTTCCAGGTCGGGAACGTGCAGCAGCCGAGCACGAGCCCCGCGCCGCGCGGGACGATCGTGTAGCGCTTGTGCATTGCGAGCGGCGGGTTCTTGCCCTGCGGCTTTTCCCAGTGCGCATCGGCCGGGATGCGGCGCAGTTCGTCCCATGCATAGGCGACAGCCTCGAGCGCACGATCCTGTGCGTGCGGGCCGCCGGCCTGGAACGCCATCATGAATGCCTGCCCCGTGGTGTGCATCACGCTGTAGGCGATCTCGAAGCTCGCGCGGTTCAGGCGCGCGAGGATTTCGAGGCTGACGCCGACCCAGGCGCTCGGGCCGGCTTCGCGCCACGAGCGTTGCGCAGCGGCCGCGGCGGCGATCAGTGCATCGGGCGTCGACTTCGGATAGCGGATGCCCAGCGCGATGCCGTACGGCGACCGCTCCGCGCCGACCGTTTCGCCGGACGCCGGCTGGTCGAGCGCGAACGTCTTGTCGAGGTGCGACTTGAACGCGGCCTCGCCGTCGGCGCTTGCGCTTTCCCCGTACACTTTGGGACTCGGCATTTCGGCGAACGGGCTCCAGTACCCGCGGCTCTCGATGGCGGCGAGTGCGTGCTTCAGCGTGTCTTCGTGCTTCGTGAACAGTGCATGGGTCATGGCGGCAGCCTGATGGACGTTGAGAGGGGTTGGATCGATTAATTAACCGACCGGTTGGTCGGAGAATGTTAGCATCAAACTATTCGCATGTGCGAGGCGTTTCTCATTTCATTGATCGAGGAGAAATAGATGGCTTACGAGAACATCCTGGTGGAGACCCGGGGGCGTGTCGGGCTGGTTACGCTGAATCGTCCGAAGGCGCTGAACGCGCTGAACGATGCGCTGATGGATGAATTGGGCGACGCACTGAAGGCGTTCGACGCGGACGACGGCATCGGCGCGATCGTCGTGACGGGGAGCGAGAAGGCGTTCGCGGCCGGCGCGGACATCGGCATGATGGCGACCTATTCCTACATGGATGTTTACCGGGGCGACTACATCACGCGCAACTGGGAGACGGTCCGCCAGATCCGCAAGCCGATCATTGCGGCGGTTTCGGGCTTTGCGTTGGGCGGCGGCTGCGAGCTTGCGATGATGTGCGACATCATCTTCGCGGCGGACACGGCGAAGTTCGGCCAGCCGGAGATCAAGCTGGGCATCATGCCGGGCGCGGGCGGTACGCAGCGCCTGCCGCGCGCCGTGTCGAAGGCGAAGGCGATGGACATGTGCCTGACCGCGCGCTTCATGGACGCCGCCGAAGCGGAGCGCGCCGGGCTCGTGTCGCGTGTGTTGCCGGCCGACAAGCTGCTCGACGAGGCGATTGCCGTCGCGGCGACGATCGCCGAGTTCTCGTTGCCGGCGGTCATGATGGTCAAGGAGTCGGTGAACCGCGCGTACGAGACGACGCTGGCAGAAGGTGTCCACTTCGAGCGCCGGCTGTTCCATTCGCTGTTTGCGACTGAAGACCAGAAGGAGGGGATGGCGGCATTCGTCGAGAAACGGAAGCCTGAGTTCAAGAACCGCTGATCGGGCTGCCCGGCGGCAGGTGTCGGGCGGCCGGTTGGCACCGGTTGTCGGCGCGATCGCCCCGCCCATTCTGTCCCAAGCCACCGTGCGCGCGAGCGCACGGTGGCTTTTTCAAGATATTTTCACAAAGGGGCTTGCGCGAAGGGGACGGGCTGCATAGAATCACGCCTCTTTCGCGCTCACGGAAACGCGGCGCGGGAGAGGGAAGCGGAGTCGGTGGTGTGCAGCAGGTTGGGCGCACGGCTGGCGACGGAAGATGGGCCCCGCAGTCGCAACGAAGTCGTTCAGAAAGTTGTTGACGCGCTGCGAAACACGGTTCATAATCTCGCTTCTCTGCTGCTGAAAACGCAGCGCTGCCGGGAAACGAAGCCAACGCCGAATTTCTCGCAGAACCGCTCTTTAAAAATTAACAGCCGATAAGTGTGGGCGCTTGATGGAAGCGAGCTGATCCTCGGATCAGATAGCGAAAGTATCAAGAGTCTCACACTAAAGTAAGTCAGGTTTATGAAGCAATTCATATTCCTGTCAGCTTTGAGTGAGCGACCGGTTCTTAACTGAACCGAAAACAGTAACAGGTTTAAACTGAAGAGTTTGATCCTGGCTCAGATTGAACGCTGGCGGCATGCCTTACACATGCAAGTCGAACGGCAGCACGGGTGCTTGCACCTGGTGGCGAGTGGCGAACGGGTGAGTAATACATCGGAACATGTCCTGTAGTGGGGGATAGCCCGGCGAAAGCCGGATTAATACCGCATACGATCTACGGATGAAAGCGGGGGACCTTCGGGCCTCGCGCTATAGGGTTGGCCGATGGCTGATTAGCTAGTTGGTGGGGTAAAGGCCTACCAAGGCGACGATCAGTAGCTGGTCTGAGAGGACGACCAGCCACACTGGGACTGAGACACGGCCCAGACTCCTACGGGAGGCAGCAGTGGGGAATTTTGGACAATGGGCGAAAGCCTGATCCAGCAATGCCGCGTGTGTGAAGAAGGCCTTCGGGTTGTAAAGCACTTTTGTCCGGAAAGAAATCCTTGGTTCTAATACAGCCGGGGGATGACGGTACCGGAAGAATAAGCACCGGCTAACTACGTGCCAGCAGCCGCGGTAATACGTAGGGTGCGAGCGTTAATCGGAATTACTGGGCGTAAAGCGTGCGCAGGCGGTTTGCTAAGACCGATGTGAAATCCCCGGGCTCAACCTGGGAACTGCATTGGTGACTGGCAGGCTAGAGTATGGCAGAGGGGGGTAGAATTCCACGTGTAGCAGTGAAATGCGTAGAGATGTGGAGGAATACCGATGGCGAAGGCAGCCCCCTGGGCCAATACTGACGCTCATGCACGAAAGCGTGGGGAGCAAACAGGATTAGATACCCTGGTAGTCCACGCCCTAAACGATGTCAACTAGTTGTTGGGGATTCATTTCCTTAGTAACGTAGCTAACGCGTGAAGTTGACCGCCTGGGGAGTACGGTCGCAAGATTAAAACTCAAAGGAATTGACGGGGACCCGCACAAGCGGTGGATGATGTGGATTAATTCGATGCAACGCGAAAAACCTTACCTACCCTTGACATGGTCGGAATCCTGCTGAGAGGCGGGAGTGCTCGAAAGAGAACCGATACACAGGTGCTGCATGGCTGTCGTCAGCTCGTGTCGTGAGATGTTGGGTTAAGTCCCGCAACGAGCGCAACCCTTGTCCTTAGTTGCTACGCAAGAGCACTCTAAGGAGACTGCCGGTGACAAACCGGAGGAAGGTGGGGATGACGTCAAGTCCTCATGGCCCTTATGGGTAGGGCTTCACACGTCATACAATGGTCGGAACAGAGGGTTGCCAACCCGCGAGGGGGAGCTAATCCCAGAAAACCGATCGTAGTCCGGATTGCACTCTGCAACTCGAGTGCATGAAGCTGGAATCGCTAGTAATCGCGGATCAGCATGCCGCGGTGAATACGTTCCCGGGTCTTGTACACACCGCCCGTCACACCATGGGAGTGGGTTTTACCAGAAGTGGCTAGTCTAACCGCAAGGAGGACGGTCACCACGGTAGGATTCATGACTGGGGTGAAGTCGTAACAAGGTAGCCGTATCGGAAGGTGCGGCTGGATCACCTCCTTTCCAGAGCTATCTCGCAAAGTTGAGCGCTCACGCTTATCGGCTGTAAATTAAAGACAGACTCAGGGGTCTGTAGCTCAGTCGGTTAGAGCACCGTCTTGATAAGGCGGGGGTCGTTGGTTCGAATCCAACCAGACCCACCATTGTCTGGCGGTATGTGGGTACCTGAGGTCTCTGTACATGGGGGCATAGCTCAGCTGGGAGAGCACCTGCTTTGCAAGCAGGGGGTCGTCGGTTCGATCCCGTCTGCCTCCACCAATCTTCAATGGGAAGCGTTTGGATCACACGAAAGTGACGTGTGAGACGAGCATTTGCCATTGGCGATTGAGCCAGTCAGAGTGATATGAGTAACACCATATCGGCTGTCGTTCTTTAACAATCTGGAAGAAGCAAGTAATTTGGATAGCGGAAGCGTCTATGAGATGGACGTGAAAACTATCCGGGTTGTGATTGTATCGATGTATCTCAAGATGATTCGAACTTCATGTTCGACTCGATTTTGGAATACGGCACAACGCGAGAACTCAACCTGTAACGAGACAGACTCGTTATAGGGTCAAGCGAACAAGTGCATGTGGTGGATGCCTTGGCGATCACAGGCGATGAAGGACGCGGTAGCCTGCGAAAAGCTACGGGGAGCTGGCAAACGAGCTTTGATCCGTAGATGTCCGAATGGGGAAACCCGGCCCTTTTGGGTCATCCTGGACTGAATACATAGGTCCAGTGAAGCGAACGCGGTGAACTGAAACATCTAAGTAACCGCAGGAAAAGAAATCAACCGAGATTCCCAAAGTAGTGGCGAGCGAAATGGGATGAGCCTTGTACTCTTTATTTGTATTGTTAGCCGAACGCTCTGGAAAGTGCGGCCATAGCAGGTGATAGCCCTGTAGGCGAAAACAGTATGAAAGAACTAGGTGTACGACAAGTAGGGCGGGACACGTGAAATCCTGTCTGAAGATGGGGGGACCATCCTCCAAGGCTAAATACTCGTGATCGACCGATAGTGAACCAGTACCGTGAGGGAAAGGCGAAAAGAACCCCGGGAGGGGAGTGAAATAGATCCTGAAACCGCATGCATACAAACAGTCGGAGCCTCGCAAGGGGTGACGGCGTACCTTTTGTATAATGGGTCAGCGACTTACGTTCAGTAGCAAGCTTAACCGTATAGGGCAGGCGTAGCGAAAGCGAGTCCGAATAGGGCGTTCAGTTGCTGGGCGTAGACCCGAAACCAAGTGATCTATCCATGGCCAGGATGAAGGTGCGGTAACACGTACTGGAGGTCCGAACCCACTAACGTTGAAAAGTTAGGGGATGAGCTGTGGATAGGGGTGAAAGGCTAAACAAACTTGGAAATAGCTGGTTCTCTCCGAAAACTATTTAGGTAGTGCCTCGTGTCTCACCTTCGGGGGTAGAGCACTGTCATGGTTGGGGGGTCTATTGCAGATTACCCCGCCATAGCAAACTCCGAATACCGAAGAGTGCAATCACGGGAGACAGACATCGGGTGCTAACGTCCGGTGTCAAGAGGGAAACAACCCAGACCGCCAGCTAAGGTCCCCAAATATAGCTAAGTGGGAAACGAAGTGGGAAGGCTAAAACAGTCAGGAGGTTGGCTTAGAAGCAGCCACCCTTTAAAGAAAGCGTAATAGCTCACTGATCGAGTCGTCCTGCGCGGAAGATGTAACGGGGCTAAGCTATATACCGAAGCTGCGGATGCGAGCTTTGCTCGCATGGTAGGAGAGCGTTCCGTAAGCCTGCGAAGGTGCGTTGAAAAGCGTGCTGGAGGTATCGGAAGTGCGAATGCTGACATGAGTAGCGATAAAGGGGGTGAAAGGCCCCCTCGCCGTAAGCCCAAGGTTTCCTACGCAACGTTCATCGGCGTAGGGTGAGTCGGCCCCTAAGGCGAGGCAGAAATGCGTAGCTGATGGGAAGCAGGTCAATATTCCTGCACCATTGTTAGATGCGATGGGGGGACGGATCGCGGAAGGTTGTCCGGGTGTTGGAAGTCCCGGTCGCTGCATTGGAGAAGGCGCTTAGGCAAATCCGGGCGCGGAATTCAAGGGTGTGGCGCGAGCTCCTTAGGGAGCGAAGCAATTGGAAGTGGTTCCAAGAAAAGCCTCTAAGCTTCAGTCTAACGATGACCGTACCGCAAACCGACACAGGTGGGCGAGATGAGTATTCTAAGGCGCTTGAGAGAACTCGGGAGAAGGAACTCGGCAAATTGGTACCGTAACTTCGGGATAAGGTACGCCCTTGTAGCTTGATGCCCCTGCGGGCAAAGGGTGAAGGGGTTGCAATAAACTGGTGGCTGCGACTGTTTAATAAAAACACAGCACTCTGCAAACACGAAAGTGGACGTATAGGGTGTGACGCCTGCCCGGTGCCGGAAGATTAAATGATGGGGTGCAAGCTCTTGATTGAAGTCCCGGTAAACGGCGGCCGTAACTATAACGGTCCTAAGGTAGCGAAATTCCTTGTCGGGTAAGTTCCGACCTGCACGAATGGCGTAACGATGGCCACACTGTCTCCTCCCGAGACTCAGCGAAGTTGAAGTGTTTGTGATGATGCAATCTACCCGCGGCTAGACGGAAAGACCCCATGAACCTTTACTGTAGCTTTGCATTGGACTTTGAACCGATCTGTGTAGGATAGGTGGGAGGCTATGAAACCGGAACGCTAGTTTCGGTGGAGCCGTCCTTGAAATACCACCCTGGTTTGTTTGAGGTTCTAACCTTGGCCCGTGATCCGGGTCGGGGACAGTGCATGGTAGGCAGTTTGACTGGGGCGGTCTCCTCCCAAAGCGTAACGGAGGAGTACGAAGGTACGCTAGGTACGGTCGGAAATCGTGCTGATAGTGCAATGGCATAAGCGTGCTTAACTGCGAGACCGACAAGTCGAGCAGGTGCGAAAGCAGGTCATAGTGATCCGGTGGTTCTGTATGGAAGGGCCATCGCTCAACGGATAAAAGGTACTCTGGGGATAACAGGCTGATACCGCCCAAGAGTTCATATCGACGGCGGTGTTTGGCACCTCGATGTCGGCTCATCTCATCCTGGGGCTGTAGCCGGTCCCAAGGGTATGGCTGTTCGCCATTTAAAGAGGTACGTGAGCTGGGTTTAAAACGTCGTGAGACAGTTTGGTCCCTATCTGCCGTGGGCGTTGGATATTTGAAGGGGGCTGCTCCTAGTACGAGAGGACCGGAGTGGACGAACCTCTGGTGTACCGGTTGTCACGCCAGTGGCATCGCCGGGTAGCTATGTTCGGAAGAGATAACCGCTGAAAGCATCTAAGCGGGAAACTCGCCTTAAGATGAGATATCCCTGGGGACTAGATCCCCTTGAAGGGTCGTTCGAGACCAGGACGTTGATAGGTCAGGTGTGTAAGCGCAGTAATGCGTTCAGCTAACTGATACTAATTGCCCGTAAGGCTTGATCCTATAACAAGTCTGCCTTGTAGATGAGCGCCGTGCGATGCACGTGCTGCCATCCGAGAGAGACGGGTTGGATTCTCGTGTGTGATACACACAACCTAAATTACTGCTTCTTCCCAGATTGGTTCTGTTGGCCACGCCAGCAGAACAACCCTCTTTGCCTGATGACCATAGCGAGTCGGTCCCACCCCTTCCCATCCCGAACAGGACCGTGAAACGACTCTACGCCGATGATAGTGCGGATTCCCGTGTGAAAGTAGGTAATCGTCAGGCTCCCTAAGCCAAGAACCCCCGCCCGAAAGGCGGGGGTTTTTGCATTGGCGCGGCCAAATTGCAGGCCGGCCGAGCAAGGGGCAGCGTGGTCGGAACTGAGGCGCCGAAGGCGTCCAAGTCGACCTCCCAAGCGCGCCTGAATGAAGTGTCGTATTCTCTCAATAGCCGATATCTTTTGTGATTCACTGGCCTATTGATTGCATCTTCAATCAAAATCGCAATCTCTTCCGCTGCACGTATCGACAAGCACGGTCATGCGTGATGAATTTCCCATCGTCCACGACGAGTGCGGAATTGGCTGCACGGTTTCTCTCTGCAAAAGACGCGCGCCGCCACTAAACCCCCGCTCCCGCAATCGCTCCTCGGTCAAATAACCCAGGATCCGTACGAAATGAACGCTTTATTCAGCGCATCCACGTAAAATTTGCGAATCCCCACCTCTGCATCCAAAACGATGAACGCCGCCACCCAGATAGCCCGGGCCGTTTGCCCGCACGATTGTCCGGACACGTGCGCCATGCGTGTGACCGTCGAGAACGGCAAGGCGATCAAGGTCACGGGCGATCCCGACCATCCGCCGACGCAGGGCGTGTTGTGCACGAAGGTCAGCCGGTATGCCGATCGGGTTCATCATCCCGATCGCCTGACGGTTCCGCTCAAGCGTGTCGGCGCGAAGGGGGAAGGGCGTTTCGTACCGATCAGCTGGAACGAAGCGTTCGACGAGATCGGCCGTCGCCTCGGTGAAATCGCCGCGCGTGCGCCGGAAGCGATCCTGCCGTACAGCTATGCGGGGACGATGGGGCTCGTGCAGGGCGAGGGCATCGCCCAGCGGTTCTTCCACAAGCTCGGTGCATCGCGGCTCGAGCGCGCGATCTGTGCGGCGGCCGGCGCAGCGGGGCTGCGTTACACCTATGGCGGAAGCCTCGGCATGCACCTCGAGCATTTCGAGGAGAGCGAGCTGATTCTGATCTGGGGCGCGAACCCGATCGCGTCGAGCCTGCATTTCTGGACGCGTGCGCAGGAAGCGAAGCGCCGCGGCGCGAATCTTGTCGCGATCGACCCGTACCGCTCGCTGACAGCGGAAAAATGCCATCAGCACATCGCATTGAAGCCCGGTACCGACGGCGCGTTTGCGCTCGGCATGATGCACGTGCTGATTACCGAAGACCTGCTCGATCACGACTACATCGGCAGCCATACGCTCGGCTTCGACGCGCTCAAGACGCGGGCGATGTCCTATCCGCCGGAACGTGTTGCACAGATCTGCGGCATCGACGCGTCGGAGCTGATCGACCTTGCGCGTCGCTACGGCGCCACCCGCAAGGCGTCGATTCGCCTCAACTACGGCATGCAGCGCGTCCGCGGCGGCGGCAACGCCGTGCGCGCGATTGCGAGCCTGCCGGCGCTGACGGGGGCCTGGCGGGATAGGGCTGGCGGGCTGTTGCTCTCGTCGTCGGAATCCGCGCCGGTCAACCAGGCGGCGCTGCTGCGCCCGGATTTGATGCCGGGCTGGCCGCACAAGCTGCCTCGCATCATTAACATGAACGCGATCGGCGATGCGCTGTTGCACGCGGGAGACGCAACATTCGGGCCGAAGGTCGAAGCGGTGATCGTGTACAACTCGAATCCGGTGGCCGTCGCACCGGATTCTTCGAAGGTCGCCGCAGGTTTCGCGCGAGAAGACCTGTTCACGGTCGTTCTCGAGCATTTCAAGACAGATACCGTCGACTTCGCCGACATCGTACTGCCGGCGACCACGCAGCTCGAGCATCTGGACATCCACAAATCGTACGGCCACACCTACGTGATGGCGAACCTGCCGTCGATTCCGCCGGTGGGAGACGCACGGCCGAACACGGAGATCTTTCGCGGCATCGCACGCAGCATGGGGCTCGACGAGCCCGCGCTCTATCACAGCGACGAAGAGGTCGCGCGCGCGGCGCTCCGGTGGGACGATCCGGCGCTCGACAGCGACTGGGACACGCTGAAGCGGGACGGCTGGCTGAAGCTGAAGCTACCGGACGCGCCGTTCGCGAATGGCGGTTTCCGCACGCCGTCCGGCAAGTGCGAGTTCTATAGCCCGCGGCTCGAGCAGATGGGCATGGACCCCGTTCCCGACTACCTGCCGCCATTCGAATCGGCAGAGGCCGCGCCCGAGCTCGCCGCGCGCTACCCGCTCGCGATGATTTCGCCGCCGGCCCGCCACTTCCTGAACAGCACGTTCGTGAACGTCGACAGCCTGCGCACCACAGAAGGCGAGCCGCGCCTCGACATGCACCCGTCCGACGCCAATGCGCGCGGCATCGCGGAGGGTGACGTCGTACGCATCTTCAACGACCGCGGATCCATGCAGGCGCTCGCGAGAATTACCGATCGCGCACGTGCAGGGCTCGTTGTCGGGCTGTCGATCTGGTGGAAGAAGTTGTCACCGGACGGCAGGAACGCGAACGAGGTGACGAGCCAGGCGTTGACCGATCTCGGCAACTCGGCGACGTTTTATGATTGCCTTGTGGAAGTTGAGCGAATTTGATCGAATATCCCCGTATGATCAGACAAATTTACGCGGAAGTTCGAAGTGGACATCTAACCCTGTTGTCTCGGGACGGGCGAGCCGTTACGATGCGTTTTAGCACGACCATTCGAAAATCTGTGAGGAGACGCGCAGTATGGAAAAAATTTGGCTGAAATCGTACCCACCCGGCGTTCCAGCCGAAATTGACGCGTCTCCTTATCCTTCTGTCCCGGACCTCCTCGACGAAAGCTTCCGGCAGTATCGCGACCGCACGGCGTTCGTCTGCATGGGCAAGGGCATCACGTATGGCGAACTCGACAAGCTGTCGCGCCAGTTCGGCGCGTGGCTGCAATCCCGTGGTCTGGCGCGCGGTGCGCGCGTCGCGATCATGATGCCGAACGTGCTGCAGTACCCGTTGACGATCGCCGCGGTACTGCGCGCCGGCTACACCGTCGTCAACGTCAATCCGCTCTACACGCCGCGCGAACTCGAACACCAGCTGAAGGACAGCGGCGCCGAGGCGATCGTCATCCTCGAGAATTTCGCGTCGACGCTGCAGGCCGTCATCGCCAATACGGCCGTCAAGCATGTCGTTGTCGCGTCGATGGGCGACTTGCTGGGCATCAAGGGATGGCTCGTCAATTACGTCGTGCGCAACGTGAAGAAGATGGTGCCTGCGTGGCAGTTGCCGTCGTTCACGCGCTTCAAGGCCGCACTGTCGGAAGGCGCGCGGCAGGCGTTCAAGCCGCAGAAGGTCGGCCCCGACGACGTCGCGTTTCTGCAATACACGGGCGGCACGACCGGCGTCGCGAAGGGCGCGACGCTGCTGCACCGGAACATCGTGTCCAACGTGCTGCAGGCCGGCGCCTGGCACCATCCGGCGCATGAGAAGTACCCGGAGGTGAAACAGTTCGTGACGGTTGTCGCGCTGCCGCTGTATCACGTGTTCGCGCTGACCGTCTGCGGTTTCCTGACGATGCGCACGGGCGGGATGGGCATCCTGATCCCGAATCCGCGCGACATCGCCGGCATGATCAAGGAGCTGAAGGGCTATCAGATCTCGACGATTCCAGCGGTCAACACGCTGTACAACGCACTGCTGAACCATCCCGAATTCAATCAGCTCGACCTGTCGAAGCTCGTGATCGCCAACGGCGGCGGCATGGCGATCCAGGAGGGCGTCGCGAAGCGCTGGTATGAAAAGACCCATACCGCGATCATCGAAGGATACGGGCTGTCCGAGACGTCGCCGGTGGCGACCTGCAACCCCGTGACGGCGACCGAATACAGCGGGACGATCGGCCTGCCGCTGCCGTCGACCGAGGTCGCGATTCGCGACGACGCCGGCAACGACGTTGCGCTCGGCGAGCCCGGCGAGATCTGTATCCGCGGGCCGCAGGTGATGGCCGGCTACTGGAACCGGCCGGACGAGACCGAGAAGGTCATGTTCCCGGACGGCTTCTTCAAGACGGGCGACGTCGGCGTGATGGATGCGCGCGGCTACGTGAAGATCGTCGACCGGAAGAAGGACATGATTCTCGTGTCCGGCTTCAACGTGTATCCGAACGAAGTCGAGGACGTGGTGGCATCGCATCCGGGCGTGTTCGAGGTAGCAGCGGTCGGCGTGCCCGACGAGCATTCCGGCGAAGCCGTGAAGCTTTTCATCGTGAAGAAGGACCCGGCGCTTACCGACAAGGACATCCTTGCTTACTGCAAGGAGCGGCTCACCGGTTACAAGCGGCCGAAACTGGTCGAATTCCGCACGGAGCTGCCGAAAACGAACGTCGGCAAGATCCTGCGGCGCGAGTTGCGCGACGGACGCGCGTAGTGGACGCGTGTAGCGGCGCGGTTGAACGGAAGAGCCCGGCTTGTGCCGGGTTTTTTTGTTTGCGGTGACCCGTCCTGAAATAGGCTGACACTTTTTCGCGGAGACGAAGGGACCATCGGTAGAGTCTGTTTCCCGGGCTGACCGTGAGTTTCGACGCAGCGGACGAGCACGGAGCCCTGGCGACACTTGCTGCATGACCGGCCGATCCGTCGCGCTCCGGTCTTGCCGCTGCACTGGAAAAGAAAAAGGCGCCCGAAGGCGCCTTCAATATGCTGCGGCTTGTCAGGCAAGCTGGTTAGAACTTGTGACGGATGCCGACGCGTGCCGCGACCTGGTTGCTGGTGCTCGACCCTGCGAGACCGTTGATCGCTGCCTTTGCCTGAACGACGTTGCCGTTCGCGTCGAGCGCGTTGCCCGATGCGTGCTGGTACACGCCGATCACGTAGACGTCGGTACGCTTCGACAGGAAGTAGTCGACGCCAAGCGAGCCCTGGTGGTACTTGGCCGCCGAGTTGCCGTCGATCTTGCTGCCTTGCGTGTAGTCGTACGCTGCGCCGAGAATCAGCGCCGGCGTCAACTGATACTTGAAGTTGATTTCGCCGTTGTTGAACGTCGCGGTCTGGTTCACGAACGGGCCGACCGAGAAGCCCTTGAACTTCGTGTTCGAGTACGTCGCGCCGATCGTCGCTGCGCCGAACGTGTATGCGCCGCCCGCGCCGATGACCTGGTACGTGTTCGCGTTGTTCGCGTACGCGCCGTAGACCGGCGACGATACTGCCGTCGTCGCGGCCGTCGAGCCGTTGTTGAACATGCCGCCGAAGTTGCCCGGCGTGCGTGCGTTCAAGTAGCCGACGCCCAGGACCAGCGGGCCGTTGTTGTAGCCTGCGCCGAGCGACCAGACCTGGTTCTTCGAGAACTGGCCTGCCTGACCGCCGAAGCTGTACAAGCCGCCGAACGAGAAGCCGCCGAACGTCTGGCTCGTGAACTTGACCGCGTTGTTCACGCGGTAGGCGTTGTTGAAGTTGTCGAGGTCGCCCGGGTGAGCAGCGATGTAGCCGCCCCACTGGTCGCCTGCCTCGAGCGGGCCGACGAAGTCGACGACGGAGTCGTACTGGCGACCCAGCGTGACCGTACCGTACTGGCTCGACAGGCCGACGTAAGCCTGACGGCCGAACATCAGGCTGCCCTGGCCGAGCTTGCCGCTGTTCACGTCGAAACCGTTTTCGAGGGTGAAGATCGCCTTCAGGCCGCCACCGAGGTCTTCGGTGCCGCGCAGGCCGAAGCGGCTGCCTTGCATCACGCCGCTGGCCATGCTGTACAGGTGCTTGCCGCCCGCGTTGTTGTTGAACAGCAGGCCTTCATCGATGATGCCGTAAAGCGTCACGCTGCTTTGCGCATGGGCAGCGCCAGCGAACGCGCCCAGCGCGACGAGCGCGAGAAGCGACTTTTTCATTAACGGATCTCCAAAAATCACTGAATTTTTTTGGCGGGGCGGATAGTTATGTTCTGTTGACGGGCCCCATCAACTTCGCAAGAAGTCGCACGTAATGTAGCAAAACCGTTTTTTGCCACAAAGCGAAATGCCGCAGCTCAAGGCCGCCATGTTTCCTTTATGCAACAATGGTTAAAATCACGGGTTAACCGCAATTTCCGCTGAAGAATCAAGTCGGTTACGCAGCGGACACGTGCGTTCGCCGTGTGCGGATGCACATGCAGCCAGGAGAACAGGATGGTGTTGGATGAACTGATCAGCGAATTCGATCGCGGCCTGCGATCGCTGACCGGCATTAGCCGGATGAGTCGGCCGGTGCCCGCGCCGGCCGACGCGCCGAATGTCGAGCTGACGCCCGCGGAGCGTACGCATGCCGCCGGGCTGATGCGCGTGAACCACGTCGGCGAAGTCTGCGCGCAGGCGCTCTACCAGGCGCAGAAACTCACCGCGCGCACGGCGTCGGCGAAGGCGATGTTCGAGGAGGCCGCGCGCGAGGAGGAGGATCACCTCGCGTGGACAGCGCACCGCCTGAAAGAGCTCGATTCGCGTCCGAGCCTGCTGAACCCGCTGTGGTATGCCGGTGCGCTCGCGATCGGCGTGGCGGCCGGCACGCTTGGCGATAAGGTCAGCCTCGGTTTCATGGCCGAGACGGAACGGCAGGTCGAAAATCACCTGGAAGGTCATATGTCCGAGCTGCCGGCGACCGACGCCGCGTCGCGCGCGATCGTCGACCAGATGCGTATCGACGAAGTGAAGCACGGCAAGGCGGCGACCGACGCCGGCGGGATCGAGCTGCCGCTGCCCGCGCGGATGCTGATGCGCGCCGCGTCGAAAGTCATGACGAGCACTGCGTACTATCTCTGAGATTTGCGCCGGGGCGACGCGTAACGCCGCCCCGGTTCACCGCCCCCGATACCGCCCGTTTATTCCTCGTTTTCCCGCCCCCGAAAGCCCCGTCCGCACGCCCATCTGGCCCATCTTTCTCACGTATCACCTTCACAAGTTGCACTAGCTCATTCATTTATAACGGTTTTTGGAATGCGGGGCCGCATGAGCATGTGCGCGTAAGTCCTTGTTCTAACTAACAAAATTCGTCAAAAAAGCGGGCCGCTCCCTTGACCGTGCCACACCCTTCCTCTAAAGTGGGAGACAGTGTGAGAAAGTGTATTTTTGTGTGATTTAGCGGGCTATTCCGGCTAAATTCTCAGCATTGGTCGGGTACTTCGGTGCCCTGAACGGGAGAGCGGAAAGTGTTCCAAGGGGCGTCGGCGCTGACGCTCGATGCGAAAGGGCGGATGTCGGTGCCGGCTCGCTATCGCGAAGCGCTGCAAGGACAGGCAGAAGGACGGGTGACTGTGACCAAGCACCCGGACGGCTGCCTGTTGCTGTTTCCACGCCCCGAATGGGAAGTGTTTCGCGCCAAGATCGCCGCGCTGCCGATGGACGCGCACTGGTGGCGGCGAATTTTTCTCGGCAATGCGATGGACGTCGATCTCGACAGCGCGGGCCGGATTCTTGTATCGCCCGAGCTGCGCATGGCAGCCGGACTGGAAAAGGAAGTCATGTTGTTGGGAATGGGTAGTCACTTCGAGCTGTGGGATTCGCAGACCTACAACGCGAAGGAGCAGGCAGCGATGGCGCAGGGCATGCCCGACGCGCTGAAGAATTTCACGTTCTGATTGCGGTGACGGAGACGCCCGCGATGGGAAATGAATTGCGGCATCGGACGGTGCTGTTGGATGAAGCGGTCGAGTCGCTCGTGACGCGGCCGGACGGCGTTTATGTCGACGGCACGTTCGGGCGTGGCGGTCACAGTCGCGCGGTGCTCGCGCGGCTGGCGTCGACCGGGCGGCTGATCGCGTTCGACAAGGATCCGAGGGCGATCGAGACGGCGCAGGGCATCGAGGATGCGCGCTTCTCGATCGTGCATGACAGCTTTGCATCGATGCGCGATGCGCTTGCGGCGCGCGGCGTCGAGAAGGTGTCGGGTGTGTTGCTGGACCTGGGCGTGTCCTCGCCGCAGGTGGACGATCCGGCGCGCGGCTTCAGCTTCCGCGCCGATGGTCCGCTGGACATGCGAATGGATCCGACGCGTGGCGAGTCGGCGGCCGAATGGCTCGCGCGGGCTTCGGTGCAGGAATTGACGGAGGTGATACGAGATTATGGGGAAGAACGGTTTGCTTTTCAGATTGCAAAGGCGCTTGTTGCTCGCCGGGCAGAGTCCGACCGTCTTGGGCCTCTCGACACCACGGGCGAGCTTGCCCAAATCGTGGGTCACGTCGTCAAAACCCGTGAGAAGGGCAAGGATCCGGCAACCCGCACCTTTCAGGCTATACGGATTCACGTCAATCAAGAGCTTGCGGACCTGCAAGTCGTACTAGACGCGGCACTGTCGTTGCTGGAACAAGGGGGGCGGCTGGTGGTGATCAGCTTTCATTCACTCGAGGACCGGATCGTCAAGCGATTCATGCAGGCGCACGCCAGTGCGCCTGCGGTCGATCGTCGCCTGCCGATCCGTGCCGTCGATCTCCCGAGCCCGCCGCTCAAGATCATCAGCCGTCAGTTTCCGAGTGAAGCGGAAGTCGCCGCGAATCCGCGTGCCCGGTCCGCCGTGATGCGCATTGCGGAGCGCGTCACGCCATGAGCCGCTTCAATATCTTCCTGCTGATCATCGTGATGGGCTGCGCGCTGTCGGTCGTCAACTCGACGAACCAGCAGCGCCAGATCTTCATCCAGTTGCAGCGCGCGCAGTCGCAGGAGCGTCAGCTTCAGCAGGACTACGCGCAGCTTCAATATCAGCAGAGCGCGCTGTCGAAGACGTCGCGCATCGAGCAGCTCGCGAACGATTCGCTGAAGATGCAGCCGATCACGACCGGCCGCACGCAATATCTGACGCTGCCGCCGGGCGCCGCGAAGGCGATCGACGCGCCGATCCCTGCTTCGGCCGACACGGCCGGCAAGGGCAAGGGGGGCGCGCGATGAAGCCGTCGCAAAAGCGCCAGAACGTGAAATTCACGTCGAGCCCCGTGCTGGGCGTGCATCTGCCGATGTGGCGCTCGAAGCTCGTCGTGTTCATGCTGTTCATGGCGTTCGTCGCGCTGGCCGCGCGGGCGTTCTGGATCCAGGGGCCCGGCAACGCGTTCTACCAGAAGCAGGGTGAAAGCCGCTACCAGCGCACGCTCGAGTTGCCCGCGACGCGCGGCAAGATCCTCGACCGTAACGGGCTCGTGCTCGCGACGAGCCTGCCCGTGCGCGCGATCTGGGCGATTCCCGACGCAGTGCCGGACGATCTCGACGCCGACAAGGTCAATCAGCTCGGCAAGCTCCTCGGCATGACGCCGAAGGAACTGCGCGTGAAGCTGTCGGAAGACAAGGGGTTCGTCTACGTCAAGCGCCAGGTGCCGATCGACGTCGCGGACAAGGTCGCCGCGCTCGACATTCCGGGCATCTACCAGCGCAACGAATACAAGCGCTTCTATCCGGAAGGCGAGATCACCGCTCACCTGATCGGCTTCACGAACGTCGAGGACGAAGGGCAGGAGGGCGTCGAGCTCGGCGACCAGAAGATGCTGTCCGGCACGTCGGGCGTGCGTCGCGTGATCAAGGACCGGATGGGGCACATCGTCGAGGACGTTGCCGAGCAGATCCCGCCGCATAACGGCACCGACGTCGACCTGTCGATCGACAGCAAGATCCAGTACATCGCGTACGCGAACCTGAAGGCTGCCGTCGACAAGTTCAAGGCGAAGGCCGGTGCGGCGATGGTCGTCGACGTGCGCACCGGCGAGGTGCTCGCGCTCGTCAATTACCCGACCTACAACCCGAACGACCGCTCGCGCATGACAGGCGAGCAGTTGCGCAACCGGATCATGACCGACGTGTTCGAGCCGGGTTCGATCATGAAGCCGTTCACCGTGTCGCTCGCGCTCGACCTGCATCGCGTGACACCGAACACGCTCGTCGAAACGGGCAACGGGCATTTCGTGCTCGACGGCGCGCCGATCACCGACGACGCGGGTTTCGGCACGCTGACGGTCGGCGGCGTGATCCAGAAGTCGAGCAACATCGGCGCGACGAAGATCGCGATGACGATGCGGCCCGAGGAAATGTGGAATATGTATACCAGCATCGGCCTCGGCCAGGCGCCGAAGGTCGGCTTCCCGGGCGCGGTGGCCGGCCGCCTGCGGCCGTGGAAGAGCTGGCGCCGCATCGAGCAGGCGACGATGTCGTACGGCTATGGCCTGTCGGTGTCGCTGTTCCAGCTCGCACGGGCGTACACGGCGATCGCGCACGACGGCGAGCTGATGCCCGTGACCATTTTCAAGACCGACCCCAACCAGCAGGTGGTGGGCACGCAGGTGTTCAACCCGACCACCGCGCGCGAAGTGCGCGCGATGCTCGAGACGGTGGTCGCGCCGGGCGGCACGTCGCCGGATGCGGCGGTGCCGGGCTATCGCGTCGGCGGCAAGAGCGGTACCGCGTACAAGCATGAAGGGCACGGCTACACGCGCAAGTACCGCGCGTCGTTCGTCGGGATGGCACCGATGCCGAATCCGCGCATCGTCGTCGCGGTGTCGGTCGACGAGCCGACCGCCGGCAGCCACTTCGGCGGCCAGGTGTCCGGCCCCGTATTCTCGGCGATCGCCGGCGACACGATGCGTGCGCTGAACGTGCCGCCGAACATGCCGATCAAGCAACTCGTCGTGTCTGACGATTCGCCGGCGGCACCTGCCGCAACGGGGCCGCAAAAGCTGGCCGCGGGTGGCGGTGCGAAGCATATGATCGTGTCCAGCACGACGCGTAATTCACCAGGAGTTGTTCGATGAGCGCCGCCCGTAGTTCCCATCCGGCGCATCAGCAGATCGCAGCCGCGCTCGCGTGGCTGCGTCAGCATGTGGCCCCCGCGGCGCAACTGCATGCCGACACGCGCAGCCTCAAGGCTGGCGACGTGTTTGTCGCATATGCGGTCGACGGGGCAGACAACCGCGCCTTCATTGCCGACGCCGTCGCACGCGGTGCGGCCGCTGTGCTGTATCAGCCGGAAGGGCTGGCCGCTGCGCCGGCCGTGCCCGTCGCGCTGGCGGTACCGGCGCTCGACCAGCTCGCCGGCGAGATTGCCAGCGGCTGGTACGGCGACCCGAGCGACAGCCTGCTTGCGGTGGGTGTGACCGGCACGAACGGCAAGACCTCGTGCACGCAATGGATTGCCGCCGCGCTGACGGCGCTGCACCAGCCATGCGCGGTGATCGGTACGCTCGGCAGCGGGATGCCCGGCCAGCTCGTACCGACGGGCTTCACGACGCCCGACGCGCCGCAACTGCAGCGCAGCCTGGCGCAATTGCGCGACGCGGGCGCGAAGGCGGTGGCGATGGAAGTGTCGTCGCACGCGCTGCATCAGGGGCGCGTGAACGGTACGGCATTCGACATCGCGGTATTTACGAATCTCACGCAGGATCACCTCGACTATCACGGCACGTTCGACGCGTACGAGGCCGCGAAGGCGAAGCTGTTTGCATGGCGCGGCCTGCGCGCGGCGGTCGTCAACCGCGACGACGCGGCCGGCCGGCGCTTGCTCGAGATGCTGGCCGGCCGGGTGCGCACGATCGCTTACGGGATCGGCGACGCGCAGGCGCCCGACGCCGATCGCGAACTGGTTGCGCTCGATGTGCGTGCCACCGCGACCGGCACGGCATTCCGCCTGCGTTCGTCGTGGGGCGACGCGGATGTCGAAGTCGGCACGCTCGGCACGTTCAACGTCAGCAACCTGCTCGCCGTGCTCGGCTCGTTGCTCGCGGCCGACGTGCCGTTCGACGCGGCACTCGCCGAGATCGAACGGCTCGAGTCCGTCAACGGCCGGATGCAGCGGCTCGGCGGCCGGTTGCAGAACGACGAACCGCTCGTCGTGATCGACTACGCACACACGCCCGACGCGCTCGAAAAGACACTCGACGCGCTGCGCCCGATCGCCACGGCGCGTGGCGGCCGGCTCGTCTGCATGTTCGGCTGCGGCGGCGATCGCGATGCGACGAAGCGGCCGTTGATGGGCGCGATCGCGGAACGGCTCGCCGACGAAATCGTCGTCACGAGCGACAACCCGCGCAGCGAAGATCCGCAGCGCATCATCGACCAGATCGTCGCGGGCATGACCGCACCCGATCACGCACGCCGTATCGAGGATCGCGCGAGCGCGATCCTGCAGGCCGTGCGCGGCGCCGCACGCGAGGATGTCGTCGTGCTGGCCGGCAAGGGCCACGAAGCAACGCAGGAAATCATGGGCAAGAAGCGTACGTTCTCCGACCAGGATCACGCGCGGCTCGCGCTGGCGGCGCGCGCGACGCACGGCAAGGGAGGCGGCGAATGACGATGCTCAGTCTCGGCGAGGCCGCCCGCCTGATTCCCGGCGCAACCGTCCACGGCGACGCGAGCGTCACGTTCGACCGCGTGTCGACGGACAGCCGCACGGTCGGCCCGGGCGACCTGTTCGTCGCGCTGAAAGGCGAGCGCTTCGATGCGCACGACTTCCTCGGCGATGTCGCCGCGCGCGGTGCTGCCGCGGCGCTTGTCGCGCACGCACCGGCGGGCCTCGCGATGCCGGCGATCGAAGGCGGCGAAACGCGTGCCGCGCTCGGCGCGCTCGCGCACGGCTGGCGCAAACGATTCCCGGTGCCGCTCGTCGCGGTGACGGGCAGCAACGGCAAGACGACCGTCAAGGAAATGATCGCGTCGATCTTCGCGGCGGCGGTCGGCGCCGACGCGCGGCTCGCGACGGCGGGCAACCTGAACAACGACGTTGGCCTGCCGCTGACGCTGCTGCGCCTGTCGGCCGCGCATCGCCTCGCGGTGATCGAACTCGGCATGAACCACCCGGGCGAGACCGAAGTCCTCGCGCGTCTCACGGCGCCGACAGTCGCGCTCGTCAACAACGCGCAGCGCGAGCACCAGGAATTCATGGCGACGGTCGAAGCCGTCGCGCTCGAACACGCGGCCGTGATTCACGCGCTGCCGCCGGACGGCGTCGCGGTGTTCCCGGCCGACGATGCGTATGCGGGCATCTGGCGCGTCGCGGCGACCGGCAACCGGATCCTCGATTTCGCGCTGCACGATGCCGAACGGCAGAACGACGCGCAGGTCACGGGCCGTCTTCACGGCGGCGAACTCGCGATCGACACGCCGGCCGGCGCCGTCACGGTGCGGCTGCGTGCGCTCGGCGAGCACAACGCGCGCAACGCGCTGGCCGCGACGGCCGCGGCGCTGGGCGCCGGCGTCGCGCTGTCGGCAATCAAGCAAGGCCTCGAATCGTTCGAGCCGGTCAAGGGCCGGTTGCAGGTGAAGCAAGCGGTTGCCGGCAGCCTCGCGGGCGCGACGGTCGTCGACGATACCTACAACGCGAATCCCGATTCGATGCGTGCCGCGATCGACGTGCTCGCCGCGCATCCGACACCGCGCGTGCTGGTGATCGGCGACATGGGCGAAGTCGGCGACGAAGGGCCGGCGTTCCATCGCGAGATCGGCGCATACGCGCGCGAGCGCGGGATCGACGCGCTGTTCGCGCTCGGCGACGCGTCGCGCGATGCCTGTACGGCGTACGGCGACACGGCGCGCCATTTCGACGACGTCGGCTCGCTCGTGGCGGCGCTGCTCGCGGCGGGCTACGGCGCGCAGGCGACGGTGCTCGTGAAGGGCTCGCGGTACATGAAGATGGAGCGCGTGGTCGATGCGCTGACGAACCAACCCGCAGCGGGCACGACGCCCGTTGCACACTGAGTAGAAGGAAGGAAGCATGCTGCTGGCGCTGGCGCAATGGCTGCAAGGTGACGCAAGCTTTTTGCGCTTGTTCACGTACCTCACGTTCCGTGCGGTGATGGCCACCATCACCGCGCTCGGGATCGGGCTCGTGTGCGGACCGTGGGTGATCCGCAAGCTGACGCAAATGAAGGTCGGGCAGGCCGTGCGCAAGGACGGCCCGCAGACGCACCTCGTCAAGTCCGGCACGCCGACGATGGGCGGCGTGCTGATCCTGATCGGCATCGCGGTCGCGACGTTGCTGTGGGGCGACCTGACGAACCGTTTCATCTGGATCGTGATGCTCGTCACGTTCGGTTTCGGCGTGATCGGCTGGGTCGACGATTACCGCAAGGTCGTCCACAAGGACCCGCGCGGGATGTCGTCGCGCGAGAAGTATTTCTGGCAGTCGGTGATCGGGCTGTTCGCGGCCGTCTACCTCGCCTTCAGCGTGTCCGAGGCGAACAACGTGCGCGTGTTCGACCTGTTCATGGCGTGGGTGCGCAGCGGCCTGTCGATGGGGCTGCCGGCACGCGCCGACCTGATGCTGCCGTTCCTGAAGTCGATCAGCTACCCGCTCGGCGTATGGGGCTTCATCGTGCTGACCTACTTCGTGATCGTCGGCGCGAGCAACGCGGTGAACCTGACCGACGGCCTCGACGGCCTCGTGATCATGCCGGTCGTGCTGGTCGGCGCGTCGCTGGGTGTGTTCGCGTACGTGATGGGCAGCGCGGTCTATTCAAAATACCTGCTGTTCCCGCACATCCCGGGCGCGGGCGAACTGCTGATCTTCTGTTCCGCGATGGGCGGGGCAGGGCTCGCGTTCCTCTGGTACAACACGCACCCCGCGCAGGTATTCATGGGCGACGTGGGCGCGCTGGCGCTCGGCGGCGCGCTCGGCACGGTCGCGGTGATCGTGCGCCAGGAAATCGTGCTGTTCATCATGGGCGGCATCTTCGTCGCGGAAACGCTGTCGGTGATGCTGCAGGTTTCGTGGTTCAAGTACACGAAGAAGCGCTACGGCGAAGGGCGGCGCCTGCTGAAGATGGCGCCGCTGCATCACCATTTCGAATTGTCCGGCTGGAAGGAAACGCAGGTGGTGGTGCGTTTCTGGATCATCACGTTGATGCTGTGCCTGTTCGGTCTGACCACCCTCAAGCTGCGGTAAAGGAAAGGTAACAAGGATGTCTGGCGAGATGTTTGGAGATCGGCAACGGCCGATGGTGCTCGTACTGGGGCTCGGGGAATCGGGTCTCGCGATCGCGCGATGGTGCGCGAGGCACGGGTGCCGGCTGCGGATTGCCGATACCCGCGAGGCGCCGCCCAACCTTGCCGCGCTGCAGGCCGAAGGCATCGATGCCGAATTCGTCGGCGGGCCATTTACGCCCACGCTGCTCGACGGCGGCGTCGAGATCGTCGGGCTGAGCCCCGGCCTGTCGCCGCTCGAACCGGCACTCGCGGCGCTGGTCGCGGCCGCGAACGAGCGCGGGATCGCGGTGTGGGGCGAGCTGGAATTCTTCGCGCAGGCGCTGCGCGCGCTCGGCACGAGCGGCTACCTGCCGAAGGTGCTCGCGATCACGGGCACCAACGGCAAGACCACGACGACGAGCCTCACGGGCCTGCTGTGCCAGCGCGCGGGCAAGAAGGTCGCCGTCGCGGGCAACATCAGCCCGGCGATGCTCGACCGGCTCGCGGGCGCGATCGACGAAACGGCGCTGCCCGACGTGTGGGTGCTCGAACTGTCGAGCTTCCAGCTCGAGACCGCGCGCACGTTCGCGCCGGATGCGGCCGCGCTCCTCAACATCACGCAGGACCACCTCGACTGGCACGGCAGCTTCGATGCGTACGCGCAGGCAAAGGGCCGGATCTTCGGCGCGACGACGACGCGCGTGCTGAACCGCGACGATGCGGCCGTGATGAAGTTCGCGCCGGCAGCGGGCGTGGCCGACGCGCCGCGCACGGTCACGTTCGGCCTGAACGAGCCGACGCAGGACGGCGACTACGGGCTGTCGCGCGACAACGGCATCGCATGGCTGGTGGAAGCCGTCGATCGCGACGCGCCGGATGAAGCGACGACGAGCCGCCGGCGCAAGCGCGACGCCGCGCATACGCCCGACATCGCGCAGAAGCGCTTGATGCCGGCCGATGCGCTGCGCATTCGCGGGCTGCACAACGCGGCGAACGCGCTTGCCGCGTTCGCGCTCGCGCGTGCGATCGACCTGCCGGCCGCGCCGCTGCTGCATGCGCTGCGCGAATACCGCGGCGAAGCGCATCGCGTCGAAGTGATCGCGACGATCGACGACGTGGACTACGTCGACGACAGCAAGGGCACGAACGTCGGCGCGACGGTTGCCGCGCTCGACGGGCTCGCGCAGAAGATCGTGCTGATCGCGGGCGGCGACGGCAAGGGTCAGGATTTCGCGCCGCTGGTCGCGCCGGTCGCGCGCTGGTGCCGCGCGGTGATGCTGATCGGCCGCGATGCGCCGGCGATCCGCGACACGCTCGCCGAAACGGGCGTACCGCTCGCCGATCATGCGACGCTCGAAGGCGCGGTGCACGCGGCGGCCGACCTGGCTGAGCCAGGAGATGCGGTGCTGCTGTCGCCTGCGTGCGCGAGCCTCGACATGTTCAGGAACTACGCCCATCGCGCGGATGTGTTCCGCGCGGCGGTCGACGAAATCGCCATCGACAAAGGAGCGACGCCATGAGCTGGTCCGATCGCCTCGTCTCCCGTTTCAACGACCGGCGCGATGCCGGCGGCAACGCCGCGGGCGGCCGCGTCGCGTCGGCCACGCGCGCCGCGACGGGCGGCCTCGCGAGCGTCGTCAACGGCGTGCGCCCGAGCCGCTCGCGGATGCTCGACTTCGACTACTCGCTGCTGTGGGTGGCAATCGCGCTGCTCGGGCTTGGCGTCGTGATGGTGTATTCGGCGTCGATCGCGATGCCCGATTCGCCGAAATACGCGTCGTATCACGATTACGCGTTCCTGATGCGCCACTGCGTATCGCTCGTCGTCGCGTTCATCGCGGCGGTGATCGCGTTCCGCGTGCCGGTGTCGACGTGGGACAAGTACGCGCCGCATCTCTTCCTGATCGCGCTCGTCAGCCTCGTGATCGTGCTGATCCCGCACGTCGGCAAGGGCGTGAACGGTGCACGCCGCTGGATTCCGCTCGGCATCACGAACATGCAGCCGTCGGAAGTCATGAAGCTCGCGGTGACGATCTACGCGGCGAACTACACGGTGCGCAAGCAGGAATACATGCAGAGCTTCGCGAAGGGCTTCCTGCCGATGGCTTGCGCAGTGGGCCTCGTCGGCGCGCTGCTGCTGCTCGAGCCGGACATGGGCGCGTTCATGGTGATCGCCGCGATCGCGATGGGCGTGCTGTTCCTCGGCGGTGTGAACGGCAAGCTGTTCGGCGGCCTCGTCGCGACGGCGGTCGGCACGTTCACGATGCTCGTGTGGCTGTCGCCGTGGCGTCGCGAGCGGATCTTCGCGTATCTCGATCCGTGGGACGAGCGCTACGCGCAGGGCAAGGCCTACCAGCTCACGCACTCGCTGATCGCGTTCGGCCGCGGCGAGTGGTTCGGCGTCGGCCTCGGCGGCAGCGTCGAGAAGCTCAACTACCTGCCCGAAGCGCATACCGACTTCATCCTCGCGGTGATCGGCGAGGAACTCGGTTTCGTCGGCGTGATGGTCGTGATCCTGCTGTTCTACTGGATCGTGCGCCGCGCGTTCGAGATCGGTCGCCAGGCGCTTGCGCTCGACCGCACGTTCGCGGGGCTGACGGCGAAGGGCATCGGTATCTGGTTCGGCGCGCAGGCGTTCATCAACATGGGCGTGAACCTCGGGCTGCTGCCGACCAAGGGCCTGACGCTGCCGCTGGTGAGCTACGGCGGTTCCGGCATTCTGCTGAATTGCGTCGCGCTCGCGGTGCTGCTGCGGGTCGACTACGAGAACCGGGTGCTGATGCGCGGAGGGAAGATATGACCTCCTCGCGACGCACGCTGATGGTGATGGCAGGCGGCACCGGGGGCCACGTGTTCCCGGGGCTCGCGGTCGCGCACCGGATGGAAGCGGCGGGCTGGCGCGTCGTATGGCTCGGCAATCCGGCCGGGATGGAAGCGACGCTCGTGCCGAAGCACGGCATTCCGATGGAATACGTGCGGTTCGGCGGGCTGCGCGGCAAGGGCCTGAAGACCAAGCTGACGCTGCCGTTCAACCTGCTGCGCGCGTGCTGGCAGAGCCTCGGCGCGCTGCGCCGCGTGCGACCGGACGTCGTGCTCGGGATGGGCGGCTACATCACGTTCCCGGCGGGCGTGATGGCCGCGCTGTCGGGGCGTCCGCTCGTGCTGCACGAACAGAATTCGATCGCAGGCCTGACGAACAAGGTGCTCGCGAAATTCGCGAAACGCGTGCTCGTCGCGTTCCCGGGCGCACTGCCGCACGCGGAATGGACGGGCAACCCGATTCGCGCGGAACTTGCGCGCACGGAAGCGCCCAAAGCACGCTATGCATCGCGCGGCGGCCCGCTGAACGTGCTGGTCGTCGGCGGCAGCCTCGGCGCGGCCGCGCTGAACGAAGTCGTGCCGCGCGCGCTGGCGATGCTGGCGCCGGGCGAACGCCCGCGCGTCGTGCACCAGGCCGGCGCGAAGCATATCGACGCGCTGAAGGCGAATTACGAAGCGGCCGGTTTCGCGGCCGGCGAAGACGTGCGGCTCGTGCCGTTCATCGACGACATGGCGGCCGCGTATGCGGCGGCGGATCTCGTGATCTGCCGGTCGGGCGCGATGACGGTGTCGGAGATCGCGGCGGTGGGCGTGGCGGCGCTGTTCGTGCCGTTCCCGTACGCGGTCGACGATCACCAGACGACCAACGCCGCGTTCCTCGCCGATGCGGGCGCGGCGGTGCTGGTGCAACAACGCGACCTGTCGGCGGAACTGCTCGCCGACTGGCTGCGCGGCCAGTCGCGGGCATCGCTCGCGAGCATGGCGGAACGTTCGCGCTCGCTGGCGAAGCCCGAGGCCACCGACGAAGTCGCGCGCGTGTGCGCGAAGGCGGCCGGCGCGAACCTGGAAACATTGCAATGAAACACATCGTCAAACACATTCATTTCGTCGGGATCGGCGGCGCGGGCATGAGCGGCATCGCCGAAGTGCTCGTCAACCTCGGCTACGAGGTCAGCGGCTCGGACCTGTCGCGCAACGCGGTGACCGATCGTCTCCAGGCGCTCGGCGCACGGATCGCGATCGGCCACGACGCGGCGAACATCGCGGGCGCGAACGCGGTCGTCGTATCGACGGCCGTGCGCTCGGACAACCCGGAAGTGCTGGCCGCGCGCCACAACGGCGTGCCGATCGTGCAGCGCGCGGTGATGCTCGCGGAACTGATGCGCCTGAAACAAGGGATCGCGATCGCGGGCACGCACGGCAAGACCACGACGACGAGCCTCGTCGCGAGCGTGCTCGCGGCGGGCGGCCTCGATCCGACCTTCGTGATCGGCGGGCGGCTGATCAGCGCCGGCGCGAACGCGCGGCTCGGCACCGGCGATTTCATCGTCGCCGAGGCCGACGAGTCGGACGCATCGTTCCTGAACCTGTATCCGGTGATCGAAGTCATCACGAACATCGACGCCGACCACATGGACACCTACGGCCACGATTTCGCGCGGCTCAAGCAGGCGTTCATCGAATTCACGCAGCGCCTGCCGTTCTACGGCAGCGCGGTCGTGTGCGTCGACGATCCGAACGTGCGGCAGATCATCCCGTTCATCTCGAAGCCGGTCGTGCGTTACGGCCTGTCGCCGGACGCGCAGGTGCGCGCGGAAGACATCGACGCGCGCGACGGCCGGATGCACTTCACGGTGATCCGCGAAGGTCGCGCGCCGCTCGCGGTCGTGCTGAACATGCCGGGCCTGCACAACGTGCAGAACGCGCTCGCGGCGATCGCGATCGCGACCGACCTCGGCGTGGCGGACGACGCGATCCAGCAGGCGCTGGTGGAATTCAACGGTGTCGGCCGGCGCTTCCAGCGTTACGGCGAGGTGCCGACCGCGGACGGCGGCCAGTACACGCTGATCGACGATTACGGCCATCACCCGGTCGAGATGGCGGCGACGATCGCGGCCGCACGCGGCGCGTTCCCGGGCCGCCGCCTCGTGCTGGCGTTCCAGCCGCACCGCTACACGCGCACGCGCGACTGCTTCGACGATTTCGTCAACGTGCTGTCGACGGTCGATGCGCTGGTGCTGACGGAAGTCTACGCGGCCGGCGAGGCGGCGATCGCGACGGCCAGTGGCGACGCGCTGTCGCGTGCGCTGCGCGCGGTCGGGAAGGTTGACCCGGTGTTCGTCGCGACGGTCGACGACGTGCCGGCCGCATTGGCGAAGGTCGCGCAGAACGGCGACGTGGTGATCACGATGGGCGCGGGTTCGATCGGTGGTGTGCCGGCGAAGCTCGTGCAACACACACAACAGAAGGCATGACATGAGCGGGATCGATCCGAAACGTTTCGGCAAGGTGGCGGTGTTGTTCGGCGGCGAATCCGCCGAGCGCGAGGTGTCGCTCACCTCGGGCCGGCTCGTGCTGCAGGGCCTGCGCGATGCGGGCATTGACGCCCATCCGTTCGACCCGGCCGAGCGTCCGCTGGCGGCGCTCAAGGACGAGGGCTTCGAGCGCGCGTTCATCGCGCTGCACGGCGGCTACGGCGAGAACGGCCAGATCCAGGGCGCGCTCGATTTCTACGGGATCCGCTACACGGGCAGCGGCGTGCTCGGGTCGGCGCTCGGCCTCGACAAGTTCCGCACGAAGCTCGTGTGGCAGCAGACGGGCGTGCCGACGCCGCCGTTCGAGACGGTGATGCGCGGCGACGACCTCGCGGCGCGCGCGACCGACATCGTCGCGAAGCTCGGCCTGCCGCTGTTCGTGAAGCCGGCGAGCGAAGGTTCGAGCGTCGCGGTGCTGAAGGTGAAGACGGCCGACGCGTTGCCGGCCGCACTGTCGGAAGCCGCGACGCACGACAAGATCGTGATCGTCGAGAAGAGCATCGAAGGCGGCGGCGAATACACCGCATGCATCGCCGGCGATCTCGACCTGCCGCTGATCAAGATCGTGCCGGCGGGCGAGTTCTACGACTATCACGCGAAATACGTCGCCGACGATACGCAATACCTGATTCCGTGCGGCCTGCCGGCCGAGCAGGAAGCGGAACTGAAGCGCATCGCGCGCCGCGCGTTCGACGTGCTCGGCTGCACCGACTGGGGCCGCGCGGATTTCATGCTCGACGCGGCCGGCAATGCGTATTTCCTGGAAGTGAACACGGCCCCCGGGATGACCGACCACTCGCTGCCGCCGAAGGCCGCGCGTGCGGTCGGCATCAGCTATTCGGAGCTGGTCGTGAAGGTGCTGTCGCTCACGCTCAACGACTGACGCAGGAACGGAACGACGTATGTGGAACAACGTTCGCCAACTCAACCTTGCCGCCAGCGCGCTGTACGCGCTGCTGCTGCTCGTGTTGGCGGCGGCCGGCTGCTACTGGCTGATCCAGCGCCCGACGTTCGCGCTGCGGGAAATCCGGATCGACGGCGACACCGAGCACATCAATTCGCCGACGGTGCGCGCGGGCGTGGTCGGCCGGCTGAAGGGCAATTTCTTCACGGTCGATCTCGATACGGCGCGTGCCGCGTTCGAGCAGATGCCGTGGGTGCGGCACGCGAGCGTGCGCCGGGTGTGGCCGAATGCGCTGGCTGTCACGCTCGAGGAGTACAAACCGCTCGGGACCTGGGGCAGCGACCAGCTCGTGAGCGTCGACGGCGAGCTGTTCACCGCGAACCAGGGCGAGCTGGATCAGGCGTTGCCGGCGTTCGACGGCCCGGAGGGCAGTGCGAAGGAAGTCGTCACGCGGTATCGCGACTTCGGGAAATGGTTTGCGCCGCTGAAGGCGGCGCCGGAAGAAGTGACGCTGTCGGCGCGGTACGCGTGGACGGTGAAGCTGTCGAACGGCATGCAGGTCGAGCTGGGCAAGGAGCGCAACAGCGAATCGCTGCATGACCGGAGCCAGCGCCTCGTCGCAGCCTGGCCGGTCGTCACGGAGCGCTGGGGCAACGACATCGAGTACGCGGACCTGCGCTATCCGAACGGATTCGCGATTCGCGCGGCAGGCATGCGGTTCCTGACCGATACCGACAAGCGCAAGAAGTAACGAGAGATCACACGCAAGAGCACTTTATGAGCAAAGACTACAAGGATCTGCTGGTTTCCCTCGACATCGGCACGTCGAAGGTGGTGGCCATCGTCGCGGAGCTGAAGGGCGAGGGTCACTACGAGGTGATCGGTCTCGGCCAGAGCGAGTCGAAGGGTCTGAAGAAAGGTGTGGTGGTCAACATCGAGGCCACCGTGCAGTCGATCCAGCGCGCGCTCGAGGAAGCCGAGCTGATGGCCGACTGCAAGATCACCAACGTGTTCACGGGGATCGCGGGCAGCCACATCCGCAGCTTCAACTCGAGCGGGATGGTCGCGATCAAGGACAAGGAAGTCACGCAGACCGACGTCGCACGGGTGATCGAGACCGCGAAGGCGATCAACATCCCGACCGACCAGCAGGTGCTGCACATCCTCACGCAGGAATTCATCATCGACGGCCAGGAAGACGTGCGCGAGCCGATCGGGATGAGCGGCATCCGCCTCGAGGTGAAGGTGCACATCGTGACGGGCGCGGTGAGCGCCGCGCAGAACATCGTCAAGTGCGTGCGCCGCTGCGGGCTGGAAGTGAACGACCTGATCCTGCAGCCGCTCGCGTCGTCGCTGGCCGTGCTGACGGAAGACGAGAAGGATCTCGGCGTGGTGCTGGTCGACGTCGGCGGCGGCACGACGGACATCGCGATCTTCGCCGAAGGCGCGATCCGCCACACCGCGGTGATTCCGATCGCCGGCGACCAGATCACGAGCGACATCGCGATGGCGCTGCGCACGCCGACGCCGGATGCGGAAGACATCAAGGTCGGCTACGGGATCGCGAAGCAGGCGCTCGCCGATCCGGACGAGATGGTCGAAGTGCCGGGCCTCGGCGAACGCGGCCCGCGCACGCTGTCGCGCCAGGCGCTCGCGGCCGTGATCGAGCCGCGCGTCGAGGAACTGTTCTCGCTCGTGCAGCAGGTCGTGCGCGAGTCGGGTTATGAAGAACTGCTGAGCTCCGGCGTGGTCATTACCGGCGGTGCCGCGATGATGCCGGGCATGGTCGAGCTCGGCGAAGACATTTTCCTGAAACCGGTGCGCATCGGCGCGCCGGAGTATGCAGGCGGCCTCTCCGACGTCGTGCGCAATCCGCGCTACTCGACGGCGATGGGGCTGCTCGTCGAAGGCAGTGCTCAGCGCATGCGCGGCCGCAAGGTCGCCGTGCAGTCCGGCAACGCGGGGCAGGTGTTCTCGCGGATGAAGGAATGGTTCCTGAGCAACTTTTGACGAACCGAATCGAAATTCGCGCTGGTGCCGGCGGCTGGCGCGCGACAGGGGGTTGCCCGATCTCCTGCCGAATAACGGCCGATTAGCAGTCTTTCTCTTGACGGAGGCAACATGGAATTCGAAATGCTGGAAACCGAGACCAACGGCACCATCATCAAGGTGGTCGGCGTTGGCGGCGCTGGCGGCAATGCCGTCCAGCACATGATCAACCGCGGCGTGCAGGGCGTCGACTTCATCGTGATGAACACGGACGCCCAGGCGCTGTCGCGTTCGCGTGCATCGTCGGTGATCCAGCTTGGCAACACGGGCCTCGGCGCCGGTGCGAAGCCGGAAATGGGCCGTGCGGCAGCGGAAGAAGCGCGTGAGCGCATCGCCGACGCACTGCGCGGCGCGCACATGGTGTTCATCACGGCCGGCATGGGCGGCGGTACGGGCACGGGCGCGGCGCCGGTGGTCGCGCAGATCGCGAAGGAGATGGGCATCCTGACGGTCGGTGTCGTCAGCAAGCCGTTCGAGTTCGAAGGCGGCAAGCGCATGCGCGTCGCCGAAGCAGGTTCGCAGCAACTGGAGGATCACGTCGACTCGCTGATCGTCGTGCTGAACGACAAGCTGTTCGACGTGATGGGCGACGACGCCGAGATGGACAAGTGCTTCCAGTGCGCGGACGACGTGTTGAACAACGCAGTCGCAGGCATCGCTGAAATCATCAACGTCGATGGCCTCGTGAACGTCGACTTCGAAGACGTGAAGACGGTGATGGGCGAGCAGGGCAAGGCGATGATGGGCACGGCGACGGTCGCCGGCGTCGATCGCGCACGCCTCGCGGCGGAACAGGCCGTGGCGAGCCCGCTGCTCGAAGGCGTCGATCTGTCGGGTGCGCGCGGCGTGCTGGTCAACATCACGTCGAGCCGTTCGCTGCGCCTGTCGGAAACGCGCGAAGTGATGAACACGATCAAGAGCTACGCGGCGGAAGATGCCACGGTGATCTTCGGTGCGGTGTACGACGACGCGATGGGCGACGCGTTGCGCGTGACGGTCGTGGCGACGGGTCTGGGCCGTGCGGCGAAGAAGCAGCAATCGGCTCCGATGACGCTGCTGCGCACGGGTACGGACAACCAGCCGGTCAGCGCGGTGTCGCATGGCTATGCGCAGCCGCATCACGTCAGCACGGCCGACTACGGCGCGCTCGATACGCCGGCGGTGTGGCGCAACTCGCGCGAAACCGCGGCATCGCACGTGCAGGCGCTGCAGGAGAAGGGGGTCGACACGTACGACATCCCGGCTTTCCTGCGCAAGCAGGCTGACTGACGCAAACACAGGCGAAGCCGCGGCGGAATCGCCGCGGTATCGCCGGCGTGACGGATGCTGCGGACCACGACAGGCCGCGTCGGATGCGACGCCGGGCCGGGAAACGTGCCCTCTTCGCTTCGGCGGGGCGGGATGGGCCGTGCTGTCCGCAACACGCTGAAAAACCGTATCGCTATGAGGGACCAGCCATGATTCAAGTGGGCGACGCGCTGCCCGACGCGCAGTTGTTCGAGTTCATCGACGACGCGCGCGAAGGCTGCACGCTGGGGCCGAATGCCTTCAGCGTGCGCGACCAGGTCGCGGGAAAGCGGGTGGTGATCTTCGGATTGCCGGGCGCTTTCACGCCGACCTGCTCGGCGCAGCATGTGCCGGGCTACGTCGAACACGCTGAGCAACTGCGCTCGGCGGGTATCGACGAGATCTGGTGCGTGTCCGTCAATGACGCATTCGTGATGGGCGCATGGGGACGTGATCTGCACACCGCGGGCAAGGTGCGCATGATGGCGGACGGCAGCGCGGCTTTCACTCATGCGCTGGGGCTGACGCAGGATTTGTCCGCGCGTGGCATGGGAATTCGTTCCCTGCGCTACGCGATGGTGATTGACGGCGGTGTGGTCAAGACGCTGGCCGTCGAGGCGCCGGGCAAATTCGAAGTGAGCGATGCGGCGAGTGTTCTCGCGACGTTGACGTCCTGATCGTGCGGTGCGCCGTTGCCTGCCGGCAACGCTGCTCACCGGCCTCAGGGCAGTTGTAACACGGGCCGATGACCGGAAACGCCTCCGTTCCGGGCATTGGCCCGTCCCGTATCGGCGCGGGTAAACTGTCGAAACAGATTGATACGCAGTTTCAAACAGCGTTGAATAGGGAATTACGCTATAATCTCGTCTATCGAATATAACTCCTGATTGATATCTTCAATCAAGACGAAGAACACCATGCTGAAGCAGCGCACCATCAAATCGATCGTGAAGACCGTGGGTATCGGTCTCCACTCGGGCCGCAAGATCGAACTGACGCTCCGTCCGGCCGCGCCGGGCACGGGCATCGTCTTCTCGCGCATTGACCTGCCGACGCCCGTCGACATTCCCGCATCGGCGATGTCGATCGGCGACACGCGGCTCGCGTCGGTGCTGCAGAAGGATGGCGCGCGCGTGTCGACGGTCGAGCACCTGATGTCGGCGTGCGCCGGCCTCGGCATCGACAACCTCTATGTCGACGTGACGGCCGAGGAAATCCCGATCATGGACGGCAGCGCGGCGACCTTCGTGTTCCTGATCCAGTCCGCCGGCATCGAGGAGCAGAACGCGCCGAAGCGCTTCATCAAGGTGACGAAGCCGGTTGAAATCCGCGACGGCGACAAGTTCGCGCGTCTCGATCCGTATTTCGGCTTCAAGCTGAAGTTCTCGATCGACTTCCGCCACCCGGCCGTCGACAAGACCGGCCAGGAGCTCGAGGTTGATTTCGCGAATACGTCGTACGTGCGTGAGATCGCGCGTGCGCGCACGTTCGGCTTCGCGCACGAAGCCGAGATGCTGCGCGAGCTGGGCCTGGCGCGCGGCGGCAGCATGGACAACGCGATCGTGCTCGACGAGTACCGGATCCTGAACAACGACGGGCTGCGCTACGACGACGAGTTCGTGAAGCACAAGATGCTCGACGCGATCGGCGACCTGTACGTGGTCGGCCATCCGCTGCTGGCGTCGTACACCGCGTACAAGTCGGGGCACGGGCTGAACAACGCGCTGCTGCGCGAGCTGCTCGCGCACGAAGACGCCTACGAGATCGTCACGTTCGACGATCCGCAGGCCGCGCCGAGCGGCTTCGCGTTCGACGCGCAGACGGCCTTCGCCTGACCGGCGTTCGGCACCAGCCAACAAAAAAGCGGCCTGCGGGCCGCTTTTTTGTTGGCCGGACGCCGCCGCGGCGCGCTCAGCGCGGCGATTTCGCGCCGTGCCGGGCCGCCATCCGCGCGAGCGCGGCCTGTAGCGGCGACGGTTCGAGATGATCGGCGAGGTCGCGCAATGCGGCGGCGCCGACCGAGGTCATCCGCGCCTGCTTCACATGCGGCGGCTCCGGTGCGTCCTTCGGGCGCACGCGCACGCGCAGCGTCGCGACGGGCCAGCCGCGCTTCTGGAGATCGCCGAGCAGCCGCGGCTCGACCTGCCGCAGCCGCGCAGCCAGCGCATTGTGTGCGGCAAAGAGGGTCAGGGTGCCGTCCTTGATGAAGCCCGGTTCGACATGATTCGCAAGATAGTCGGGCAGGAGCGCGGACAGATCGCGCTGCAGCGACGCGATCTGCTCGACGCCGGCGCGCAGCGCCGTGAACGCGTCGGTGCGGCAGAGCACTTCGGACACGGGTTGCGGGCGATACGCGGCGAGCGGGCCGAAACGCTTGGAAAATCGGTTCATCGAGGCATTCTTCGGGCGCGCACGCGCGCGGACGTTGACGCCGATTGTACCCGCGCCAGCCTGCCCACGGGCGGCTTTCGCCCCGTCCGCCCGGCTGTCGGCGCGCAATGGCCGTCCGGCCGAGACACGGGCGCACGCGTTCCCGCGTGCTAAAATTCACCGTTTGAGTCCACTAATTCGCTAAGCCGCCGAGGCTCGGGCGTCGGGGCGCGCAATACGCGCCGGGCGCCGGTGCTGCGACGCAGGATCCGATCCGATGACAACCGGTTTTCTCCAGAAAATTTTTGGCAGCCGCAACCAGCGGCTCGTCAAGCAATACCAAAAGACCGTCACGACGATCAATGCGCTCGAAACGCAGATCGAGAAGCTGACGGACGACCAGTTGCGCGGCAAGACGGACGAATTCCGCCAGCGGGTCGCGGCCGGCGAGTCGCTCGACAAGCTGCTGCCCGAAGCGTTCGCGGTCTGCCGCGAAGCGAGCCGCCGCGTGCTGAAGATGCGCCACTTCGACGTGCAGATGATCGGCGGCATGGTGCTGCACTACGGCAAGATCGCGGAAATGCGCACCGGCGAAGGCAAGACGCTCGTCGCGACGCTGCCCGTGTACCTGAATGCGCTGGCCGGCCGCGGCGTGCACGTCGTGACCGTCAACGACTACCTCGCGCAGCGTGACGCCGAATGGATGGCGCGCCTCTACAACTTCCTCGGTCTGTCGGTCGGCATCAACCTGTCCGGCATGGAGCACGACCAGAAGCAGCAGGCCTACGCAGCGGACATCACGTACGGTACGAACAACGAGTTCGGCTTCGACTACCTGCGCGACAACATGGTCTACGAGACCGACGCGCGCGTGCAGCGGGCACTGAACTTCGCGGTCGTCGACGAGGTGGACTCGATCCTGATCGACGAAGCGCGCACGCCGCTGATCATCTCGGGCCAGGCCGAGGATCACACCGAGCTGTACGTGCGGATGAACGCGCTGCCGCCGCTGCTCGAGCGTCAGATCGGCGAGGAGAAGGCCGACGGCACGGGCGTCGAGAAGCCGGGCGACTACACGCTCGACGAGAAGTCACGCCAGGTGTTCCTGACGGAATCGGGCCACGAGAAGGCCGAGCGACTGCTCGCCGAATGGGGCCTGATCGGCGACGGCGAGAGCCTGTACGCGCCGCAGAACATCACGCTGATGCACCACGTGTACGCGGCGCTGCGCGCGCACACGCTGTTCCACAAGGACCAGCACTACGTCGTGCAGAACGGCGAAGTGGTCATCGTCGACGAATTCACGGGCCGCCTGATGGCCGGCCGCCGCTGGTCCGACGGCCTGCACCAGGCTGTCGAGGCGAAGGAACACGTGAAGATCCAGAGCGAGAACCAGACGCTCGCATCGATCACGTTCCAGAACTACTTCCGGATGTACGCGAAGCTGGCGGGCATGACGGGTACCGCGGACACCGAAGCGTACGAATTCAACGAGATCTACGGCCTCGAGACGGTCGTGATCCCGACCAACCGTCCGCCGAAGCGGATCGACAAGCAGGACCAGATCTACAAGACGGCCAAGGAGCGCTACGACGCGGTGATCCGCGACATCCGCGACTGCTACGAGCGCGGCCAGCCGGTGCTGGTCGGCACGACGTCGATCGAGAACTCCGAGCTGCTGTCGCACCTGCTGAAGCAGGCCGGGCTGCCGCACGAAGTGCTGAACGCGAAGCAGCACGAGCGTGAAGCCGCGATCGTCGCGGAAGCCGGCCGTCCGAACCGCGTCACCATCGCGACCAACATGGCCGGCCGCGGCACCGACATCGTGCTCGGCGGCAACGCCGAGAAGCAGGCCGCGTTCATCGAGGCCGACGAAGCGATCCCGGCCGACGAGAAGGCGCGCCGCATCCAGCAACTGCACGACGAGTGGGAGACGCTGCACGAGCAGGTGAAGGCCGCGGGCGGCCTGCACATCATCGGCACCGAGCGCCACGAATCGCGCCGGATCGACAACCAGTTGCGCGGCCGTGCGGGTCGCCAGGGCGATCCGGGCTCGTCGCGCTTCTACCTGTCGCTCGACGATCCGCTGCTGCGCATCTTCGCGGGCGACCGCGTGCGCTCGATCATGGATCGCCTGAAGATGCCGGAAGGCGAGGCGATCGAGGCCGGCATCGTCACGCGTTCGATCGAATCCGCGCAGCGCAAGGTCGAAGCGCGCAACTTCGACATCCGCAAGCAGCTGCTCGAATACGACGACGTGTCGAACGACCAGCGCAAGGTCATCTACCAGCAGCGCAACGAACTGCTCGAAGCACACGACATCACAGAGACGATCACCGCGATGCGCCACGGCGTGATTGCCGAAGTCGTCCGCCAGTTCGTGCCGGAAGGCAGCATCGAGGAGCAGTGGGACGTGCCCGAGCTCGAGGAAGCGCTGCGCAACGACTGGCAGCTCGACCTCGCGATCCAGGAAATGGTGAACGAGTCGACGTCGATCACGGCCGAGGAGATTCTCGACGCCGTGATGACGGCCGCCGACGAGCAGTACGACGCAAAGGTCGCGATGGTCGGCCGCGAATCGTTCAGCGCGTTCGAGCGCTCGGTGATGCTGCAGACGGTCGACCGCCTGTGGCGCGAACACCTCGCGGCGCTCGACCACCTGCGCCAGGGCATCCACCTGCGTGGTTATGCGCAGAAGAACCCGAAGCAGGAATACAAGCGCGAAGCGTTCGAGCTGTTCGCCGCGATGCTCGAGGCGATCAAGCAGGAAGTCACGCGGGTCGTGATGAACGTGCAGATCCAGTCGCCGGAGCAGCTCGAGGAAGCGGCCGAGCAGATCGAGGAGCGCAGCGGCCATCTCGAGAACGTCGAGTACCAGCACGCCGAGTTTGCCGAAGCCGCAGCGCCGGTGGCCGGCGGGGCGGCTGTCGCGGCCGCGGCGGCGACGGCCGACATGGTCGACAGCGCGATGCTCCACAGCGGCCCCGGCGGCGAGATGCCGAAGGTCGGCCGTAACGATCCGTGCCCGTGCGGCAGCGGCAAGAAGTACAAGCACTGTCACGGGAAGCTGTCATGATCGACGGCGGCGCGCATCACGCGTGCCGCTTCGTTCGCAGCTTCGAGTGAGTGATGTGAGTTGCGGCGGCCCGCGCGTGCGGCCGCCGGTTCTTCCAATCGATGCCGGCGCGTGCCGGCATTTTCCATCCGGCAGGTGTGCCCCATGGCTGTCAATTTTCCGTCGATCGATCCCGCCCAACTGCATCCCGTCGCCGGCGTCACGCTCGGCTGGGCGGAAGCGAACATCCGCAAGCCGAATCGCAAGGACGTGCTGGTGATCTCCGTCGACGAAGGGGCGACGGTCGCGGGCGTGTTCACCGAAAACCGCTTTTGCGCCGCGCCGGTCACCGTCTGCCGCGAGCATCTGGCGAAGGTGCGCGCGGGCGGCGCGGGCATCCGTGCACTGGTCGTGAATACGGGCAATGCGAACGCGGGCACCGGCGAGCCGGGCCTCGTGAACGCCCGCGAGACCTGCACGGAACTCGCACGCCTCGCGGGTATCGAGCCGGCGCAGGTGCTGCCGTTCTCGACCGGCGTGATCCTCGAGCCGCTGCCGATCGACCGCCTGAAGGCCGGCCTGCCGGCAGCGCTCGAGAACCGCAAGGCCGGGAGCTGGTTTGACGCCGCGCAGGCGATCATGACGACCGACACGCTGCCGAAGGCCGCGTCGCGCCAAGTCACGATCGACGGCCACACGGTCACGCTGACGGGCATCAGCAAGGGCGCCGGCATGATCAAGCCGAACATGGCGACGATGCTCGGCTTCCTCGCGTTCGACGCGAACGTCGCGCAGCCGGTGCTCGACACGCTCGTGAGGGAAGTCGCCGACCGCTCGTTCAACTGCATCACGATCGACGGCGACACGTCGACGAACGATTCGTTCATCCTGATCGCGTCGGGCAAGAGCACGCTGCCCGCGATCACGTCGACCGATTCGCCGGCCTATGCAGCGCTGCGCGACGCGGTGACGGAAGTCGCGCAGGTGCTGTCGCAACTGATCGTGCGCGACGGCGAAGGCGCGACGAAATTCATGACGGTGCAGGTCGAAGGCGGCAAGAGCGTCGCGGAATGCCGCCAGATCGCGTACGCGATCGGCCATTCGCCGCTGGTGAAGACGGCCTTCTACGCATCCGACCCCAACCTCGGCCGGATTCTCGCGGCGATCGGCTATGCGGGCGTCGCGGACCTCGACGTCGGCAAGATCGACCTCTATCTCGACGACGTGCTCGTCGCGAAGGCGGGCGGCCGCAACCCGGCCTACCAGGAAGAGGACGGCCAGCGCGTGATGAAGCAGAGCGAAATCACGATCCGCGTGCTGCTCGGCCGCGGCGACGCGCAGGCCACCGTGTGGACGTGCGACCTGTCGCACGATTACGTGAGCATCAACGCGGATTACCGCTCCTGATCGGGAGCGCTCGAACGACATGGACAAGCTTGAACAGTTTCTGACGCGCGCGGAAGCGCTGCTCGGCCGTCTCGAGGGGGTGTTGCCGCCTGCGCCGGCGGCCGTCGACTGGAACGCCGCGCACGCGTTCCGCTGGCGCAAGCGCCAGGGGCGCGGCTACCTGCAGCCGGTGCCGGCAGTGTCGTCGATCACGCTCGGCGACCTGCACAACATCGATCGCCAGAAAGGGCTGATCGAACAGAACACGCGGCAGTTCGTGCAGCAGAAGCCGGCCAACAACGTGCTGCTGACCGGCGCGCGCGGCACCGGCAAGTCGTCGCTGATCAAGGCGTGCCTGAACGCATATGCGAAGGACGGGCTGCGCCTGATCGAAGTCGACAAGGACGACCTGCACGATCTCGGCGACATCGTCGAGCTGATCTCGCAGCGTCCCGAGCGGTTCATCGTGTTTTGCGACGACCTGTCGTTCGAGGAAGGCGAATCGGGCTACAAGGCGCTGAAGGTCGCGCTCGACGGCTCGATCGCCGCGCAGTCGGACAACGTGCTGATCTACGCGACGTCGAACCGCCGCCATCTGCTGCCTGAGTACATGAGCGACAACGAGTCGTACAAGCATCTTCCGGATGGCGAGATTCACCCCGGCGAAGTCGTCGAGGAGAAGATCTCGCTGTCGGAGCGCTTCGGCCTGTGGGTCAGCTTCTATCCGTTCAAGCAGGACGACTACCTCGGCATCGTCGCGCACTGGCTGCGTCATTTCGGCTGCGCGGATGCGGAGATCGAGTCCGCGCGCGGCGACGCGCTCGTATGGGCGCTCGAGCGCGGCTCGCGGTCGGGACGCGTCGCGTGGCAGTTCGCGCGCGACTGGTCGGGCCGCAAGGAGCAGGCATGAGCGCGAATCTCGCACAGGGCGCAGTACGGGCGCCGGATGGCCGCAAGGTGACGGAAGTCGCGGTTGGCGTGATGGTGCAGCCGGACGGCCGCTACCTGCTCGCGCAGCGGCTGCAGGGCAAGCCGTATGAAGGCTACTGGGAGTTTCCGGGCGGCAAGCTGGAGGCCGGCGAGAGCGTCGAGGACGCGCTGGCGCGCGAACTGCACGAGGAACTCGGCATCGTCGTCACGGCCAGCCATCGCTGGCACACGCTCGAGCACGATTATCCGCACGCGTACGTGCGGCTCTATTTCTGCAAGGTGACGGGCTGGACGGGCGAGCCGCACAGCAAGGAAGGGCAGGCGTTCGTGTGGCAGCAACTGCCGGTCGACGTCGCGCCGCTGCTGCCGGCAGCGCTGCCGGTGCTCGAACTGCTCGAGAAGGAAGCGGCGTCGCACTGATGCCGCGGCGGCCTGCGTGAAAGGCGGGCCATATCGCCGGCGGGCGGTGCCGCGCGCCGCTTAGCTGTCGCGGCGGTCGTCCGTGCCGTCTTCTTCCGACGAAGGGCCTTCGTCGGACGTACCGCCGATCCGGTACTTTTCCGCAGCCCAGGCGCCGAGGTCGAGCTGCTTGCAGCGTGCCGAACAGAACGGGCGGAACTGATTTTCAGATGTCCAGCGCACTTGGGCGCCGCACGACGGGCATTTCACAACGGTAGTCATACGAAAGCGTCGATCCGGCACGCGGCCGTTACAGATTGCACAGTGTCAGATGGAACGGCACGTCGATGTCCACCGCGCGCGGCCGCACATCGCCGTCCTGCATGGTGAACCGTACCCACAGCATGTATTTGTTCGCGCTCGCTTCGGGAATGACGCGCAACTCCGGCGGTACGCGCACCTGCATCAACTGGTAGGTGCGGCCGGACAGCATCTGCTGGTAGCTGCCCTGCATCGCCATGACCTTCGACGCCTGGCCCGATTCGCGTGCGAGGCGCAGCACGATCGACGCGGCGTCGCGCAGCGGCAGCATCGGCATGATCCACTTCGCGATGTCCTGGCGCCGCTGCTCGGCGGGCCATTGCTGCCACGCGTAGTACGACGGCAGGTCGAACTTGCAGGTGCCGCCGGGAATCACCGCGCGGCTGCGGATGCTGGCGAGCCACTCGTTGTCGACGAGGTGCTGCCCGGTCTTGCCCTGCATCTGCGCGAGATTCGCGAGCGTCTGCTCGATTTCGCCGAGCACGGCTTCGAGCGCGTTCTGCTCGATGCCCGGATTGCCGCGAAAGGGGGCGAGCGTCTGGCGTTGACGTTCGAGCTCCTTCATCAGATCCGATTTCAGGTCCGCGCGGCCGGTTACCTCGGCGATTTCGAACAGCGTCGTCAGCGCGACGTGGTGTTCACGCGGGTCCTCCTGAGCCAAAAAGAACGCGAAGCGCTCGAACAGGTCTTCGAGGCGCAACAGCGTGCGAATTCGCTCGTTGAACGGATACTCGTAAAGAATCAAGCGCGCTCGCCTCTTGGGTAGGGATTGAAACAATGCAGGACATTCTAATGCTCACGCTCTACCCTAGCAACGCACCAATTTCGTACGCCATCACGATTACGCACGCGGCTCAGTGCGCGGCGGCCGCGAACCCGAGATAGCGTTGGTGCAGTGCATCGACCTGCGCGGCGAGCGCATCGGGCGTCGTCGCGTCGTTGACGATCACGTCGTCGGCCGCCGCGAGACGGGCTTCGCGCGTTGCCTGTCTTGCGATGATTGCCTCGACCTGCGCGCGCGTGAACCCGTTGCGCTGCATCACGCGCGCGATCTGCATTTCGACCGGGCAGTCGACGACGAGCACGCGATTGCTGCGCGCCTTCCAGTTGCCCGACTCGACGAGCAGCGGCACGACGAACATCACATACGGGCCCTGCGCTTCGCGCGCCTCGCGATCGGTTTCCGCGCGGATCAGCGGGTGCGTGATTGCCTCGAGGCGCCGGCGCGCGTCGTCGTCGCTGAAGATCAGCGCGCGCATCTTCGCGCGGTCGAGCGCGCCGTCGGCAGCAACGAAGCCGCGGCCGAATGCCTGTTCGATCGCAGGCATCGCGAGGCCGCCCGGCGCGGTGATGCGGTGGGCGATCAGGTCGGTATCGACGAGCGATGCGCCGCGGGCGCCGAACAGGTCGGCGACGGTCGTCTTGCCGCTGCCGATGCCGCCGGTGAGTCCTACTGCGAACATGTCAGCCTCCGAGCGCCGCATAAAAAGGGGTGCCGAAAAACAGCGTCGCGACGCCGCCCGCCGCGAGGAACGGGCCGAACGGAATCGGCTCCTCGAAGCGCATGCGGCCGCGCCAGGTCGCGACGAGCCCGACGATTGCGCCCGTCACCGCGGCGAACAGCACGACCTGCGGCAGTGCGGCCCAGCCCATCCACGCGCCGAGCGCGGCGAGCAGCTTCAGATCGCCGAAGCCGATGCCCTCGATGCCGCGCAACCATTTGAACAGCCAGTAGACCGACCACAGGAACAGGTAACCGGCCATTGCGCCGATCACGGCCGAGCGCAGCGACGTGAACGTGCCGCCGAGGTTCAGCACGAGCCCGGCCCAGAGGAGCGGCAGCGTCATCGAATCGGGCAGGTAACCGGTGCGGATATCGATCGCGCTCATCGCAAGCAGCGCGGCGCACAGCGCGAAGGCGGCAAGCGCGGCGACGGTCGGGCCGAACGCGGCGAGCGAGCCGGCGGCGAGCAGCGCGCACGCGAGCTCGACGAGCGGATAACGGATGCCGATCGCGTGGCCGCAGCGGCGGCAGCGTCCGCGCAGTATCAGGTAGCTGACGAGCGGGATGTTTTCCCACGCGCGCAGCACATGGCCGCAATGCGGGCATGCGCTGCGCGGGCGCCACAGATCGTAGCGCGGCGGATAACCGTCGTCGGGGGCGGTGCTGGCGTTGCCGGTCGCTTCGGCGATCTCGGCCTGCCATGCGCGCTGCATCATCACCGGCAGACGGTGCACGACCACGTTCAGGAAGCTGCCGATGCAAAGGCCGATGACGACCGCGAACGCATACTGCAACGCGGGCGGCAGCATCGCCAGCGCGAGCAGCGTGCTCTCGGGCGAATCGGGAACGGCGTACAGGGGCGCGGGCGTCATGAGGCTCAAGGTTCGGGCTAAAAGGCGACAGAATCGGTTGCGATGCTACACCACGTTGCCGAGCTGAAGGATGGGCAGGTACATCGCGATCACGAGGCCGCCGACGAGTGCGCCCAGTACGATCACGATCAGCGGTTCCCCGAGTGCCGCGAGCGTCTCGAGACGCGTGTCGAGCTGGCGTTCGCACAGCGCGGCGAGGTCGGCGAGCATCGTGTCGAGCGCACCGGTCTCCTCGGCGACGGCGATCGGTTGCACGACGTCGTCCGGGAAGCAGCCGACCGACTGCATCGCGTCGGCGAGACGCGCGCCGTGCAGCACGCGTGCCGCGATGTGCGCGGTGGCCTGCTCGAACACCGGATGGCCGGCCGTGCGCTCGAGCGTGGCGAAGGCGTCGGCGAGCGGGACGCCGGCGCCGAGCAGCGTCGCAAGCGAGCGGCACCAGCGTGCGGCCGCGAACCGCGCAAGCGCGCTGCCTGCGAGCGGGGCACGCAGCAGGCGCCGCGCGACGGCATGGCGCAGCGGCGCCGACCGCCGAAGCGCGTGATGGGCGGCAAGCCCCGTTGCCGTGGCACCGGCCACGAGCACACCGCCCCACGCCGACAGCGCCGAGGACAGCGCGAGCAGTGCGCGGGTCGGCGCCGGCAGTGCGGTGCCGAAACCGTCGAAGATCTGCCGGAACGTCGGCACGACCCACACCATCAACGCAGCCGAGATCGCGAGCGCGAACAGGATGACGGCTGCCGGATACGCGAGCGCGGCACGCAGCTTGCGCCACTGCGCGTCGGCGCGCTCGCGGTGTTCCGCGACCCGTGTCAGCACGATGCCGAGCGAGCCGGATGCTTCGCCGACCTCGATCAACTGGCGATACAGCGTACCGAACTGCGCTGGATAGCGTGCGAGCGCATCGGCGAAGCGTTGCCCGCCGACGATCTCGCGGGCGAGACCCGCGGCGATGCGCGGCACGCCGTCGCGTGTACGCGTACGCGCGAGCATCTCGAGCGACGGCGCGAGCGGCAGGCCGGCCTGCAGCAGGCTCGCGAGCTGGCGCGTGAAGCGCGTGATGTCCCGTGCGCCGGCCGTCGGCGGCCGGGCCGGCCCGCGGACGTCGAGCGACAGTACCGCGATGCCGTCGCGCGCGAGCGCGGCGCGCGCAGCCGCTGCGTCGAAGGCGATGACGGTCCCGCGACGCGGCGTGCCGTCGCGGCGGCGGCCGCGCCATGCGAAGCGGGTTTCGCGCGGCGTCGTGCGCATGCTCACGACGCCGGTGTCGCGGCGACGGCTTCCGCGATGCTCGTCGTGCCGTCCCGGACGCGCGCGAAGGCCGCGTCGCGCAGATTGCGCACGCCTTCGGCCGCCGCGCATTGCGCGAGTTCGCCGACGCTCGCCCGCGCGACGATGCGTTCCGCCAGCGCGCGCGATACCGGCATCGTCTGATGCAGGCCGATACGGCCGCGATAGCCGATACCGTGACACGCGGAACAGCCGCGCGCGACGAACGGCCGCCATCCGGCTGCCAGGGCCGCCGCGTCGCAGCCGGCTTCCCGCAGCACGTGCGCCGGTGCGTCCGAGTGCACGCGGCACGCGACGCACAGGCGCCGGACGAGACGCTGAGCGGTGACGAGGTGCAGCGCGGCCGCGAGGTTGTACGGCGCGACGCCGATGTCGAGCAGCCGCGCGACGGCGGCCGGCGCGTCGTTCGTGTGCAGCGTCGACAGCACGAGATGGCCGGTCTGCGCGGCCTTGATCGCGACGTCGGCCGTCTCCGCATCGCGAATCTCGCCGACCATGATGATGTCCGGATCCTGCCGCAGCAGCGCGCGCAGTGCCGTCGCGAACGTGAGCCCCGCCTTTTCGGCGACACCGACCTGGCTGATCCCGTCGAGCTGGATCTCGGCGGGATCCTCGACCGTGCAGACGTTGTGCGCGTCGCGATCGAGCATCTGCAGCGCGCAGTAGAGCGACAGCGTCTTGCCGCTGCCGGTCGGGCCCGTGACGAGCACGAGGCCGTGCGGTGCGCGTATCGCCGCCTCCATCGCGGCCGCCTGCTGCGCGTCGAAACCGAGGCGGGCGAGCGTGAGATCGGGCGGCAGCGTTTCGAGGCGCCGCAGCACGAGCTTTTCGCCGAACAGTGTGGGTAGCGAACTGACGCGGTAGTCGCCGCGCGTGCCGCCGTCGATCGCGATGCGCAGCCTGCCGTCCTGCGGGAGGCGCCGCTCGGCGATGTCCATGCGCGCGAGGACCTTGATCCGTGTGACGAGCGCGTCGCGCAGGTGCAGGGGCGGCCGCGCATGTTCGTGCAGCACGCCGTCGATGCGCAGGCGGATGCGCCAGCCGGCTTCGAACGGTTCGACATGGATGTCGGATGCGTCGCGCACGCGTGCCGCGTGAAGCGTGTCGGTCAGCAGCCGCACGGCCGGGGCATCGTCGAGCTGGGCCGCGTCGAGCGCGTGGGGTGCGGCGGCGGGCGACGCATCGGAGCGGGCGGGCGTCGGCTGCGTGCGCAGCGGTGCCCCGGGGGGAGGGAAATGCATGTGAGCCGGCGCGTCGGCCGCCTGTTGAACGTGACCCGCAGATGGTCGCGCGTCGCGGGCGGCTCCGGCAGTCGGCCGTTCGGCTAGGGCCTGTTCCCGCCAATAACGGGCTTGCGAACGTGGCTTGCCGGTCGGAGTGCAACGAGTGAGGAGCGCCGTTTGGCCGAGCCGAACAAGCGACGCGCGACGCCGCAATACGGCCGGCAACGCGCGTTCCCCTGTTTTGGAAAAGTTCATTCGTCGGGCTGACCACCAGAAGGGCCGATCGCCGCGTCATGCTCCTCGCGAATACGCGTCGAGTATTCGCTTCGTCCCACAGGGACTCCCGTTGGTCGTCGCATTCCTTGCGCTCGGCCCTTCTGGGGGCCAGCGCAAGCCCGTTATTGGCGGGAACAGGCCTAGCGCAGGGCGGCGCGTGCGGTGCGCGTGCCGCGCGGCTTGAAGAGCTTGACGGTGCGCACGGCCTGGTCGTCGCTGCGCATCACCTCGAGCATCACGTCGCCGATTTTCAGGCACACGTCGTCTTCCGGAATTTCCTCGAGGATTTCTAGAATCAACCCGTTCAGCGTCTTCGGCCCGTCGGTCGGCAGCTTCAGGAGCAGCCAGCGGTTCAGTTCGCGCAGCGGCATGCTGGCCGAGACGATGCATTCGCCGTTCTCGTCCCAGCCGCCCGCGCGTTCGCTGCGCGGCATCGAGGTCGTGAATTCGCCGATCAGCTCCTCGATGATGTCTTCGGGCGTGACGAGCCCTTCGAGCTCGCCGTACTCGTTGACGACGAGCGCGGTACGCTGCCGGGTCTCCTGGAAAAACTGGAGCTGCTGAACCACCGGCGTGCCCGACGGCACGTAGTACGGCTCGGCGAGCAGCGAGCGCAGCATTTCGCGATCGAACTCCTGGTTGTGCAGCGCGGTGAGCGTCTTGCGCACGTGCAGCACGCCGAGCACCTTGTCGATGTCGCCTTCGTAGACGACGAGCCGGTTGTGATAGCAGGTTTCGAGCTCGTGCAGGACGTCGTCGAGCGGTGCGTAGAAGTTGAGCGACTCGATCTGGCGGCGGGGCACCATCACGTCGTCGACCGTGATGTTCTCGAGGTCGAACAGGTTGAGCAGGATGCTGCGGTGCTTGGTCGGCATGAAACTGCTCGACTCGAGCACGATGGCCCGCAACTCGTCGGCTGACATCCGCTGGTCGCGGCCCTTCTTCGTGTTGATGCGCAGCACCCACAGTACGCCGTTCGCGAGCGCGTTGACGAACCAGACGACCGGCTTGAACACGCGCATCAGCGGTGCGATCACGAGGCTCGCAGGCAGGGCGATGCGTTCGGGGAAGGTCGCGCCGACGATCTTCGGCGCGATTTCCGCGAACACGATGATCAGGAACGCGACGATGCCGGTCGCGATCGACAGCGCGAGGTTGTTGCGGCCGAACGTATGAAGCGCGAGCGACGTCGTGAGGACCGGGATGATCGTGTTGAACAGGTTGTTGCCGATCAGGATCACGCTGAGCAGCAGGTCAGTCCGCGTGAGAAGCCCCTGCGTCGTTTTCGCGCCGAGCGCACCCTGGCCGGCGAGATGCTTCAGCCGATGGCGATTGAGCGCCATCATCGCAGTCTCGGAAATGGAAAAGAAGCTGGAACAGAGGAGAAGCAGGAAGACGGCGCCGATTTGCGCCCATAAGGGAATTTGGTCCACGCGTCGGAAAGGGCAGTGAAGGACAGGGATGGAGGGAATATAGCAGAGGCCGGCGACCGCGATGTGTCGGGCGCGACACGATGGGCCCGCGGCGGCCGGACGAAAAAAAACCGTGCACGCAGTGCACGGTTTTTTACAAATCTGGTCGGGGTGAGAGGATTCGAACCTCCGGCCTCTACGTCCCGAACGTAGCGCTCTACCAGGCTAAGCTACACCCCGATTTGGACTCTTCCGATTTCGCAGTCTTCTTCAAGACCGCTGCGTCGTCGAGCAAGAACATAACTATAACGACGTTTCTTCGAAAATGGAATACTTTGGCGAAGAAATTTTTTGGGACAGGTGATCGCGCCGTGTCGAACGTGCGTCGTCGCAGCAGTGGCGGCGACGCACGCAATGCATTTACGACTGCCGCGACGTCGAGTACGAGCACAGCGCGAGCAGGCTCTCCTTGTAGATCGAATCGGGGAACGCGGCGATCGCTGCCGCGGCCGCCTGCGCTTCCTGGCGTGCGCATTCGAGCGTGTGATCCAGCGCGCCCGAGCGCGTGATCGCTTCGAAAATCGTGTCGAAGCGATCGGTGCCGCCCTGTTCGATCGCCTCGCGTGCAAGCGCCGACTGCTCGGGCGTACCGCGTTCGATCAGGTAGATGAGCGGCAGCGTCGGCTTGCCTTCGCGCAGGTCGTCGCCGGCATTCTTGCCCATCGCTTCGACGGCGCCCGCGTAGTCGAGCCAGTCGTCCATGATCTGAAACGCGGTGCCGATCCGGCGGCCGTATTCGGCGGCGGCGGACTCGGTCGGCGCATCGGCGCCCGCGAGCACCGCGCCCAGGCGCGCAGACGCCTCGAACAGCTTGGCCGTCTTGTAGCGGATCACCTGCATGTAGCGCGTTTCGTCGACGTCCGCATCGTGCATGTTGAGGAGCTGCAGCACCTCGCCTTCGGAAATGATCGTCGTTGCTTCGGACAGGATCTCCATCACGCGCATCTTGCCGACGCCGACCATCATCTCGAACGAGCGCGAATAGAGGTAATCGCCTACCAGCACGCTCGCCGCGTTGCCGAACAGCGCATTGGCGGTCTGGCGGCCACGGCGCAGCTCGGATTCGTCGACGACGTCGTCGTGCAGCAGCGTGGCCGTGTGGATGAACTCGACGACCGCGGCCAGTACGTGCCGCTGGTGCGACGTTTCGCCGAGCGCGCCGGCGACGAGCAGCAGCAACGCCGGACGCAGCCGCTTGCCGCCCGCGCCGATGATGTACTCGGCGATCTGGTTGATCAGCAGCACGTCGGACGCGAGGCTTTGCCGGATAACGCGATTCACCTGCTCCATGTCGCTGGTGATCGGAGCGAGCAGGTGGGCGGCGCTGAGGGTGGGGGAGGCGGTGGACGACGACATGATGATGGAATTGGGTGATGCCGCGGATTATAAGTCGAATCCGAGATATCCCGGTCTGTCGGACGCGCCGCAGCAGCGATTTAGGCCGTCCGGCCGAGGCCGGCGTGCGGCAATCGTCGATCGGTTTTGACTTCGGTGCTAACCCCATGTATAATCACGTGTTTTCCGCGCGTGGTGTGCGGAAAATTTGGATCCAGAGTGAGGTTCTCAATGTACGCGGTCATAAAAACCGGCGGCAAGCAGTACAAGGTTGCCGTTGGCGAAAAACTCAAAGTAGAACAGATACCGGCTGACATTGACGCTGAAATCACGCTCGACCAGGTTCTCGCAGTGGGCGAAGGCGAATCGATTAAGTTCGGTACGCCGCTGGTCAGTGGGGCTTCCGTCAAGGCCACCGTTGTGTCGCACGGTCGTCATGCCAAGGTCACCATCTTCAAGATGCGTCGCCGGAAGCACTACCAAAAGCACGGCGGCCACCGCCAGAACTACACTGAGCTGCGCATCGACGCGATCAACGCGTAAGCGCCTCGGTAAAGGAGCAATCAGATGGCACACAAAAAGGCAGGCGGCTCTTCCCGGAACGGCCGCGACTCCGAGTCGAAACGTCTCGGCGTGAAAGTGTACGGCGGCCAGGCAATCAATGCCGGCGGCATCATCGTGCGTCAGCGCGGTACGCGCATGCACGCAGGCGAGAACGTCGGCATGGGCAAGGATCACACCCTGTTCGCGCTGATCGACGGTCACGTGAAGTTCGCGACGAAAGGCGCGGACAAGAAGCATCTGGTCATCGTCGTCCCGGCGGCTGCCTAAGTTTATTTAGGCACCAAGGGCTTCGTAGCCGAAAGGCCCCGCAGTCTTCGCGGGGCCTTTTTTATTGGGTCGCCGGGCGCATGTGCGCGCCGGCGGCCGTCGCGCAACCGGCGTACGATCGGCCGAACGGCAGATTGTTCAAGCGCGCCGGCGCGCGGCACAATAGCGGAAATACTGGGCGGAGTGACGAATGAAGTTCATTGACGAAGCACGAATCGAAGTCATCGCCGGAGACGGAGGTGATGGCAGCGCGTCGATGCGCCGCGAGAAATTCGTCCCGTTCGGCGGGCCGGACGGCGGCGACGGCGGCCGGGGCGGCAGCGTCTACGCGATCGCCGACCGCAACATCAACACGCTGATCGACTACCGTTACGCGAAGAAGCACCTGGCGCGCAACGGCGAAAACGGTCGCGGCTCCGATTGCTACGGCAAGGGCGGCGACGACGTCACGCTGCGCATGCCGGTCGGCACGATCATCAACGACATGGATACCGGCGAGCTGATCGCCGACCTGACCGAGCACGACCAGCAGGTGATGCTTGCACAGGGCGGCGCCGGCGGGCTCGGCAACCTGCATTTCAAGTCGAGCACGAACCGCGCGCCGCGCCAGAAGACGGACGGCAAGCCCGGCGAGCGGCGCATGCTGAAGCTCGAGCTGAAGGTGCTCGCCGACGTCGGCCTGCTCGGCATGCCGAACGCAGGCAAGTCGACGTTCATTTCGTCGGTGTCGAACGCGAGGCCGAAGATCGCCGACTACCCGTTCACGACGCTCGCGCCGAATCTCGGCGTGGTGCGCGTCGGCCCGAGCAAGAGCTTCGTGATCGCCGACATCCCGGGGCTGATCGAGGGCGCCGCCGAAGGCGCGGGCCTCGGGCATCAGTTCCTGCGTCACCTGCAGCGCACCGGCGTGCTGCTGCATCTTGTCGATCTCGCCCCGTTCGACGAAAGCGTCGATCCGGTCGCGGAAGCGACCGCGATCGTCGGCGAGCTGCGCAAGTACGACGAGGCGCTCTACGAGAAGCCGCGCTGGCTCGTGCTCAACAAGCTCGACATGGTGCCGGAAGACGAGCGCGAGGCGCGCGTCGCGGATTTCCTCGACCGCTTCGGCTGGGACGGCCCGGTGTTCGAGATTTCGGCGCTGACGGGCCAGGGCTGCGAAGCGCTGTGCTACGCGATCTTCGATTACCTGTCCCAGCATTCGGACGCGCATCGCGCGGCGGAAGCGGAAGATCTCGCGGCGGACGTGCGTTTCCGCGACGCGCCGCCTGCGAACGGCGGTGCTGCGCCGGGCGACGACGCCTGAGCGGTTCCGGAACCCGCCGGGCGTGCCGCCCGGCGTCGGCGTTCAATCGCGCCCGGCCGGGCAGGCGTCAGATACAGGAGACAGTGCAGGATGCGTTCGATCATCGCGGATTCGAAGCGATTGGTGGTGAAGGTGGGCTCCAGCCTCGTGACCAACGACGGCAAAGGGCTCGATCATGCTGCAATCGGCCGCTGGGCCGCCCAGATCGCCGCGCTGCGCGCTCAGGGCAAGGAAGTCGTGCTCGTCAGTTCGGGCGCGATTGCCGAAGGGATGCAGCGGCTCGGCTGGAGCAAGCGACCGCGGGAAATCGACGAGTTGCAGGCCGCCGCCGCAGTCGGCCAGATGGGGCTCGCGCAGGTCTATGAGAGCCGCTTTACCGAACACGACATCCGCACCGCGCAGATCCTGCTCACGCACGCCGACCTGGCGGACCGCGAGCGTTACCTGAATGCGCGTTCGACGCTGCTCACGTTGCTGCGGCTCGGTGTCGTACCGATCATCAACGAGAACGACACGGTCGTTACCGACGAAATCAAGTTCGGCGACAACGACACGCTCGGTGCGCTCGTCGCGAACCTGATCGAAGGCGATGCGCTGATCATCCTGACCGACCAGACCGGGCTGTTCACGGCCGATCCGCGCAAGGACCCGAACGCGACGCTCGTTGCCGAGGCCAACGCGGGCGCGCCGGAACTCGAGGCGATGGCGGGCGGTGCGGGCTCGAGCCTCGGCCGCGGCGGGATGCTGACGAAGATCCTCGCGGCGAAGCGTGCGGCGCACAGCGGCGCGAACACCGTGATCGCGAGCGGCCGCGAGCCTGACGTGCTCGTGCGCCTGGCGGCCGGCGAGGCGATCGGCACGCAACTGATCGCGCGTACCGCGCGGATGGCGGCGCGCAAGCAATGGATGGCCGACCACCTGCAGGTGCGTGGCCATGTCGTGATCGATGCGGGCGCGGTCGAGAAACTGACGGCCGGCGGCAAGAGCCTGCTGCCGATCGGCGTGACCGACGTGCAGGGCGCGTTCGCGCGCGGCGAGGTGATCGCGTGTGTCGGCCCCGACGGGCGCGAAGTGGCGCGCGGGCTCACGAACTACAGCAGCGCGGAAACGAAGCTGATTCAGCGCAAGCCGAGCGGCGAGATCGAGAATGTGCTCGGCTACATGCTGGAGCCCGAACTGATCCACCGCGACAACCTCGTGCTGGTGTGATCGCCCGTTCCGGTTCCGGTAGTCAAATAAAAAGCCCGCGTGACGCGGGCTTTTTCCATGGTGCGGGACGGGACAGGCGGCCCGTACCGCGTACCGTCAGCGCAACTGGCTCATCGCGGTGCGGTGAAACCGGATGTTCTCCAGGATCTGCCGGGTCGAGCCCTGCGGCATCTTGTTCGCGCAGAAGTAGTCCTGATAGAGCGACGAGTGGTACGCATTCAGTTCGCCGTTCTCGATGCGCCGCCAGTCGTTCTCGACCGTGCGGTCCCAGCCGTCGTGTTCCGAATTCAGGCCGGCATACTGCCGCCATTCGTAGGTGTCGCAGCGGATGCCCTCGTAGTTCACGTTGCGTGCACCGGCCGGGCTCGTGATGACGACGGCGTAGCGCACGACGCCATCGGTGCCGACCGCGAGCGACTTGGCGTCGACGAAGAACTTGAGCGGCGTGTTCTGCGATACGTTGAACGGCAGTAGGTCGCCCGTCTGCGGCAGCGGCGGCAGCGAGTCGACCGCGTTTTCCTTCCAGGTGCCCTGGCGGTCCAGCAGATACACGAACTCGCTGTCATCCTTGTTGGTCGGCGTCTTCGAATTCGCGCAACCGGCCAGCGTGGCCGCCGCGGCAATCGATGCGAGCGCGAGAGCAATCGCTTTCAATATGCATTCCTCGTAAAAAAAGGGCGCGACACCAAGGTCGCGCCCGGTCATGCAGTCCGACTCGTCATTTGCCGACGATCACGTGGGGCGGCATCTCGTCGAGCGTACTCGCTTCCACTTCGATCTCCGAACAGACTACCGATGTGTCGACAATCGTCAGCGTCTGCTGGGCCTGTACGCCAATGACGCGCGGATAGCGCGACAGACGCGGCCCGCGCGGCTTTTCGGCTCGCTGCGCCGGGCGGCGCAGGAAGCGCGACAGTTCCGTCAGCGCCAACTGATAGACATCCCGCTTGAACTCGATCACCGCATCGAGCGGTACCCAGTACTCGTTCCAGCGCCACGCATCGAACTCCGGGTGATCGGTCGCGCGCAAGCAAATGTCGCAATCGCGTCCGACCATCCGCAGCAGGAACCAGATCTGCTTCTGGCCGCGGTAATGACCGCGTACTTCGCGTTTGATGAACTTGTCAGGCACCTCGTAACGCAACCAGTCGCGAGTGCGGCCGATTATCTTGACGTGTTCCGGATGCAGGCCCGTTTCCTCGTGCAGTTCCCGGTACATCGCCTGCATGGGGGTCTCGCCGTACTTGATCCCACCTTGAGGAAACTGCCAGGAGTGCTCGCGGAGCCGCTTGCCCCAAAACACCTCGTTGCGCGCGTTCAAGAGGATGATGCCGACGTTCGGGCGAAAGCCTTCACGATCCAGCATACAACCACCTTCGAATCCTTTAAAATTGCTTTGATTATAAACAGATAACGGGCGCTGCGCACCGTGACGGAGCGAATCCGCGCGGGGCACACCGGCTGAATTGTCCCTGATTAGTCTGCTAAGTCATCTGCGCCATCGTCGTTCGTCGCGCGCAGCTTTTTCACCTTGAAACTTTTTCGGGCGCCCCGCCTGGGGGCGCCGTTTTTGGAACCGTCCGCATGAAAGCTTCCCGTTTCTTTATCGGCACCCTGAAAGAAGCACCCGCCGACGCAGAGATCGTCAGCCACAAGCTGATGGTACGCGCCGGCATGATCCGTCGCGTCGCCGGCGGCATCTATAACTACCTGCCGGTCGGCCTGCGTTCGATTCGCAAGGTCGAGGCGATCGTGCGCGAGGAAATGAACCGGGCGGGCGCCATCGAGCTGCTGATGCCGGCCGTGCAGCCGGCCGAACTGTGGCAGGAATCGGGCCGCTGGGAGCAGTACGGCCCCGAACTGCTGCGCTTCAAGGACCGCAAGGACAACGACTTCGTGATCGGGCCGACGCACGAGGAAGTCGTCACCGACATCGCGCGCAACCAGATCAAGAGCTACCGGCAGATGCCGGTGAACTTCTACCAGATCCAGACGAAGTTCCGCGACGAGATTCGTCCGCGCTTCGGCGTGATGCGCGGCCGCGAATTCATCATGAAGGACGCATATTCGTTCGACAAGGATGCGGCGGGCCTGAACGAGTCGTATCGCAAGATGTACGACGCGTACGTGCGCATCTTCACGCGCCTCGGCCTCGAATTCCGTGCGGTCGCGGCCGACAGCGGCTCGATCGGCGGCAACTTCTCGCACGAGTTCCACGTGATCGCCGACACCGGCGAGGACGCGATCGCCTACTGCCCGACGTCCGAGTTCGCGGCGAACATCGAGGCGGCCGAAGCGCTGCCGCTGACGCCCGAGCGCGCGGCGCCAGCCGAAGCGATGGAAAAGGTCGCGACGCCCGGCAAGGCGAAGTGCGAGGCCGTCGCCGAACTGCTGGCCATCCCGCTCGAGCGCACGATCAAGTCGATCGTGCTCGCGACCGACAACGAAGGCGCCGAGCCGACCATCTGGCTCGTGATGCTGCGCGGCGACCACGACCTGAACGAGATCAAGGTGTCGAAGCTGCCGGGCCTGAAGAATCACCGCTTCGCGACCGAGCAGGAAATCGTCGAGTGGTTCGGCACGCCGCCGGGCTATCTCGGCCCGGTCGGCACGAAAAAGCCCGTGAAGGTGATCGCGGATCGCACGGTCGCGAACATGAGCGACTTCGTCGTCGGCGCGAACGAGGTCGACTATCACATCGCGGGCGTGAACTGGGGCCGCGACCTGCCGGAGCCGGACGTCGCCGACGTGCGCGACGTGCAGAAGGGCGATCCGTCGCCGGACGGCAAGGGCGTGATCGACATCTGCCGCGGCATCGAGGTCGGCCACGTGTTCCAGCTCGGCACCAAGTACTCGGAAGCGATGGGCGCGACGTTCCTCGACGAATCGGGCAAGCCGCAGCCGATGCTGATGGGCTGCTACGGCGTCGGCGTCACGCGCATTCTCGGCGCGGCGATCGAACAGAACTTCGACGACCGCGGCATCATCTGGCCCGAGTCGATCGCGCCGTTCGAGGTCGTGCTGTGCCCGATGGGCTATGACCGCAGCGAGATGGTGCGCGAGACCGCCGACACGCTGTACGCGGAACTCGCCGCGGCCGGCATCGACGTGATCCTCGACGATCGCGGCGAGCGCCCGGGCGTGATGTTCGCCGACTGGGAACTGATCGGCGTGCCGCATCGCCTCGTGATCGGCGAGCGCGGCCTGAAGGAAGGCAAGATCGAGTACCAGGGCCGCCGCGACGCCGAAGCGACGCTGCTGCCGGCCGACGCGGCTGCGGCGACGGTCGCGGAGAAGATCCGCGCCGCGCTCGCGCACTAAGCGCGGCGACCGGGGGACACGATGGAATACACGTTCCTGTCGGCCACCGTGCTCCTCGTGCTGATCACCGATCCGCTCGGCAACATCCCGCTGTTCATTTCGGCGATGCGGGATGTGCCGCGCGAGCGGCGCGTGAAGCTGATCCTGCGTGAAGTGGGAATCGCCTTCGTGATCCTGCTGTTCTTCATGGTGGTCGGCGACCGCTTCCTGCGGATGATGAACCTCACCGACCTGTCGTTGCGGCTCGGCGGCGGGATCGTGCTGTTCCTGATCGCGCTGCGGATGATCTTCCCGCATCCGGACGGCGCGCTCGGCAGCGATCCGCGCGCGGGTGGCGAACCGTTCATCGTGCCGCTCGCGATTCCGGCTCTCGCCGGGCCGTCGGCGCTCGCGACGGTGATGCTGCTGACGTCGCAGGCGCCAGGCAAGATGCTCGAGTGGGTCGGCGCGCTGACGGTCACGATGCTCGTCTGTGCGATCACGCTGGTATTGGCCGAGCGGATCCAGCAGTGGCTCGGCGAGCGGACGGTCGCGGCGTTCGAGCGGCTGATGGGCCTCGTGCTCGTTGCGATTTCGGTCGAGATGCTGCTGGCCGGCATCCGCGCGTTCGTGCACCAGTTGTAGGTCGGGCGGCGCGCACACGAAAAAAAGCGGCGCTCCGGGAAACCGGAGCGCCGCTTTCTATTTATATAGCAGGCAGGGCGGCGATCAGACGTTCGTGGTCAGCGCGCGGATCGTCGGCAGGTTGCGCCAGTAGCCCTTCGCATCCATCCCGCAGCCGAACACGTAACGGTCCGGCACCGGGAAGCCGCAGAAGTCGGGGTGCAGCGGTTTGGCCTTCGCGAGCGTCTTCTCGCACAGCACGGCCGACATGAAACGCTGCGCGCCCATGTCGAGGATGCGGTCGCGGATCGCGGCCATCGTCTCGCCTTCGTCGAGGATATCGTCGAGCACGAGCACGATCCGGTCCTTCACCGATTCGCGCGGCGCGACGCGCCAGTGCATCTCCGGGCTGCCCTGCGTCGTGTTGCGGTAGCGGGTCAGGTGGATGTAGTCGAATTCGAGCGGGAAATCGAGATGCGGCAGCAGCATCCCGGTAAACACCGCGGCGCCACCCATCACCGAGAGAACGAGCGGGAACGCATCGCCGATCTCGGCGCGGATCGCGTCGGCCATCCGGGCGATCGACGCGTTGACGGCGTCGGCCGAGACGATCTCTTCGGAGTGGTCGAAAATGTGGAGGGCTTCTTCGCGGTTCATGTGTTCTGGCGGGCAGTCGGTATACAAACAAGAATGAAGCAGAACGGACGGCGCGCGCTACAGCAAAAACCCGCGCGCCGGCCGACGGGCGGAATCAGCGCATGCCGGGCATCATGCCCTTCAGGCCGCGCATCATCTTCTGCATGTTGCCGCCCTTCAGCTTCTTCATCATCGTACGCATCTGGTCGTACTGGTTCAGCATCCGGTTGACTTCCTGCACCGGCACGCCCGCGCCGGCCGCAATGCGGCGCTTGCGCGTCGCCTTGATGATTTCGGGTTTCGCGCGCTCGGCTGGCGTCATCGAGCTGATGATCCCTTCCATCCGGCGGATCTGCTTTTCGGCCTGGCCCATATCGGCGCCGGCCGCCGCCTGCTGGAATTGCGCGGGCAGCTTGTCCATCAGCGACGACAGGCCGCCCATGTTCTTCATCTGCGAGATCTGCGCGCGGAAGTCGTTCAGGTCGAAGTCGCCGCCTTTCTTGACCTTGTCGGCGAGCTTCTGCGCGGCCTGCACGTCGACGCCGCGCTGCGCTTCCTCGACGAGCGCGAGGATGTCGCCCATGCCGAGGATCCGGTTTGCCATCCGGTCGGGGTGGAACACCTCGAGGCCGTCGAGCTTCTCGGCGACACCGACGAACTTGATCGGCTTGCCCGTGATGTGGCGCACCGACAGCGCGGCGCCGCCGCGCGAATCGCCGTCGAGCTTGGTCAGCACGACGCCCGTGAGCGGCAGCGTATCGTTGAACGCCTTCGCGGTGTTGACCGCATCCTGGCCGAGCATCGCGTCGACGACGAACAGCGTTTCGGCCGGCTTCAGCGTGCTGTGCAGCGCGGCGATTTCCTGCATCATCGCCTCGTCGATGCCGAGGCGGCCGGCCGTATCGACGATCAGCACGTCATGGTAGTGGCGCTTCGCCCAGTCGACGGCTGCAAGCGCGATGTCGACGGGCTTCTGGTCGGGCGTCGACGGGAAGAAGTCGGCGCCGACCTGTTCGCTCACCGTTTTCAACTGCATGATGGCGGCCGGGCGATACACGTCGCACGACACGGTCAGTACCTTCTTCTTGTACTTCTCGCGCAGCAGCTTCGCGAGCTTGCCGACGGTCGTGGTCTTGCCCGCACCCTGCAGGCCGGCCATCAGGATCACGGCGGGCGGCGTGACCGCGAGGTTCAGCTCGGCGGCCTTGCCTTCGTAGTCGCCGCCGATCACGGCGGTCAGTTCCTTCTGGACCACGCCGACGAGCGCCTGACCCGGCGACAGGCTGCTGATCACTTCTTCGCCGAGCGCCTTTTCCTTGACCTTGGCGATGAATTCGCGGACGACCGGCAGCGAGACGTCGGCCTCCAGCAGCGCGAGACGCACCTCGCGGAGCATCTCCTGCGTGTTCGCCTCGGTGAGCCGGGCCTCGCCGCGCAGCGTCTTGACGACGCGCGCCATCCGTTGAGTGAGATTGTCGAGCATGGGGAGCGATGGACAGTGGGGCCCGAAGGCGCGGCGGAACCGAACAAAGGGAGCCGTCGCGGGAAGGGGGCCTAGTGTAAACTTCGAACATGGATATTGTACTGTATGCCCTCACCGCATTCCTGTACGGCGGCCTCGCCGTCGCAGGCTGGCGTGCGCACCGTCAGGGCGCGACGCCGCTCGTCGCGAGCGTGCCGGCCGTGCCGGTTCCCGCGTCCGCCGCGTCCGGGATGAGCGGGGCCGGCCGCGCGCTGCTGTTCGCCGCGCTGGTCGCGCACGGCGTGCTGCTCCACACGACGATTTTTCCGAACGACGCGATGGTGTTCGGCTTCGCGTTCGCGCTGTCCGCGATGTTCTGGCTCGGCGCCGGCATCTACTGGATCGAGAGCTTTTTCTTCCCGCTCGACAGCCTGCGCCTGCTGGTGCTGCCGCTCGCGTGCGGCGCGTCGCTGCTGCCGCTCGTGTTCGGCGGCGTGCGGGTGCTTCCTTATGCCGCAGCGCCGCTGTTCAAGCTGCACTTCCTGATCGCGAACATCGCGTATGGCCTGTTCGCGATCGCGGCGCTGCACGCGGTCCTGATGCTGATGGTCGAGCGGCGCCTGCAGTCGCTGCGCAGCGGCGGGCGCGACGGCTCGACGGGCTGGATCGCGAGCTGGCTCGAAACGCTGCCGCCGCTGCTCACGCTCGAGAAGCTGCTGTTCCGCCTGATCGGCGCCGGCTTCGTGCTGCTCACGCTGACGCTCGCGTCGGGCATCCTGTTCAGCGAGCAGGTCGACGCGCGCGCGCTGCGGCTCGACCACAAGACCGTGTTCGCGATCCTGTCGTGGCTGATGTTCGGCGGCCTGCTGGTTGCCCGCAAGACGTCGGGATGGCGCGGGCGCGGTGCCGCGCGCTGGGTGCTCGTGTCGTTCGCCGCGCTGCTGCTCGCGTATGTCGGCAGCCGGTTTGTTTTCGAGGTGCTGCTGCACCGTTCCGTGGTTTGACCGCAGGTTTCCGATGCGACAGATTCTTCTCCTGATTCTTCTCTTCTTCGCCGGCTCGTGGCTTGCGCGCAAGCTGCGCCAGGCCCAGGAGCACGCGCAGGCGCGCACCGGCCGCGGCGCGGGTGACGACGGCGGTGCTGCGCGCCCGAACGGCGACACGCGGTCGCTGCCCGAACCGATGGTGCGCTGCGCCGAATGCGGCGTGCATGCACCGAAGGGCGACGCCGTCGCCGCGGGCGGCGAATACTTCTGCAGCGCCGAGCACGCACAGCGCCACGCCGCGCGCGCGAGCGGTCACGACGCACGATGAGCGACGCGCCGCCGTTGTCGGTCGACGCGAACGGCTGGGTGCGCGAAGCGCGCCATGCGCCGTCGCCGAACTTCGAGGTGCGGCCCGCGGGTGCGGTGCCGACGCTCGTGGTCGTCCACAACATCAGCCTGCCGCCCGGCGAATTCGGCGGCAACGCGATCGAGGCGCTGTTCCTGAATCGCCTCGACTGCGAAGCGCACCCCTATTACCAGAGCCACTTGCGCGGCGTGCGCGTATCCGCGCACTTCCTGATCCGCCGCAGCGGCGAACTCGTGCAGTTCGTGTCGTGCGACGAGCGCGCGTGGCACGCGGGCTCGTCCGAGTTCTTCGGCCGGCCGCGCTGCAACGACTTCTCGATCGGTATCGAGCTCGAAGGCGCGGACGACGTGCCGTTCGCCGACGCGCAGTACGCGATGCTCGCCGCGCTCTCCCGTGCGCTTGCCGCGCGTTATCCGGTCGACGCATTCGCGGGGCATTCGGACGTCGCGCCGGGCCGCAAGACCGACCCGGGTCCGCATTTCGATTGGCAACGCTTCGCGAGCGATGCCGGTTTTTCCGCCGGATACTTTCCTTTCCGTCAGCACTGATCGCGGGGTTTTTTGACCGGAGAAAGTTTTTTCTCCGACCAATGCCTTGTCGTGTCGGCGCGTGAGCGATGTCAAGACCTTCGGCGCAAATTATCCGTTTGGACGTCGCCCGAATGTCCACTATACTTGGTGCCAGTTGAGCAGTTCTGCACTAGATATAGTGTGTGTCGCAGGGGGAAACCCGAGCGGCACCGGCCGGCGGGCAACGCCGGCGGACAGGGTTCTCAGGGCGGCGCGTCAGGCCGGGCGGTCCGGGCGTCGCGATCAGCGCAGCGAACTTCGACGGGGCAGGGTACACATGACGAAGCACACGACCGGCTCGGTTGTCGCGCATCGACCGAACCGGCTTCCCCGGCGCATCGCTCGCCTCTTACCGCTCGCGCACCGCATTGCGCAGCGTTCGTTTTAATCCGCGGTTCTCTCCGCACCATCCAACACCAGGAGCTTTGCACATGCAAACCACCGACAACGCGACGTCCCAGTACGAGAGCGCCTCGAGCCGTCCGCTCGGCGGGACCGAACAGGGCGCGCAGGCGCTCGCGCCGCAGGCCACGTTCGCCGACTACAAGGTGATCCGCCGCAACGGCAGCGTAGTGTCGTTCGAGCCTTCGAAGATCGCGATCGCGGTGACCAAGGCTTTCCTGGCCGTCAACGGCGGGCAGGGCGCGGCATCGGCGCGCGTGCGCGAGCAGGTCGAACAACTGACGCACAACGTCGTGCGCGCGCTCGTGCGCAGCCGCCCGAACGGCGGTACGTTCCATATCGAAGACATCCAGGACCAGGTCGAACTCGCGCTGATGCGCGGCGGCGAGCACAACGTCGCGCGTGCGTACGTGCTGTATCGCGAGAAGCGTCACCTCGAGCGCCAGCATGCGGGCGAGGAAGCAGCGGCGGCAGGCGGCGAGTCGAGCACCGGCATCAACGTCGTCGACAACGGCGTGTCGCGTCCGCTCGACCTGAACGCGCTGCGCGCGCTGATCGTGTCGTCGTGCGATGGCCTCGGCGCTGCGGTTAACCCTGAGCCGATCGTCGCGGAGACGGTGAAGAACCTGTACGACGGCGTGCCGATGAGCCAGGTCTACGACTCGGCGATCCTCGCTGCGCGCACGATGATCGAGAAGGACCCGGCATACAGCCAGGTCACGGCCCGCATCCTGCTGCACACGATCCGCCGCGAGATCCTCGGCGAGGAAGTCCTGCAGGCCGAGATGTCGGCCCGTTACGCGGAATACTTCCCGCAGTTCCTGAAGCGCGGCGTCGACGCCGGCCTGCTCGACGACAAGCTGCTGCAGTTCGACCTGGCGCGCCTCGGCGCAGCGCTCGACGCGAACCGCGACATGCAGTTCGGCTACCTCGGCCTGCAGACGCTGTACGACCGTTACTTCCTGCACGTCGACGGCACCCGCATCGAAATGCCGCAGGCATTCTTCATGCGCGTCGCGATGGGCCTGTCGCTGAACGAGATCGACCGCGAAACGCGCGCGATCGAGTTCTACAACGTGCTGTCGAGCTTCGACTTCATGAGCTCGACGCCGACGCTGTTCAACTCGGGCACCCACCGCTCGCAACTGTCGTCGTGCTACCTGACGACGGTCGCGGACGATCTCGACGGCATCTATGAAGCGCTGAAGGAAAACGCGCTGCTGTCGAAGTTCGCCGGTGGTCTCGGCAACGACTGGACCCGTGTGCGCGCACTCGGCTCGCATATCAAGGGCACGAACGGCAAGTCGCAAGGCGTGGTGCCGTTCCTGAAGGTCGTGAACGACACGGCCGTCGCGGTCAACCAGGGCGGCAAGCGCAAGGGCGCGGTCTGCGCGTACCTCGAATCCTGGCACCTCGACATCGAGGAATTCCTCGAGCTGCGCAAGAACACGGGCGACGATCGCCGCCGTACGCACGACATGAACACGGCGAACTGGATTCCCGACCTGTTCATGAAGCGCGTGATGGAAGGCACCGACTGGACGCTGTTCTCGCCGTCGACCTGCCCGGACCTGCACGACAAGTTCGGCGCCGATTTCGAGAAGGCTTACACGGTTTACGAAGAGAAGGTCGCGCGCGGCGAGATCAAGCTGTTCAAGAAGATCCCGGCGGCGCAACTCTGGCGCAAGATGCTCGGCATGCTGTTCGAGACGGGCCACCCGTGGATCACGTTCAAGGATCCGTGCAACGTGCGCTCGCCGCAGCAGCACGTCGGCGTCGTCCACTCGTCGAACCTGTGCACGGAAATCACGCTGAACACGAGCGACACCGAAATCGCGGTGTGCAACCTCGGCTCGGTGAACCTCGTCGCCCACCTGGTGAAGCAGGCCGACGGCAGCTACGCGCTCGACCACGACAAGCTGAAGCGCACGATCAGCGTCGCGATGCGCATGCTCGACAACGTGATCGACATCAACTACTACGCGGTGCCGAAGGCGCGTAACTCGAACCTGAAGCACCGTCCGGTCGGCATGGGCATCATGGGCTTCCAGGACTGCCTGCACCTGCTGCGCACGCCGTACGCGTCGGAAGCGGCGGTCGAGTTCGCCGACCGTTCGATGGAAGCGGTCTGCTACTACGCGTACCACGCGTCGACCGAGCTGGCCGAGGAGCGCGGCCGCTACTCGAGCTACCGCGGCTCGCTGTGGGATCGCGGCATCCTCCCGCAGGACACGCTGAAGCTGCTGGCCGAAGCGCGTGGCGGCTACGTCGAGGTCGACACGTCCGAGTCGCTCGACTGGACGACGCTGCGTTCGCGGATCGCCGCGCACGGCATGCGCAACTCGAACTGCGTCGCGATCGCGCCGACGGCGACGATCTCGAACATCATCGGCGTGTCGGCATGCATCGAGCCGACCTTCCAGAACCTGTACGTGAAGTCGAACCTGTCGGGCGAATTCACGGTGGTGAACGAGTACCTCGTTCGCGACCTGAAGGATCGCGGCCTGTGGGACGAGGTGATGGTCGCCGACCTGAAGTACTTCGACGGCATGCTGTCGCGCATCGACCGCATCCCGGCCGACCTGCGCGCGATCTACGCGACCGCGTTCGAAGTCGATCCGACGTGGCTGGTCGAAGCGGCATCGCGTCGCCAGAAGTGGATCGACCAGGCGCAGTCGCTGAACATCTACATGGGCGGCGCGTCGGGCAAGAAGCTCGACGAGGTCTACAAGCTCGCATGGCTGCGCGGCCTGAAGACGACCTACTACCTCCGCACGATGGCGGCGACGCACGTCGAGAAGTCGACGGTCGCACACGGCGCGCTGAACGCAGTGCCGACGGGTGGCGGTTCGAGCAGCGGCGGCGCGCAAGGCGCTGCAGGCGGCTTCGGTGCGGCGGGCGGCGATGCGTCGTCGGGTGCGATCAGCGCAGCGCCGGCACTCGCGCCGGTCGAGGCCGACGGTCCGGTGTGCACGATGCGTCCGGGCGATCCGGGCTTCGACGAATGCGAAGCGTGCCAGTAACGCAGCGCGCCTGACCTGAAGATGTGCCGGGCGGCGCACACGATGACCGATCGAGGTTGAAGTGTGCGCCGCTCTCAACTAAAAAAATGATAAGGAATCTGTAACGCGGCACCTGCGTTGCAGGCAGTGACAAGCGATCGAAACATCCCCGACGACGTCGCGTTTCGATCAGCGTTCGATGCGTCGAGCGCACCTCGCGATACACGCGCGACACACGTCGCGCGCTGCATGAACGACGATGCGTTGCTCAAAGTGTTGTATCGAGGTCGCAACGCGAATCGAAAAAAGGATTTTTCGTGAGCGAACCCTTTTATCGCTCAGGAAAAGATGGTACAAACCGTTCTAAATTGATGGTGAGAATTTATGCTCAACTGGGATGACGAGAAGACTGCCGTAACTCCCGCGAGCGGAGCGCAGCACAATGCGATGCGCGCCCCCGCAGGAGTGGCTGTCGGAATGCAGGCTGCGTCGCCTGCCGCCCATCAGGTCCGCGACATTTTCGAAGGCGATCTTGCGGTGCCGCCGCAAGCATCGGCAGTTCCCGCCGGCGGTTCGGAAGCGCGGGTCAATGTCGCCGACAAGCGCATCATCAACGGCCAGACTGACGTCAATCAGCTGGTGCCGTTCAAGTACAAGTGGGCGTGGGAAAAGTATCTGGCCGGTTGCGCGAACCACTGGATGCCGCAGGAAATCAACATGTCCCGCGACATCGCTCTGTGGAAGGACCCGAACGGTCTGACCGAGGACGAGCGCCGCATCGTGAAGCGCAACCTCGGCTTCTTCGTGACGGCCGATTCGCTCGCGGCGAACAACATCGTGCTCGGCACGTACCGCCACATCACGGCGCCCGAGTGCCGGCAGTTCCTGCTGCGCCAGGCGTTCGAAGAGGCGATCCACACGCACGCGTACCAATACATTGTCGAATCGCTCGGTCTCGACGAAGGCGAGATCTTCAACGCGTACCACGAGGTCACGTCGATCCGCGCGAAGGACGAATTCCTGATTCCGTTCATCCACACGCTGACGGACCCGGCCTTCAAGACCGGCACGCTCGAAGCGGATCAGAAGCTGCTGAAGTCGCTGATCGTGTTCGCCTGCATCATGGAAGGCCTGTTCTTCTATGTCGGGTTCACGCAGATCCTCGCGCTCGGCCGCCAGAACAAGATGACGGGTGCTGCAGAGCAATATCAGTACATCCTGCGCGACGAGTCGATGCACTGCAACTTCGGCATCGACCTGATCAACCAGATCAAGCTCGAGAACCCGCATCTCTGGACCGTGGAATTCCGCGCCGAGATCCGCGAGCTGTTCAAGCAGGCTGTCGAACTCGAATACCGCTACGCCGAGGACACGATGCCGCGCGGCGTGCTGGGTTTGAACGCGTCGATGTTCAAGAGCTATCTGCGCTTCATCAGCAACCGCCGTTGCCAGCAGATCGGCCTCGATCCGCTGTACCCGAACGAGGAAAACCCGTTCCCGTGGATGAGCGAGATGATCGACCTGAAGAAGGAACGCAACTTCTTCGAGACGCGTGTGATCGAGTATCAGACGGGGGGCGCGCTGTCCTGGGAATAACCCGCAGCAGCGAACCCGTTACATGATGGAGCAGCCGGCGGCCTCTCGGTCCCGGCCCAAGGTTTAGGAGCAAGAACGCCTGATGCAAAGCATGCCCGGTGCCTTAACGGCCCAACGATACGACCGGCACTTTGCGAACCCTTCAGTGGGATGGGCAAACTTCCCTCCGGATAAAGCGGACGGCCGTGTGGCGGTCCGCTTGATCAAGCGATTAGGGGTAGCGGCGCGAGGTGCGCCGGCTACCGACTTGATTTGGCGCGCGAGGCCGGGTGGTCACGCGCGCCATACCGTATTCATTAGCGTAAGCGCGTGGTATCCGCGTACGCCGATGAATAGCCCGCTTCGAAGCGCACGTCCTGAACAGCGTCCGCGGGAAGCGGGTTTTGACGAAGGGTGTAGTTTGAACTGACTCTCATCTGAACCTGAAGGAGAACAACATGGCTACCGCCAAGAAGAAACCGGCTGCTAAGAAGGTTGCTGCCAAGAAGACCGTTGCGAAGAAGGCTGCTGCTCCGGCGAAGAAGGCCGCTGCGGTGAAGAAGGTTGCTGCGAAGAAGGTCGCGGTGAAGAAGGTTGCCGCGAAGAAGGCAGCACCGGCCAAGAAGGCCGCTGCGAAGAAGGTCGCGGCAAAGAAGGTCGCAACGAAGAAGGTTGCAGCCAAGAAGGTCGCAGTGAAGAAGGTTGCTGCGAAGAAGGCAGCGCCGGCCAAGAAGGCCGCTGCGAAGAAGGTTGCAGCGAAGAAAGTCGCAGTGAAGAAGGTTGCTGCGAAGAAGGCCGCACCGGCGAAGAAGGCTGCTGCGAAGAAGGCCGCGCCTGCCAAGAAGGCTGCTGCGAAGAAGGCTGCGCCTGCGAAGAAGGCTGCTGCGAAGAAGGCTGCGCCCGCCAAGAAGGCTGCCCCTGCGAAGAAGGCTGCTGCCCCGGCGAAGAAAGCTGCTGCTCCGGCTCCGGCGAAGAAGGCTGCTGCTCCGAAGAAGGCTGTCGTGAAGAAGGCTGCGCCGGCAACGACCGCGTCGACCGCATCGGTTGCGCCGGCATCGGGCGTGAAGACCGCGCTCAATCCGGCAGCGGCATGGCCGTTCCCGACCGGCAGCCGTCCGTAATCGCGGCTGACCAGTACCACCCGGGCACTCACGTGGTGTCCGTGGGTTGAGTAGCGCTACTCAATCAGTCCCGCCATCTGGCTCAGGTGGCGGGATTTTTTTCGTCCGTATTCGCCCATGTGCCGGCCGCGGCGAGTACGGACGAAAAAAAACGCATGTGCAGCTTCGCACATGCGTTCGACCGCGGCTTGCGCCGCGTGCTGAGGTACCTGGTTAGTGCGTGACGCGCGTGACGCCGCCGCTCGACAGCAGTCGCACACGCTCGCCGGCGCGGAACGCTTCGCCGCTTGCTGCCTGCGTGATCGAACGCAGGTCGCCGTTGTCGAGGCGCACGGTGATTTCGACACCGTTCGCCGTGCTGAGGTTTTCGCCGACCGCGTTGCCCGCGACCGCGCCGACGAGACCGCCGGCGATCGCCGTCAGGATCGATCCCTTGCCGCCGCCGATCGCGCTGCCTGCGACCGCGCCGAGGGCGCCGCCGCCGAGCGTGCCGATCGCGCTGCCGCCGCCGTCGGACTGGATGCGCACCGCACGGACGCTTTCGACCACGCCCATGCGGACCGTTTGTTCGCGTTGCGCCTGGCCGACGCTATAGACATCTGCCGAACCGGGTGCCGTGAAGCAGCCGGCGAGGGTCAGTGTAGCCGTCAGCATGGCCGCGAGCGTGAGGGTTTTTTTCGTCAACATCTTTGCTCTCCCACAATATTCATTTGAGACTGTAACCGAATGCAGCCTCGAAGCGCGCGTCGATTTCAGCGCGCGTCAGTACGTAAGTCTGGGGCCCCTGGTGGGCGATCTTGATCGAGCCCATCAGGCTCGCGAGGCGGCCCGTGGTTGCCCAGTCGAGGCCATTCTCGATGCCGTACAGCAGGCCGCCCCGGAAGGCATCGCCGCAGCCGGTCGGATCGGCGATGCGCTCGGCCGGCACGACCGGAATCTGCTCCGTGCCCTGCTTGTGGCGGATGGTCGCGCCGTGCTCGCCACGCGTAATGACGAGGGCGTCGACCCGGCTGGCGATTTCGTCTTCGGACCATCCCGTTTTGTCGCTCACCAGCTTGGCCTCGTAGTCGTTGACCGCGACATAGGTCGCAAGTTCAATGCTGCGGCGCAGCGTCGCACCGTCGAACAGCGGCAGGCCCTGGCCCGGATCGAACACGAACGGCACACCGGCCTTGGCGAGCTCTTCCACGTGCTGCACCATCCCGTCGAAGCCGTCGGGGCCGACGATCGCGAGCTTGATGTCCGGCGTGTCGCCGGCATGGTTCAGGTGCGACTGCATCATCGCGCCGGGGTGGAACGCAGTGATCTGGTTGTTGTCGAGATCGGTCGTGATCATCGCTTGCGCCGTGTACGTATCGGGCAACACGCGAACGTGGTCGCGGCGCAGGCCGAGCTGGTCGAGCCGGTCGAGATACGGCTGCGCGTCGAGCGCGCCCATCGTCCCCATCATGCGCGCATCGCCGCCGAGCAGGTGCAGCGCGTACGCGATGTTGCCCGCGCAGCCGCCGAATTCGCGGCGCATCGTCGGCACGAGGAAGCTCAGGTTGATGAGGTGCACCTGGTCGGGCAGGATGTGCTCGCGGAACCGCCCTTCGAAGGTCATGATGGAGTCGTAGGCGATCGAGCCGCAAATCAGCGTAGCCAAGGTGTGCGTTCCTGTAGAAATGAGGGACCCTGCGCGACAGCGCCGCGCGAAGGGCGCGGCGCGGCAGGGGAAAGCGGGAGAAAGCTTACTTCAGTGCGGCGAGCGCGGCGTCGTAGTTCGGCTCGTCCTTGATTTCGCCGACCAGTTCCGCGTGGATCACCTTGTCCTGCGCGTCGAGCACGACGACGGCACGTGCGGTCAGGCCGTTCAGCGGGCCGCTCGTCACGTCGACGCCGTATGCGTTCGCGAATGCGCGGCCGGTGCGGAACGTCGAAGCCGTCACGACGTTCGCGAGGCCTTCGGTCGTGCAGAAGCGCGTGGCAGCGAACGGCAGGTCGGCGGACACGACGACCACGACCGTGTTGTCGAGCGACGACGCGGCTTCGTTGAACTTGCGGGTCGACGTCGCGCAGGTCGGCGTGTCGAGGCTCGGCACGATGTTCAGCACCTTGCGCTTGCCGGCGAAGCTGGCGAGCGACAGGTCGGCGAGGTCCTTGCCGACCAGCTTGAAATCGGCCGCTTGCGCGCCGACGGCCGGGAACGTGCCGGCGAGATCGATCGGGTTGCCACCCAGCGTAACTTTGCTCATGTTCGTGCTCCGAAATAGCGCGCCGCTCGGGCGCGCGGGTTGAGACGGGCGCGCATGCGCGCGCCGCGGCGCGTCACGGATAGAAGATCTGGACGCGGAAATTCGAGGCGGGCTTGCCGTTCGTTTCGAGGCGGACGACCATCGTCTGCGTCGTGCCGGGCGGCAGCCCGGCGGTGATCGGCGTGCCCGGGCGCACGTAGTCGCGCGGCGCGAGCACGCGGCGCACGGTCACGTGATTGGTGTCGTCGAGCAGCGTCAGCTCGAGCGACGGGTACGCGAGCGCGACGCGGTAGCGGTTCGTCAGCGGCACCTTCAGCTCGAGCACACGCGGGCCGTCGAGCTGGCGCAGGTCGGTCGCGTCGAGCCGCAGGCCGTCGATCGCGCGCGGCGGCGCGACCGTGCAGCCGAGCGGCGCGCAGGCCTGACGGAACCAGCCCTGCGTCACGGGCCAGTAGATCATCAGCGTCTCGCGCTGCCACCACGCGAGTTGCGCGACGAGCAGCACGGCCAGCGCCGCGGCGACGAGGCCGCCGAAAAAGCCGCCGAGCAACCCGCGCTGCTGCGGCGCGCGCGTCTCGCGCGTCACGGCGAAGTGCGGGCGATCGTCGTCGGTCAGCGCGGCCGGGAACGGCGCGGCGGGCGTGTCGGTGGCCGCGGCAGGTGTTTTGTCGTGCCGGGTTACGGCGTCGGGTTCGGATCCGGTTTCGGTCACGGCCGGCGCCGGTGCGAATGCAAAACGCGGTTCGCGCGGAGCGCGCTCGTCGTCGGGCACCGCGAAGTGCGCGTTGCCTGCCGGCTCGGAGTCTTTGGTAGCGGCTTCTGCTTCCGACGGAATATGGGCGACGAAGCGGGGTTCACGCGGGTCGCGCTCGACGGGCGACACGACAGGCGCGGGCGATGCTTCGGTTTCCTGTTCCGTCTGCGTCGAATGCGATTCGGCCGGGTGCGCGGCGTCGGCGGATGCGTCGAACTCGGTCGGGGACGGGAACGGTGCGGGCGTACCCGACAGGTGCACGACGCCGGCGTCGGTGGACGGGAGCGCGAGCGGCACCAGCGGCTCGGTGCGCACGGTCTGCACGCTGTGCTGCAGCGATGGATCGACGCCGGCGTCGAGCCACGGCGCCCACATGTCCCAGCCTTCCGGCTTGTAATCGGCGTCGGACGGCGACTCGGCCGGTGTGCCGGCGGTGAACAACCGTGCAGGCGGCGCCTGATGGTGCGCGTCGCCGCCGTCCGGCGCGGCAGCCGTTTCGGTCAAGGCCGGTCCGGGCTGCGGCGCGTGCTCGGGAACGAGCGATTCGGACGCATTGAAGACTTCGTGGCAATGCCCGCAGCGCACGAGCCCTTCATGCAGCGAGAGCTGTTCCTGCTGCAGCCGGAAGACGGTGTCGCAATGAGGGCAGCGCGTTGCAAGAAGCATGTCGAGCCGGGCGGCCTGCTGGCCAGAGTGAAGGACAGCGCTATTCTAATGGCTTTCCCGCCGGGTTCCGGCGAGGCATACCCAACCTTCGTGTTCGCGCCAGATCGAGATGTCGATGTAGCGCGCATAGACGGCCGCGACTTCGTCCGCCTGGCGCGCGAGCACGCCCGACAGCGCGATGCGCCCGCCCGGTTTGACCTTCGACGCCAGCATCGATGCCATCAGCTTCAGCGGGTTCGACAGGATGTTCGCGACCACGATGTCGAATTCGCCGTCCGGGCATGCATCGGGCAGCCCGTACGTGACTTCCGCACGGTTGCGTTCGCTGTTCTGCCGTGCCGATTCGACCGCTTGCGGATCGATGTCGATGCCGATGACGGGGTTCGCCCCGCATTTCTTCGCGAGGATCGCGAGAATGCCGGAGCCGCAGCCGTAGTCGAGCACCGACTGGCCGGGCTTCACCGACTGTTCGAGCCATTCCATGCAAAGGCGCGTGGTCGGGTGGCTGCCGGTGCCGAACGCGAGGCCGGGGTCGAGTTCGAGGACGAGCGCGTCGGGATCGGGCGCGTCGTGCCACGACGGCACGACCCAGATCCGCTCGCCGATCGGGATCGGCTCGAACTGCGATTGCGTGAGCCGCACCCAGTCCTGTTCCTCGACTTCGCGGACGTCGAACGTCGGCGTCCCGGCGAGGCCGATCTCGTTCGCGGCGGCCGCGAGCAGCACGGCCGGCTCATGGTCGGGCGACAGCAGCGCGACCACGCGCGAGTGCTGCCACGCGGTGCGATCGGGCACGAGGCCGGGCTCGCCGAAGAGCGGCTGTTCGTCGGGCGTGTCGGCGTCGGCGTCCTCGACGGACACCGACAGCGCGCCGAGGTCGAGCAGCGCGTCGGACAGTGCCTCCGCATGCTCGCGGGCCAGTTCGACGACGAGTTCGCGATAGCTCATGCTTACGCTTCTTCCGGTGCGACCTGCTGCTTCTGCGCGAGCCGGTTTTCGAGGTAGTGGATGCTGGTGCCGCCTTCGACGAACTTCGAGTCGATCATCAGCTCGCGGTGCAGCGGGATGTTGGTCTGGATGCCTTCGACGACCATTTCCGACAGCGCGATGCGCATCCGGCTGATCGCCTGCTCGCGGGTCGCGCCGTAGGTGATCAGCTTGCCGATCATCGAATCATAGTTCGGCGGCACGAAATAGCCATTGTAGGCGTGCGAGTCGACGCGCACGCCGGGGCCGCCCGGCGTATGCCACGACGTGATCCGGCCCGGCGACGGCGTGAACTTGAACGGATCTTCGGCGTTGATCCGGCATTCGATCGCATGCCCGCGGAACTGGATGTCGCGCTGGCGCAGCGCGAGCTTCTCGCCGGCCGCGATGCGGATCTGTTCCTGCACGATATCGACGCCCGTGATCAGCTCCGATACCGGGTGCTCGACCTGCACGCGCGTGTTCATTTCGATGAAGTAGAACTCGCCGTTTTCGTACAGGAATTCGAACGTGCCCGCGCCGAGGTAGCCCATCTTCTTGCAGGCGTCCGCGCAGCGGTCGCCGATGCGGTCGATCAGGCGGCGCGGAATGCCGGGTGCCGGCGCTTCCTCGATCACCTTCTGGTGGCGGCGCTGCATCGAGCAGTCGCGCTCGCCGAGCCAGATCGCGTTCTTGAACGCGTCGGACAGCACCTGGATCTCGATGTGGCGCGGGTTCTCGAGGAACTTCTCCATGTACACCTGCGGGTTGCCGAACGCACGGCCGGCTTCCTCGCGGGTCATGTTGACCGCGTTGACGAGCGCAGCCTCGGTGTGCACGACGCGCATCCCGCGCCCGCCACCGCCGCCGGCCGCCTTGATGATGACCGGATAGCCGATCGCGCGCGCAATCTTGACGATCTCCTTCGGATCGTCCGGCAACGCGCCTTCCGAGCCCGGCACGCACGGCACGCCGGTCTTGATCATCGTCTGCTTGGCGGTGACCTTGTCACCCATCATGCGGATCGTTTCCGGGCGCGGGCCGATGAACGTGAAGCCCGACTGCTCGACGCGTTCCGCGAAATCGGCGTTCTCCGACAGGAAGCCGTAGCCGGGGTGGATCGCCTCGGCATCGGTGACTTCCGCGGCGCTGATCAGCGCCGGCATGTTCAGGTAGCTCAGGTTCGACGGGGCCGGGCCGATACAGACGGCTTCGTCCGCGAGGCGCACGTACTTGGCTTCCTTGTCGGCTTCCGAGTAGACGACCACCGTCTTGACGCCGAGCTCACGGCACGCGCGCTGGATGCGCAGCGCGATTTCACCGCGGTTGGCAATGAGGATTTTTTCAAACATAGCGAGTATTCGTCTCTTCGAGGGGCGCGCGAACGGCGCCTGGCGAGCATCGGCGGCGCGCGGCTGGCTTAGCCGCGCAGCGGACTTAGCCGATCACGAAAAGCGGCTGGCCGTATTCGACGGCCTGGCCGTTCTCGACGAGGATTTCCTTGATCACGCCGGCCTTGTCCGACTCGATCTCGTTGAGCAGCTTCATCGCTTCGATGATGCAGATCGTCTGGCCTTCCTTGACCGTGTCGCCGACCTGGACGAACGGGTCCGCGCCCGGCGACGGCGCGCGATAGAACGTGCCGACCATCGGCGACGTCACGACGTGGCCTTGCGGGACGGCCGGTGCTGCGGCGCCGGCTGCCGGCGCAGCGGCACCTTCGGCCGGCAGCGCGACCGACGGGGCGGGCGCGCTGAATTGCGGGGCATACCCAGCCGTCGGCTGCACGTAGACCGGCGGTGCGTTCTTGACGATGCGCACCTTGCCTTCGCCTTCCGTCACTTCCAGCTCGGAGATGCCGGATTCGGAAACGAGGTCGATCAGAGTTTTCAGCTTACGAAGATCCATCGGGAATTCCCCTTTCAATACGTGAAAGCGCCGGTTAGGGGCCGGCGCTGAATCTAGATCGCGAAATCAGCCGCGCGACGTGCCTTGCAGCTTGTCGAGCGCGTACTCGAGCGCGTACAGATAACCTTTCCAGCCGAGCCCGCAGATCACGCCTTCGGCCTGGTCGGAAAAGTAGGAGTGGTGCCTGAACGCTTCGCGGCGATGCACGTTCGACAAGTGAACCTCGACGAACGGGATGCCAACGCCGGCGATCGCGTCCCGGATCGCGACGCTCGTGTGCGTATACGCGGCCGGATTGATCAGGATGAAATCGGTCTGTTCCTCCCGCGCGGCCTGGATGCGGTCGACCAGCGCGCCTTCATGGTTGCTCTGGAACGACGACAGTTCGGCGCCGGCTTCCCGGGCGCGCGCGGCAAGCGCCTGATCGATCTGCGCCAGCGTGACGTGGCCGTACACCTCCGGTTCCCGGGTGCCGAGAAGGTTCAGGTTCGGGCCGTGCAGCACCAGCAATCGTGTCATGGTCGCTTCTATTTCTGCGGAATTGCGCGAACTTTAGCGCTATTTAGAGAAATTTGTCTAGTTTTGCCGAACGGCCGAGCGCGCCGGATCTGCAAGAATTACCGGTGCGGATGCAAAGTATCGGCGAATTCACGCGAAATTGCGGCGATCGACGGGCAAATCGCCGCCAACGTGCGGGCCGCCGTTCGGGCAGGTTACAGCGCGTCGAGGGTCTTTTTCAGTTCGGCCGGTTGGATTTGTCCTAATTTTGTCTCGCGAATCTTGCCGGTTTCGTCGATGACGACGGTAAACGGCAACGCGCCCGCGGTATTTCCAAAATTACGGGCCAGATCGGCGCCCGCATAACCGCTGACGAAAACCGGATAGTCGACCTTCACTTTCTGCAGGAAGTTCTTCACGTTCTGTTCGGAATCGACGCCGATGCCGATGAAACGGATGCCTTTCTGTTTGTATTGATGCGACAGCGCGACGAGTTCGGGCATCTCCTCGACGCACGGGCCGCACCACGACGCCCAGAAATTGACGACGACCTTCTGGCCCTTGAAGGCGGCCAGCGTGGCCGGCTTGCCGTCGATCCCTGTCAGCGACGACGCCCACAACTGGTCGACCGGGTTGCCCTTCGAGGCGGGCGCGGCGACGGCGACTCCATCATCGGCTGCGCCGCGGAACCAATGGCCGGCGGCGATCCCGCCGGCAACGGCGGCGGCCGCGATCACCGCGAGCGCCAACATGCGTTTCATCATCATCGTTGAATCATTCCGGTTCGGAAGGGGCTTTGCCTGCTTCGACGAGTGCGCGCAGCGCGGCGGCATCCGCCCGGGCGACACGGCCGCGCGCATCGGCCTTGACCGCGCCGCGCAGGTCGTCGCTCGCGTAGAGCGCGAGGTGGATGCCGATCGCGTCCACGTCGCGCCGCGGGCGCCACAGGAAGCTCAGCGTCTCGACGTCGCTGCGGCCCGCGAAGTGCCGCGTCTCGGATACGTCGTACTGGACGTTCTGGTTCAGCAGGTAGATCGCCACATCCTTCGGGTTGTCGGTAAATGCCTGCAAATGGATGTCCGAATGCGCGTTCGCGGTGCCGTTCAGCACCGCGCCCGTCACATACGGACGGAACTCGGCGAGCCGGCGCATCCAGTCGAGTGCGATCTCGCGCAGGCGGCGCAGTTCGTCCGGCTGCGTGTCGCTCTGGAACAGCGCGAGGTACTCGCGCAGTTCTTCCTCGATCTGGTCGTTATCCGGCAGCCATTCGCCGGCAACGCGCGAATCGCCCAGCAACTGGCGCGCGGCCTTGCGTTTCGCGCTGGCGTAGTCCATGCCGTCCTCCGCGATCAGGCGGGCGGCGGACTGGGCGATTTCCTCGCGGACGCGCCGCGGGTCGACAAGAGGTTTGCGAGACATGATCCGGCAATCATACTCGATCGCCGCGGCGCCCGAGCGCGGCTGCGGCGGCCTGCCGCCCGGCGTGCCGGCGCCGTTCGCGCACATCGTTCGGGCCGCCGGGCAGTGCTGGCCGTCAGTTACAATACTGCTCTTTGTGTCGCGGCCACGAGCGCCGGTCGCACGGCCTGTCCGGCGCGCCGCAGACGCATCTTTTCCGAATCGACGGCACCCGGCGGCGCGAAAGCATTCATCTATGCACATCCACATTCTTGGCATCTGCGGCACCTTCATGGGCGGTCTCGCCGTACTCGCGCGCGAGGCGGGCCACACGGTGACGGGTTGCGACGCGGGCGTCTATCCGCCGATGAGCACGCAGCTCGAGGCGCAGGGCATCACGCTGATCGAAGGCTACGGTGCCGAACAGATCGACCTGAAACCGGACCTGTTCGTGATCGGCAACGTCGTCACGCGCGGCAATCCGCTGATGGAGGCGATCCTCGATCGCGGCCTGCCGTACGTGTCGGGCCCTCAGTGGCTCGGCGAGCATGTCCTGGCCGGCAAATGGGTGCTCGCGGTCGCGGGCACGCACGGCAAGACGACCACGTCGTCGATGCTCGCGTGGCTGCTGGAAGACGCTGGCCTGAACCCGGGCTTCCTGATCGGCGGCGTGCCGCTGAACTTCGGCGTGTCGGCGCGGCTCACCGATTCGAGCTTCTTCGTGATCGAAGCCGACGAATACGATACGGCGTTCTTCGACAAGCGCTCGAAGTTCGTCCACTACCGGCCGCGCACCGCGGTGCTGAACAACCTTGAATTCGATCACGCCGACATCTTCCCGGATCTCGCCGCGATCGAAACGCAATTCCACCACCTTGTGCGCACCGTGCCCGGTGTCGGCCGGATCGTCACGAACGGCCGCTCGGACGCGCTCGAGCGCGTGCTGGCGCGCGGCTGCTGGAGCGAGGTCGAGCGGTTCGGCGTCGATGGCGGCTGGCAGGCACTGCCGGCCGAGGATGGCGTGCCGGTCGACGAGCGCTTCGCCGTGTATTCGCACGCGGAACGCGTCGGCGAAGTCGCGTGGCAAGTACAGGGCGATCACAACCGGATGAACGCGCTCGCGGCGATCGCCGCCGCGCGTCACGTCGGCGTGCCGCCCGCGCAGGCCGCAGCCTCCCTCGCATCGTTCCGCAACGTGAAGCGCCGCATGGAAGTGCGCGGCAGCGTGGACGGCGTGACCGTCTACGACGACTTCGCGCACCATCCGACCGCGATCGAAACCACGATCGCCGGCCTTCGTGCGCGCATCGGTAGTCAGCATGCCCGCATCCTCGCCGTGCTCGAGCCGCGCTCGAACACGATGAAGCTCGGTGTGATGAAGTCGCAATTGCCGGCAAGCCTGGCCGATGCCGATCTCGTGTTCGGCTACGGTGCACCGGCGGGGCGCGATGCGCTCGGCTGGAATCTCGGCGAGGCGCTCGCGCCGCTCGGCGACAAAGCACGCGCGTTCGACGATCTGCACCTGCTGGTGAAGGCCGTCGTCGGGGCCGCGCGCCCGGGCGACCACGTGCTCGTGATGAGCAACGGCGGCTTCGGCGGCGTGCATCAGAAGCTGCTCGACGCGCTCGGGAGCCGCACGTGATCCTGTATCTGCACGGTTTCCGGTCGTCGCCGGAATCGCAGAAGTCGCGGCTGCTCGCCGCGCGCATGGCCGAACTCGGCCGCACGGACGAGTGGCGTTGCCCGTCGTTGTCCGTGTCGCCGCTCGACGCGATCGCCGTCGCGGAAGCCGAGGTTGCCGGTGCGCGCGACGTGACCGTCATCGGCAGCTCGCTCGGCGGCTATTACGCCACGTGGCTGGCCGAAAAGCACGGCTGGAAGGCCGTGCTGCTGAACCCGGCCATCGTGCCGCAGCGCGATCTCGAGCAGCATCTGGGCGAACAGCCGCTGTGGCACGGCGGCGGCACGATCGTCGTCGAGCGCCGTCACCTGCACGAGCTCGATGCGCTGCGCGTGCCGGCGATTACGCGTGCCGAACGCTACTATCTGTTCGCGGCGACCGGCGACGAAGTGCTCGACTACCGCGAGATGCTGGCCCATTACTCGGGTGCGAAAACGCGCGTGATCGAAGGCAGCGATCACGGGATCAGCGAATTTGCCGACTATGTCGACGACGTTCTGGCGTTTTGCGACGGAAAAACGCGATAAACCGGCCGTGTGCCGATCGAATTCCCATCATCATGCGGCGCCGCCGACGCGGCGCCCGGCAGTCTGAACGAGAGTACTGAGTGAACGTTTTCTTCGAGGAATCGGGCAGTTTCAAGGCGGGCAGCGTGCTGTCGCGCCAGGGCGACGCATTTCAGGTCGAGTTGCCCGGCGGGCGGCGCGCGAAGGTGCGCGCGAAAGACGTGCTGATCGAATTCGACAAGCCGGCCGCGGGCGAACTGATGCAGGAGGCCGACACGGCCGCGCAGCAGATCGACCTGGATTTCCTGTGGGAGTGCGCGCCGGCCGACGAGTTCGCGTATACGGCGCTGGCCGAGGAGTACTTCGGCGCGGCGTACGGCCCGGTCGAGCGCGCTGCGCTGGTGCTGCGGCTGCACGGCTCGCCGGTCTACTTCCGCCGCAAGGGGCGCGGCCAGTACCAGCGCGCGCCGGAAGAGCAGCTCAAGATGGCGCTCGCGTCGCTCGAGCGCAAGCGCCAGCAGGCGCTCGTCCAGGCCCAGTATGAAGAGGAACTGAAGGCCGGCAAGCTGCCGGAAGCGTTCGCGGGCAAGGTGCTCGGGCTGCTGACGCGGCCGGACAAGAACGCGATCGAATACAAGGCGATGGAAGCGGCGGCCGGCGCGCGCGGCGTGTCGCCGGCGCGGCTGATGCTCGACTGCGGCGGCATCGCGTCGCCGCGTGCGCTGCACGAGGCGCGCTTCCTCGCGGAATTCTTCCCGCACGGCACGGGCTTTCCGCCCGTCACGGTCGGCGCGCTGCCGGACGACCTGCCGCGCGCGAACGTCGAGGCGTTCTCGATCGACGACATCACCACGACCGAAATCGACGACGCGTTCTCGGTCGAACACCTGTCCGACGGCCGCGTGCGGATCGGCGTGCACATCGCGGCGCCGGCGCTCGGCATCGTGCGCGGCGACGCGGTCGACGCGATCGCGCGCGCGCGCCTGTCGACCGTCTACATGCCGGGCGACAAGATCACGATGCTGCCGGACGACGTCGTCGACGTGTTCACGCTGAAGGAGGGCGATTACCGCCCGGCGCTGTCGCTGTACATCATCGTCAACCGCGAAACGCAGGACATCGTCGCGAACGAGACGCGCGCCGAACTCGTGTTCGTGAAGAACAACCTGCGTCACAACACGCTCGACGAACTCGTCAACGAAGAGACGCTCGCGGCCGGCACCGGCGACTATCCGCACAAGGACGACATCGCCGTGCTGTGGCCGCTCGCGCAGGCGCTGTTCGAGAAGCGCCAGCTCGCGCGCGCGGGCTACGGCCTGAAGCGCGAAGTGCAGCGCAACACCGACTACAACTTCTACGTCGACGGCGAGCACGTGTCGATCACGCCGCGTCGTCGCGGTTCGCCGCTCGACCTGATCGTGTCCGAGCTCGCGATCCTCGCGAACTCGACCTGGGGCGCGTTCCTGCACGACCACACGGTGCCGGGCATCTACCGCTCGCAGCGCGGCTTCGGCGCACCGGGCCCGAAGCGCACGCGGATGCAGACGACGGCCGCGCCGCACGAAGGCCTCGGCGTGCCGCAGTACGCGTGGAGCACGTCGCCGCTGCGCCGCTACGTCGACCTCGTGAACCAGTGGCAACTGCTCGCGTGCGTGCAGCATGGCGTCACCGCAAAGCTCGCCGCGCCGTTCAAGCCGAAGGACGCCGACCTGTACGCGGTCGTGCAGGGCTTCGACGATACCTACACGGCCTACGCCGACTACCAGCGCCGGATGGAGTATTTCTGGTGCCTGCGCTGGCTCGCGCAGGAGCAGAAGAAGCAGGTCGTCGCGAGCATCGTGAAGGGCGATCTGGTGCGCCTCGAGGAAATCCCGCTGCTGTTGCATGTGCCGGGGCTCGGCGTGCATGCGCGCGGCACGCGCGTGCTGCTCGACGTGATGTCGCTCGACGAGCTGACGATCGAGGCGTCGGTGCGGTTGCTGAACGTGCTCGACGCGCCGACCGTGACGAGCGGCGATGCGGCCGAGGAAGAGGATGACGCCGAAAGCGGCGACGACACGCTGATCGACGCGGAAGACGCCACGGCACAAACCGAGGCGGAAGCGCTGGCCGAAGCGGACGGCGCGGCGGCAGGTGCCGGCGGCGAAGCCGCGAGCGGCAACGACAGCGAAGAGGGGCAAGCATCATGAACGCGGTTGCGTCGACGAGCGGCGCCGACCGCTACGTAGTGTTCGGCAACCCGGTGGCGCACAGCAAGTCGCCGTTCATCCACGCGCAGTTCGCCGCGCAGACGGGCGAGGCGATCGAGTACGCGCACCGGCTCGCGCCGGTCGACGGCTTTGAAGCGGCGGTGCGGGCGTTCGTCGCCGAGGGCGGTCGCGGCGCGAACGTGACGGTGCCGTTCAAGCTGGAAGCCCATGCGCTCGCCGACACGCTGTCGCCGCGCGCGGCGGCGGCGGGCGCGGTGAACACGCTGCGCATCGATGCCGATGGCCGCATCTACGGCGACAACACCGATGGCGTCGGCCTCGTGCGCGACATCGAAACGAATCTCGGCGTGTCGCTCGCAGGCGCGCGCATCCTGCTGCTCGGCGCGGGCGGCGCCGCGCGCGGTGTCGTGCTGCCGCTGCTCGACCGCGCGCCGCTGTCGATCACGATCGTGAACCGCACCGCAAGCAAGGCCGAGGCGCTCGTCGGCCAGTTCATGCAGGCTGCGCACGATGCGGGTTGCACGCTCGCGGGCGGCGGCCCCGACGTGGTGCGCGCGGAGCCGTACGACGTGATCGTCAATGCGACGGCCGGCAGCCTCGACGCCGCGCTGCCGGCGTGCGACGCGGCCGCATTCGGCGCGGCTACGCTGGCGTACGACATGATGTACGGCGCGCAGCCGACCGTGTTCATGCAGCATGCGGCGTCGCTCGGCGCGCGCACGGCCGACGGGCTCGGGATGCTGGTCGAGCAGGCGGCCGAATCGTTCTTCATCTGGCGCGGCGTGCGGCCGGACGGCGCGCCGGTGCTTGCCGCGCTGCGCCAGGCGCTCGCGGCGAGCTGAACGGGGCGCGGCACGTGGTGGCGGTAAGCGGCACGCAGCGCACGCGGACGGTGAGCCCGGCCCGCTGGATCGTCTACGCGGGTGCGGTGTTCGCGGGCGCGTGGCTCGCGACGCAACTGTTCTATCTCGCGCAGATCGCGCTTTGGTCGTTCGTGAACCCGGGCTCGACCGCGTTCATGCGCACCGACGCATGGTGGCTGTCGCGCGACACGCCGCCCGCGCAGATCCAGCACCAGTGGGTGCCGTACGACCAGATCTCGCGCAACCTGAAGCGCGCGCTGATCGCATCCGAAGACTCGACCTTCGCGACCAACAACGGCTACGACGTCGACGCGATCCTGCAGGCGTGGGAGAAGAACAAGGCACGCGGCCGGATCGTCGCGGGCGGTTCGACGATCACGCAGCAACTCGCGCGCAACCTGTTCCTGTCGCGCGAGAAGAGCTACATCCGCAAGGGGCAGGAGCTCATCATCACGTGGATGCTCGAAACGGTGCTCGACAAGGAGCGGATCTTCGAGATCTACCTGAATTCCGTCGAATGGGGCCGCGGCGTGTACGGCGCCGAAGCGGCCGCGCGCTATTACTACAGGATTCCCGCGAGCCGGCTCGGCGCGTGGCAGTCGGCGCGTCTCGCGGTGATGCTGCCGAAGCCGCGCTGGTTCGACGCGCATCGCGGGTCGGCCTACCAGGCGCAGCGCGCGGCAATCATCGCCCGCCGGATGGGCGCGGCCGCGCTGCCGCAATCGGAGTGAACGGCACGCCCGCGCCGTCGCATTGTCCGTTCTGCCGCCTATGCGCCGTTTGTGCGCTGCAGCGCATTCGTGTCGCGCGCATTTCGGGCCACACCCTTTAGACGAATTCGTCTATTTCGCTTTGCTGAGCAATCCTGGTGACCGCACGATTTTGTTTGCCGATATGGCGCGAAATCCGCGCTCTTTTAGTATTCCCGGGTAAACGCGAAAGACGCTGAAAGCAACGTGAAATGCAACGTTTCGCGAATCGAAGCATTCCTGAAAGGTGTGCGCTGCACCCGCCGCCGGCCAAATATTTCAAAATTTTTCAAAGCTGACGGGCTCGCGTATATTGGCCAGCGCCTCGGCTTATCGGCCGCAATCGAGGCGGGGGGCGGCTTATCCGGCTGCTCGACACAAAAAACATCCGAGAGAAGGAAAGCAACGATGCCAGCGAGCAAAGCGAAGCTGTTGTTGGGGGTGGTTTTTTCTTCGCTGATTCTGACGGCCTGCAACGACGACGTGACATCGTCCGCTGCTGCGAGCGCCGACAGCTCAGCCGATCCCGCCAGTCAGGTGGACAGGGCGTACAACGATCCGAACAGTTATTCGTCGAGCGCGAACGCGTCGCTCGACGCATCCGCCGCGGTTGAAAAGGCCGCCGTCACGCATCACCAGATCACACTGAACGGCAAGACGATCCGCTACACGGCCACGGCCGGCCACCTCGTCGCGCGCAATCCGCAGACGGGCGCGCCCGAAGCGTCGTTCTTCTATGTTGCCTACACGGCCGACAACCAACCCGCGGCGAAGCGGCCCGTCACGTTCCTGTACAACGGCGGCCCCGGCTCGGCATCGGTGTGGCTGCACCTCGGCTCGTTCGGCCCGCGGCGGATCCAGACCGGCGACCCGAACGCGAACGCGTCGACGTTCCCGTTCGTCGACAACCAGGAAAGCCTGCTCGACACGACCGACCTCGTGTTCGTCGATGCGATCGGCACCGGCTTCTCCGAAGCGATCGCGCCGAACACGAACCAGACGTTCTGGGGCGTCGACCAGGACGGCGGCGCGTTCCGCGATTTCGTGACGCGCTACCTGGCCGTGAACCAGCGCAACGATTCGCCGAAATACCTGTTCGGCGAGTCGTACGGCACGCCGCGCACCGACGTGCTCGCGAACCTGCTCGAGACGGCCGGCGTGAAGCTTGCCGGCATCGTGCTGCAGTCGTCGATCCTGAACTACAACACGAACTGCGACATGGCGAGCGACTATGTCGGCAATTCGAACAACGGGTCGAGCCCGGTGAGCTGCGCGGGCTTCGTGCCGTCCTACGGCACCGTCGGCGCGTACTACCAGCTCGACAATCCGAACCCGTCGAGCCTGCCGCAGTATGCGGACCAGATGCGCCTGCTGACGGCCGGCAGCTACGCGCCGGCCGTGAACGCGTACCTGGCGAGCCATACGCCGCCGCCGCCGAGTCTCGTCACGACGATGGCGAATTCGACCGGCACGAAGCAGGCGCTGTGGAACGCGAACTTCAACGTGATCCCGACCTTCTTCGACAACAGCTTCCAGCTGTCGCTGATCCCGGGCACGCTGATCGGCCGCTACGATGCGCGCGTGAACGTGCCCGTGTCGAGCCCGCTCGCGGCGGACGGCGATCCGTCGAGCTCGTTCATCACGAAGCCGTTCACCGACACGATCGGCAGCTACCTGCCGAACGAGCTGAAGTACACCGCGCAGTCGGCCTATTCGTTGAGCAGCAATGCGATCAACACGTGGGACTGGACGCACGACGGCCTCGCGATGCCCGACACGATCCCCGATCTGGCCGCGGCGCTGACGCTGAACCCGTCGCTGAAGGTGCTGTCGCTGAACGGGTATCACGACATCGCGACGCCGTTCTACCAGACCGAGCTCGACCTCGCGCGGCTCGGGACGCAACCGAACCTGACGATCAAGGACTATCAGGGCGGACACATGGTCTACCTCGACGATACGTCGCGTCCGCAGGAGAAAGCCGACCTCGTGACCTTCTACAACGCGGCCGCGCACTGATGCTGCGCCGGGCCGGCGGCAGGCGCCCACGGTGGCGCCGCTCGCCGGCCGTCGACGACCTCATTCCAGACTGGAGCCTGATATGAAGAATCGTTTCATCGTCGTTGCCGCGGCGCTCGCTTGCGCCGGCGTCGCAACATCCGTATCCGCGTTCGCGCAGGCGAGCGACGCCGTCGCACCGGCGCGCGCGCGCCAGGCGCAGCTCGGCGATCCGTACGTGCCGCCGGCCGCGCGCAAGCCGACCGCCGGCACGCAGACGACGGGCGCCGCGCTGCATGCGCAGGTGGTGCGCAAGCTCGCGCGGCAGTTCGACGCGGCCGATACGCAGAGCACGGGTTCGATCACCGAGGCGCAGGCGCGCGCGGCCGGGCTCGGCTATGTCGCGAACCACTTCCGGCAGATCGACTCGGGCGGCAGCGGCCGCGTGTCGTTCGGCGACGTGCAGCGCTACATGCAGGCACGCAGCACGAGCCAGCAGTAAGCCGCGGCACGGGGTGAACAAACGGGGGCGGAACCTGCTGCGCGGCGGGTTCCGCCCCCGTGCACATGGCGCGGCCGTCGCATCGCGCACAGGGCGGCTTTCGCCTGAATTCTCATTATCTGGGCAACGCATTCAAATATTGGAGGCGAGTGCGTGCGCTCCTACAATCCGAAGCACATCGACAGCTTCGGACCCACGCATCGCGCGGCGCCCGACGCACACGGAGACACCTTCCATGAAGTTCGCCGGGCGCTTTACTCGGTGCATCGACCGCCGCCTCGTCGCGACGCCGGACGCAGTTCCGGCGCCGCGCGAGCGGCTTCACCGATTCCGTTGAAGAAGCCCGTTCCATGACCAAGATGCCCGTATCCCTTGCCCTCGACGCCCGGCGCGCGACGCCGGACGATGCGTCGCTAACCGACAGCATCGGCGCGACCAGCACGCCGCTCGATCTCGCCGCGCAGCAGGCCGGCACGCAGACGCTGCTGCGCGGCCTCGCGATCCTCGAGGCGATCGCGAACGGCGCGCGCGACATGCGCGCGATCGGCGCCGCGCTCGGCACGACGCGCAGCACGACGCACCGCCTCGTCAGCAGCCTCGTGCAGGCGCGCTACCTGCGCCAGGTGCAGGGCGGCTACCTGCTCGGCCCGAAGCTGATCGAGCTCGGCACGATCGCGCTGGAGCAGATGCCGCTCACCGCGGTGGCGCGGCCGCATCTCGAAGCGCTCGCGGAAGCGACGCTCGACACGATCCACCTCGGCGTGCGCGACGGCGACGACGTGCTGTACATCGACAAGATTCCCGGCACGCGCGGCCTCGAGATGCGCTCGCGCGTCGGCCACCGGATGCCGCTCGCATCGACGGGCATCGGCAAGGCGATGATGCTCGACCTCGATCCCGACCTGTGGCGCTCGCTGTTCGAGGCCGCGCGGCGCGCGCTGGCCGGCGTCAATTTCAAGCCCGACAACCGGCCGGAGACGAGCGCGTTCCTGCAGCGCATGGCTCATTACGCGGCCGGCGGCTATACGTTCGACCTCGAGGAGAACGAGGCGTCGATCCGCTGCGTGGCCGCGCCGATCCGCGACGCATCGGGCGCGGTCGTCGCGGCCGTGTCGGTCGCGAGCACGATTCCGTACATGCCGCATGACCGGATGGACGAACTGATTCCGCTCGTGCAGCGCGAAGCGCGAGCCATTTCCGCGGAACTGGGCTGGAGCCCGCCGCAGGGTACCCGCAGGATCAAACGATGACGACTTCGACCCGGACCGTTCCGGATGCCAGCTCCGCCCCCCCGTCGCTGATCGCGCTCGACTGGGGCACGACGTCGCTGCGCGCCTATCTGTACGACGCGCACGGCGCGCTCGTCGACACGCGCAGCCGCGCGGCGGGCGTCATGCATGTGCCGGGCGGCGGCGCGCGCGCGTTCGACGCGGTGTTCGAGGAAGCCTGCGGCGACTGGCTCGACCGCACGCCCGGCCTGCCGGTGCTCGCCGCCGGGATGGTCGGCAGCGCGCAGGGCTGGCGCGAGGCGCCGTACGTCGCGGTGCCGGCCGGCGCCGACGCGCTCGTCGCGGGCCTCATCGCGGTGACGACGTCGCGCGGCGCGACGGTATCGATCGTACCGGGCGTGATCGCGACGGGCGAATTGCCCGACGTGATGCGCGGCGAAGAAACGCAGATATTCGGCGCACTCGCGAGCGATCCCGTGCTTGGCACCGATCGTTCAGGGGTACTGATCGGCCTGCCGGGTACGCATGCGAAATGGGCGTGGGTGAAGGACGGGCTGATCGAGCGCTTCCAGACGTTCATGACGGGCGAGCTGTTCGCGGTGCTGCGCGACCACACGATCCTCGGCCGCACGATGCGCGCGGGCGCGTCGCCCGATCGCGCGGCGTTCGTGCGCGGCGTGTCGGTCGCGCGCGGCGCGCAGCGCACGGGGCTGCTCGCGACGATCTTCAGCACGCGCACGCTCGGCCTGACCGACCGGCTCGCGCCCGATGCGCAGGGCGACTATCTGTCCGGCCTGCTGATCGGCCATGAACTCAATGCGCTCGACGCGATGCTGGCGGAGCGCGGTATCGCGCTCGCGGACCAGCCGCTGATGCTGATCGGCGACGACCGTTTGTGCGCGCGCTACGTCGATGCGCTCCACGAATTCGGCCACATGCATGCGCAGGTTGTCGCGCATGCAACCGAGCGCGGCCTGTGGCGGATCGCGTCGCGCGCCGGGCTCGTGCGCGCGGACGGCGAGCCCGCCTTCGCCGACCAATGAACCGATTGCAGAGGAACCCGTGATGCCGTCCGACCTTACGTTACCCGCCCCGTACACGCCCCACGCCGCACTGATGCGCGCGTTCGACGCGTGCCCGCTGATCGCGATCCTGCGCGGGATCGCGCCCGCCGAAGCGGCCGACCACGGCCATGCGCTGTACGAAGCCGGCTTCCGGATCGTCGAGGTGCCGCTCAATTCGCCGGATCCGTTCGACAGCATCGCGGCGCTGCGGCGCGCGTTGCCCGACGACGCGATCGTCGGCGCGGGCACCGTGCTGCGCGCCGAGTATGTCGATCGCGTGCAGGACGCGGGCGGCGCGCTGATCGTGATGCCGCACAGCGACGCGGCCGTGATCCGCCGCGCACGCGAGCGCGGCCTCGCGAGCGCACCGGGCGTCGCGACGCCGACCGAAGCGTTTTCGGCGCTCGCGAACGGCGCCGACGTGCTGAAGATGTTCCCGGCCGAGCAACTCGGCGTGACGGTCGTGAAGGCATGGCGCGCGGTGATCGACCGTGCGGTGCCGCTGATCCCGGTCGGCGGGGTTTCGCCCGACAACATGCAGCCGTTCCTCGCGGCCGGCGCGAACGGCTTCGGGCTCGGCTCGGCGCTGTACCGGCCCGGCCAGGCGGCCGACGCGACCGCGGCAAACGCGCGCGCATTCCAGGCCGGATTGCGCGTCGCGCGCGGCGGAGCCGCATGATGGGCCGCCTCGCGGGCAAGGTCGCGATGGTGACGGGCGCGGGCCGCGGAATCGGCGCCGCGATCGCCCGCGCGTTTGCGCGCGAGGGCGCGGCCGTCGCGCTCGTCGATCTCGACTTCCCGCAGGCGCAGCACACGGCCGCCGCGATTGCGCACGACCTCGACGGCGCGCGTGTGCTGCCGCTGCAGGCGGACGTCGCGCGTCAGGATGCGGTGCGCGATGCGCTCGCGCAGACCGAAGCGGCATTCGGCCCGCTCGACGTGCTCGTGAACAACGCAGGCATCAACGTGTTCGCCGATCCGCTGACGATGACCGACGAAGACTGGCGCCGCTGCTTCGCGGTCGATCTCGACGGCGTGTGGCACGGCTGCCGCGCGGCGCTTGAGGGAATGGTCGCGCGCGGCCGCGGCAGCATCGTGAACATCGCGTCGACGCACGCGTTCCGGATCATCCCGGGCTGCTTTCCGTACCCGGTCGCGAAGCACGGCGTGCTGGGCCTCACGCGCGCGCTCGGCATCGAATACGCGGCGCGCAACGTGCGCGTGAACGCGATCGCGCCGGGTTACATCGAGACGCAGCTCACGCGCGACTGGTGGGATGCGCAGCCCGATCCGGCCGCCGCGCGCGCCGAGACGCTCGCGCTGCAGCCGATGAAGCGGATCGGCCGGCCCGACGAGGTCGCGATGACGGCCGTGTTCCTGGCGTCCGACGAGGCGCCGTTCATCAATGCCGCGTGCATTACCGTCGATGGCGGGCGCGCGGCGCTGTATCACGATTGACGCAACGATTCGAAAGACCGCACGTGCGACGGCCGCGCGCACGCTGCGTCGAAACCAACAAGCGGCTGCATCCTGTTCGATGAAGACAAGGAGACACTGGAGATGAAACGCAGAACGTTCGTAACGCTGGCCGCCGCGGCCGCGGTGGTGATGGGGAGCCCGGTTGCGCACGCGGCCGACCCGGTCAAGATCGGCTTTCTGGTGAAGCAGCCGGAAGAGCCGTGGTTCCAGGACGAGTGGAAGTTCGCCGAGACGGCGGCGAAACAGAAGGGCTTCACGCTCGTGAAGATCGGCGCACCGTCGGGCGAGAAGGTGATGAGCGCGATCGACAACCTGTCCGCGCAGAAGGCGCAGGGCTTCATCATCTGCACGCCCGACGTGAAGCTCGGGCCGGGCATCGTCGCGAAGGCGAAGTCGCACAACCTGAAGATGATGACGGTCGACGACCGCCTCGTCGACGGCGCGGGCAAGCCGATCGAAGCGGTGCCGCACATGGGGATTTCCGCGTACAACATCGGCAAGCAGGTCGGCGACGGCATCGCGGCCGAGATCAAGAAGCGCGGCTGGGACATGAAGGACGTCGGCGCGATCGACATCACCTACGAGCAGTTGCCGACCGCGCACGACCGCACGAGCGGCGCGACCGACGCGCTGGTGGCCGCGGGCTTTCCGAAGGCGAACGTGATCGCGGCGCCGCAGGCGAAGACCGACACCGAGAACGCGTTCAACGCGGCGAACATCGCGCTCACGAAGAACCCGCAGTTCAAGCACTGGGTCGCGTACGGCCTGAACGACGAGGCCGTGCTCGGCGCGGTGCGCGCGGCGGAAGGACGCGGCTTCAAGGCGGACAACATGATCGGCATCGGCATCGGCGGTTCCGACTCGGCGTTGAGCGAGTTCAAGAAGCCGCAGCCGACGGGCTTCTACGGTACCGTGATCATCAGCCCGAAGCGCCACGGCGAGGAAACCTCGGACCTGATGTACACGTGGATCACGCAGGGCAAGGCACCGCCGGCGCTGACCCTGACGACGGGCATGCTCGCGACGCGCGACAACGTGTCGAAGGTGCGCGAGGAGATGGGGCTCGCGTCGAAGTAAACGGCCCGCCGGCTGCCGCGGCGATGCGGCGGCCGGCGGTCGATGGATCCGGAAGTGGGGAGACGACGTGTCAGCGGCACTGCGTTTTGACAATATCGGCAAGGTATTTCCCGGCGTGCGCGCACTCGACGGCATTTCGTTCGACGTGCATGCGGGCGAGGTGCATGGCCTGATGGGCGAGAACGGCGCGGGCAAGTCGACGCTGCTGAAGATTCTCGGCGGCGAATACCAGCCCGATGCGGGCAGCGTGCTGGTCGACGGCCAGCCCGTGCAGTTCGCGAGTGCGGCGGCGTCGATCGCGGCCGGCATCGCGGTGATTCACCAGGAGCTGCAGTACGTGCCCGACCTGACGGTCGCGGAAAACCTGCTGCTCGGCCGCCTGCCGAACGCGTTCGGCTGGGTGAAAAAGCGCGAGGCGAAACGCTACGTGCGCGAGCGGCTCGCGGCGATGGGCGTCGATCTCGATCCCGACGCGAAGCTCGGGCGGCTGTCGATCGCGCAGCGGCAGATGGTCGAGATCTGCAAGGCGCTGATGCGCAACGCGCGCGTGATCGCGCTCGACGAACCGACGAGCTCGCTGTCGCATCGCGAGACCGAGGTGCTGTTCAAGCTCGTCGACGACCTGCGCGCGCAGGGCCGTGCACTGATCTACATCTCGCACCGGATGGACGAGATCTACCGGCTGTGCGACGCATGCACGATCTTTCGCGACGGTCGCAAGGTCGCGTCGCACGCGTCGCTTACCGACGTGCCGCGCGAACGGCTGGTCGCCGAGATGGTCGGGCGCGAGATTTCGGATATCTACCATTACGCGCCGCGCGCGCTCGGCGACGTGCGGTTCTCCGCCGAAGGCGTCGACGGCGCTGCGCTGCGCGAACCCGCGAGCTTCTCGGTGCGCGCGGGCGAGATCGTCGGCTTCTTCGGGCTGGTCGGCGCGGGCCGCAGCGAACTGATGCGGCTCGTGTACGGCGCGGACCGCCGGCGCGCGGGCGTGCTGACGCTCGACGGCAAGCCCATCGACGTGAAGCGCACCGGCGACGCGATCCGTCACGGCATCGTGCTGTGCCCCGAGGACCGCAAGGAAGAAGGGATCATCGCGATCGCGTCGGTCGCGGAGAACATCAACATCAGTTGCCGCCGCCATTCGCTGCGCGCGGGGCTGTTCATCGACCGCAAGACCGAAAGCGAAACGGCCGACCGCTTCATCCAGCGGCTGAAGATCAAGACGCCGAACCGGCGGCAGAAGATCCGCTTCCTGTCCGGCGGCAACCAGCAGAAGGCGATCCTGTCGCGCTGGCTCGCGGAGCCCGACCTGAAGGTCGTGATCCTCGACGAGCCGACACGCGGGATCGACGTCGGCGCGAAGCACGAGATCTACGACGTGATCTACCGGCTCGCGGAGCGCGGCTGCGCGATCGTGATGGTGTCGTCGGAGCTGCCGGAAGTGCTCGGCGTGTCCGATCGCATCGTCGTGATGCGCGAAGGCCGGATCGCGGGCGAGCTGCCGCGCGAACAGGCGAACGAGCACGCGGTGCTGAACCTCGCGCTGCCGCAGACGAGCGCCGCCCAGGCGGCCTGACGCGGCGCACGACATTCGAATCGACCAGGCGCGGCGTGGGCCGCGCGATGCAGGAGCAGGAGACACCATCATGCAAGTCAGGGAAAACCTCGCCAGCGCTGCCGTGAAGTCATCGGCCGATGCGCTGGTTCCGCAGCAGAACGACCGCCAGAAGTGGTGGCAGCATCTGACCGAATACAGCCTCATCGCGATCTTCGCGGTGATGTTCATCACGATGTCGCTGACGGTCGATCACTTCTTCTCGATCGACAACATGCTCGGCCTCGCGCTGTCGATCTCGCAGATCGGCATGGTCGCGTGCACGATGATGTTCTGCCTCGCGTCGCGCGACTTCGACCTGTCGATCGGCTCGACCGTCGCGTTCTCGGGCGTGCTGTGCGCGATGGTGCTGAACGCGACCGACAACACGTTCGTCGCGATCATTGCTGCGGTCGCGGCCGGCGCCGCGATCGGCTTCGTGAACGGCGCGGTGATCGCGTACCTGCGCATCAACGCGCTGATCACGACGCTCGCGACGATGGAGATCGTGCGCGGGCTCGGCTTCATCGTGTCGAAGGGGCAGGCGGTCGGCGTGTCGTCGGACACGTTCATCGCGCTCGGCGGGCTGTCGCTGTTCGGCGTGTCGTTGCCGATCTGGGTCACGCTGCTGTGCTTCATCGCGTTCGGCGTGCTGCTGAACCAGACCGTGTACGGCCGCAACACGCTCGCGATCGGCGGCAACCCCGAGGCGTCGCGGCTCGCGGGGATCAACGTCGAACGCACGCGCGTGTACATCTTCCTGATCCAGGGCGCGGTGACGGCACTCGCGGGCGTGATCCTCGCGTCGCGCATCACGTCGGGCCAGCCGAACGCCGCGCAGGGCTTCGAGCTGAACGTGATCTCCGCGTGCGTGCTCGGCGGCGTGTCGCTGATGGGCGGCCGCGCGACGATCTCGGGCGTCGTGATCGGCGTGCTGATCATGGGCACCGTCGAGAACGTGATGAACCTGCTGAACATCGACGCGTTCTACCAGTACCTCGTACGCGGCGCGATCCTGCTCGCGGCCGTGCTGCTCGACCAGCTGAAGAACCGCGGCGTACGCGACTGACCCGATTTCACGGAGACGAACCCGCATGACCATCGACACTTCCGCGCACGACCCGCGTGCCGCGAGCCCTGCGCGCTATGCACGGTACCCGAGCCTCGAGGATCGCGCGGTGCTGATCACGGGCGGCGCGACCGGCATCGGCGCGTCGTTCGTCGAGCACTTCGCGCAGCAGGGCGCGCGCGTCGCGTTCGTCGACCTCGATGCGGCCGCCGGCGCCGCGCTGGCGGGCAGCCTCGCGCGCGCGCCGCACGTGCGTCATGCGCCGCTGTTCATCCAGTGCGACCTGACCGACGTCGACGCACTGCGCCACGCGATCGACGCGATCCGCGCGCGCATCGGCGCGATCGCGGTGCTCGTGAACAACGCGGCGAACGACACGCGCCACGCGATCGGCGACGTGACGCCCGAGTCGTTCGACGCGGGCATCGCGGTGAACCTGCGCCACCAGTTCTTCGCCGCGCAGGCGGTGATCGACGACATGAAGCAGCAGGGCGGCGGCGCGATCGTCAATCTCGGCTCGATCAGCTGGATGCTGAAGAACGGCGGTTATCCCGTCTACGTGATGGCGAAGGCCGCCGTGCAGGGCCTGACGCGCGGCCTCGCGCGCGACCTCGGCCCGTTCGGCATCCGCGTGAATTCGCTGGTGCCAGGCTGGGTGATGACCGACAAGCAGCGCCGGCTGTGGCTCGACGACGCGGGCCGCGCGGCGATCAAGGCCGGCCAGTGCCTCGACGCCGAACTGCTGCCTGCCGACCTCGCGCGGATGGCGCTGTTCCTCGCGGCCGACGACAGCCGGATGATCACCGCGCAGGACGTGATCGTCGACGGCGGCTGGGCCTGACCGTTCGCACCGACCTGCATCGTTTCTTCGACGAAGGAAAGGAGCTCACCATGACCGCCACGTCCTCGCGCGCAGCGTCGTCCACCAGCCAGTCGCGCCGCGCCCGCCTGGCCGCCGCCGCGCAGCCGGTCAGCCCCGGCCCGCAGACGGCCGCATTCGCGCAGGGCGTCGGCGCCGCGCATGCGGCGGCCGTCACGCTGTCGAATGCGTCGCTGCGACTCGACGTGCTGCCGCACCTGGGCGGCGGCATCGCACGCTTCGACTGGCGCGGCGACAACGGTGCGCTGGTGCCGGTGTTTCGCCGCTGCGAGCATCCGGAGACGGCGACGGACCCGAACGAACTCGCGTGTTATCCGCTGCTGCCTTATTCGAACCGGATCGGCGACGGGCGCTTCGAGTGCGACGGGCGCAAGGTCGCGGTGCCGCGCAATCGCCGCGACGAGCCGCTGCCGATCCACGGCGACGGCTGGCTCGCGCCGTGGCAGGTGGACGATGCGACCGACACGACGCTGCAGTTGTCGCTCGATCGCGCGGGCGGCGCGCCGTATGCATTCCGCGCGATCCAGTCGTTCGAACTCGACGACACGACGCTGTCGATCGCGCTGACGATCGAGAACGCGGGGCGCGCCCGGCTGCCGTTCGGGCTCGGCGTGCATCCGTTCCTCGTGCGCGACGCGGTGACCGAGCTGGCCGCGGCGGCCGGCGGTCTGTGGCTGTCGGGCGCCGATTTCCTGCCGGTGCGGCACGTGAGCGTGCCGCCCGCCTAGCAGTTCGGCGTCGCGTATCCGCTGCCGGCCGCGCTCGTCAATCATGCGTTCACCGGCTGGGGCGGCCACGCGACGGTAAGCTGGCCGCGCCGCGGGCTGTCGCTGACCGTCGCGGCCGACGCCGACGCGTACGTGCTCTATACGCCGCCCGGCGAGGATTTCTTCTGCTTCGAGCCGGTCGATCATCCGATCAATGCGGTGAACCTGCCGGGCGGCGCAACCGCGCACGGGATGACGCTGCTCGCGCCGGGCGAGCGGCTCACGCGGCGTTTCGCGTTCACCGTCGAGCGCGCCGATGCGCGCGGCAATGCCGCGACACGCGAGGCGCGCCGGCGACGCGGGTAAAATACGCGGTCTACCAACGGTTTGCCGCGAGTACCCGCCATGTCTTCCCCGCTTACTTTCATTGAATCGCTGCGCGCCGCGTGGCAGCGCACGAATTCGCTGCTGTGCGTCGGCCTCGATCCCGAGCCGTCGCGTTTTCCCGTGCAGTTCGACGGCCAGCCCGACGCGATCTTCGAATTCTGCCGGCAGATCGTCGACGCGACCGCGCAGTACGCGAGCGCGTTCAAGCCGCAGATCGCCTACTTCGCCGCGCATCGCGCGGAAGACCAGCTCGAGCGGCTGATCGCGCACATCCACCTCCAGCATCCGGGCCTGCCCGTGGTCCTCGACGCGAAGCGCGGCGACATCGGCAGCACGGCCGAGCAGTATGCGCGCGAAGCGTTCGAGCGCTATCGCGCGGACGCGGTCACGGTGAACCCGTACATGGGCTACGACTCGGTCGAGCCGTACTTCGAGCACGAAGGCAAGGGCGTGATCGTGCTGTGCCGCACGTCGAACCCGGGCGGTTCGGACCTGCAGTTCCTCGACACGAACGGCCGGCCGCTGTACCAGGTCGTCGCGGATCTCGCGGCGAACAAGTGGAACGCGAAGAACGGCCAGCTCGGCCTCGTGGTCGGCGCGACGTTCCCGAAGGAAATCGAGATCGTGCGCGGGATCGTCGGCGACATGCCGCTGCTGATCCCCGGCATCGGCGCGCAGGGCGGCGACGTGCAGGCAACCGTCAACGCGGGCCGCACGGCCGACGGCACGGGCATGATGATCAACTCGTCGCGCGCGATCCTGTACGCGAGCAACGGCGAGGATTTCGCCGAAGCCGCGGCGCTCGCCGCGCAAAAGACCCGCGACACGATCAACGCGCATCGCTGAAACGCTTCGGCCGCCCATCCGGGCGGCCGACTCCGGCAGGCTCGCGCCGCCGGGCCCGTGCCGCTTTCCCGTTCCGCTTCGCCCGCCTGCCCGGTCAGCGCTCGCGTTCGTCGAGCAGCTTCAGCAACCCGCGCAGCGCATGCACGGCCGCCTGTGTGCGGATCTGTTCGCGGTCGCCCTTGAACACGAGCGTTTCGACGTCGGTATGGAGCCGGTTGCTCCAGCCGAACGACACGGTGCCGACCGGCTTCTTCTCGCTGCCGCCTGCCGGGCCTGCGATGCCCGTGACGGACAGCGCGACCTGCGCGCGGCTGTTGCGCAGCGCGCCTTCGGCCATCGCGCGCGCGACGGGCTCGCTGACGGCGCCGTGCTTGTCGATCAGGTCGGGCGGCACGCCGATCATCTCGATCTTGGCCTGGTTCGAGTAGGTGACGAAGCCGCGCTCGAACCACTGGCTGCTGCCGGAGATGTCGGTGATCGCCGCGGCGATCATGCCGCCGGTGCAGGATTCGGCGGTGGCGAGCGTCAGGTGCTCGTCACGCAGCTTGTTGCCTGCGCGGATCGCAAGCTGATGGACGACGGAATCGGTTGGCATGCGCGTCGGGAAACGGGAGTCGGGAAATCGGTCAGCCGACGACGGAGCGCCACAGGGCGATCACGAGCAGCGTCATGAACGCGGCGACCAGGTCGTCGACCATGATGCCGAGCCCGCCTTTCAGGCGGCGCTCGAAATAGCGGATCGGCGGCGGCTTGAGCATGTCGAAGAAGCGGAACGCGACGAACGCCCACAACTGGCCGACGAACGTCGCAGGCGTGACGAACAGCATCACGAGCCAGATCGCGACGATCTCGTCCCAGACGACGGCGCCCGGGTCGGACGTGCCCATCTTCCTCGCGGTGAAACCGGTGATCCACGTGCCCGCCACGAAACCGGCCGCGATCAGCACCCACCATTCGGGCACCGTCAGGTAGCGGCTGAGCCCGACGAACGTGAGCCAGCCGAACAGCGAGCCGAACGTGCCGGGCATGATCGGCGCAAGCCCGCTGCCGAAGCCGAGCGACACGATATGCGCCGGGTGCGACAGCATGAAGCGCGCGCTGGCGCGCTTCGGCGTGTTCGGGTTCGGTGCGGCGCCGGGCTCGGCCGCGGCGTGCGCGGGCGTCGGGTCAGTCTGCATGGAAGTGGTCGAAGCCGTGCAACGTGAGAGCCAGAGGCGCGCCGGCGGCGTCGCGCCACGCGATCGCGGGCCGCTCCGACGGCGCGGACAACGCGCGTATTGTACCGATTCGCGTGACCGGCACGCCGGCCATTGCGCCGGCCGCTTCGACCGCCGCGCGGGCCGCGGCAGGCGCGGTGAAGCCCAGTTCGTAGTCGTCGCCGCCTGCCAGCGTGCAGCGGCGCTGCACGTCGGGCGGCAGCGTTGCGAGCGCGGCCGAGCGCGGCACCGCGTCGGCGTCGATCTCGGCGTGCACGTTCGAGCGCGCGAGGATGTGCTGCAGGTCGCCGGCGAGGCCGTCCGAGATATCGAGCGCCGCGTGCGCGACGCCCGCGAGCGCAAGACCGAGCGCGATGCGCGGCTCGGGGCGCTCGAGCGCGCGCCGGAATGCGGCCGCTTCGTTCACTCCGGCCGCCCATTCGCCGCGTGCAACGCCGAGGCCGGCGCGCGCGTCGCCGAGCGTGCCGGATACCCAGACGTCGTCGCCGTCGCGCGCGGCATCGCGCCGCAGCGCCGCATCGGGCGCGACTTCGCCGAATACGGTCACGCACAGGTTCAGCGGCCCGCTCGTCGTGTCGCCGCCGATCAGCTCGCAGCCGAACCGCTCGGCGAGTGCGAACAGCCCGTTGCTGAATGCCTCGAGCCACGCCGCGTCGGCGCGCGGCAGCGCGCACGCGAGCGTGAACGCGCGCGGCTCGGCGCCCATCGCCGCGAGGTCGGACAGGTTGACCGCGAGCGTCTTGTGGCCGAGTGCGTCGGGCGCGACGTCGGGGAAGAAGTGGCGGCCTTCGACCAGCATGTCCGTCGAAATGGCTAGCAATTTCCCGGATCGAGGCGCGATCAGCGCACAATCGTCGCCGATGCCGAGTGTCGACGCGCGTGCGCCCTGTGCGGCGCGGCGCGCGAAGAAGCGATCGATCAGCGAAAACTCGGAGAGGGCGGCTGGCACGGCGGGCGGATCCGATACGGTTGAGGGAACGGCATTGTACGAGGCGAACGGCGGCGTTCCTGCATCGTTCGGCCCATTTTTGTCGCGGCTGTTGCACCCGAATCGCCGGTCTGGCGGCGTTCGATTGGCGCTACAATGCCGTCGAACAGTTATTCTAATCCGCACGTCACGAGACACATGTCCACCCAAGCCTCTTCCAAAGCCAAGCTCCGCGAAGCCGCGCTCGATTATCACGAATTCCCGACCCCCGGGAAGATCGCGATCGCCCCGACCAAGCAGATGATCAACCAGCGCGACCTCGCGCTCGCGTATTCGCCGGGCGTGGCGTATGCGTGCGAGGAGATCGTCGAGAACCCGCTCAACGCGGCGCGCTTCACCGCGCGCAGCAACCTGGTCGGCGTCGTCACGAACGGCACGGCGGTGCTCGGTCTCGGCAACATCGGCCCGCTCGCGTCGAAGCCGGTGATGGAAGGCAAGGCCGTACTGTTCAAGAAGTTTGCCGGCATCGACGTGTTCGACATCGAGCTGAACGAGTCGGATCCGCACAAGCTCGTCGACGTGATCGCCGCGCTGGAGCCGACCTTCGGCGGGATCAACCTGGAAGACATCAAGGCGCCGGACTGCTTCATCGTCGAGCGCGAAGCGCGCAAGCGGATGAAGATCCCGGTGTTTCACGACGACCAGCACGGCACCGCGATCGTCGTGGCCGCGGCTGTCACGAACGGCCTGAAGGTCGTCGGCAAGGACATCAAGAAGGTGAAGCTCGTCGCGTCCGGCGCGGGCGCGGCCGCGCTCGCGTGCCTCGACCTGCTGGTCGACATCGGCCTGCCGATCGAGAACATCCTGGTGACCGACCTGGCCGGCGTGGTCTACAAGGGCCGCACCGAACTGATGGACCCGGACAAGGAGCGTTTCGCACGCGAAACCGAAGCGCGCACGCTGGCCGAAGTGATCGACGGCGCGGACATCTTCCTCGGCCTGTCGGCCGCGGGCGTGCTGAAGCAGGACATGGTGAAGGGCATGGCCGAGCGCCCGCTGATCCTCGCGCTCGCGAATCCGACGCCGGAAATCCTGCCGGAACTCGCACTCGAAGTGCGCCCGGACGCGGTGCTGGCCACGGGCCGCACCGACTACCCGAACCAGGTCAACAACGTCCTGTGCTTCCCGTTCATCTTCCGCGGCGCGCTCGACGTCGGCGCGACGACGATCACGCGTGAAATGGAGATCGCCGCCGTCAATGCGATCGCCGAGCTTGCGCAGCACGAGCAGAGCGACATCGTCGCGACCGCGTACGGCATCCAGGACCTGTCGTTCGGGCCCGAATACCTGATTCCGAAGCCGTTCGATCCGCGCCTGATCGTGAAGATCGCGCCGGCCGTCGCGCAGGCCGCGATGGACGGCGGTGTCGCGACGCGCCCGATCGAGGACATGGAGGCGTACCGCGTCCATCTCCAGCAGTTCGTGTATCACAGCGGCACGACGATGAAGCCGATCTTCCAGCTCGCGCGCAGCGCGCCGGCGGAGAAGAAGCGCGTTGTATTCGCGGAAGGCGAAGAAGAGCGCGTGTTGCGCGCCGTTCAGATCATCGTCGACGAAAAGCTCGCGACGCCGATCCTGATTGGCCGTCCGAGCGTGATCGAGCACCGTATCCAGCGCTACGGCCTGCGGCTGAATCCGGGCGTCGACTTCACGGTCGTCAACACCGAGCACGACGAGCGCTACCGCGACTTCTGGCAGACGTACCACAAGCTGATGGCGCGCAAGGGCATCAGCGAGCAGCTCGCGCGCGTCGAGATGCGCCGCCGCACGACGCTGATCGGCGCGATGCTGGTGAAGCGGGGCGAGGCGGACGGGATGATCTGCGGCACGATCAGCACCACGCACCGCCACCTGCACTTCATCGACCAGGTGATCGGCAAGCGCCCCGGCTGCAGCGTGTACGCGGCGATGAACGGCCTCGTGCTGCCGGGCCGCCAGATTTTCCTCGTCGACACGCACGTGAACGTCGATCCGACCCCGGAGCAACTGGCCGAGATCACGATCATGGCCGCGGAAGAAGTGCGTCGCTTCGGCATCGAGCCGAAGGTCGCGCTGTTGTCGCACTCGAATTTCGGCACGAGCAACGCGCCTTCGGCGCAGAAGATGCGCGATACGCTCGCGATCCTGCAAGAGCGCGCGCCGGAGTTGAAGGTCGATGGCGAGATGCACGGCGATGTCGCGCTCGACGCGGCGCTGCGCAAGGAAATCCTGCCGGAATCGACGCTGGAAGGCGACGCGAACCTGCTGGTCCTGCCGAACATCGACGCGGCGAACATCTCGTACAACCTGCTGAAGACGGCCGCCGGCAACAACATCGCGATCGGGCCGATCCTGCTGGGCGCGGCCCAGCCGGTACACGTGCTGACCGAATCGGCGACCGTTCGCCGGATCGTCAACATGGCGGCGCTGCTGGTCGCCGACGTGAACGCCGCGCGCTGAGAAAAACGAACGCGCCAGGCCGGTCGAACCGGCGTGGCGCGTCGGGCGAAATTGTAAACAAAAGCAAAAAGAGGCGTGCCCGCAATGGGCACGCCGTCGGGTAGGGCGCAAACGCGCTTCCCTCAAAGCAACAGCAGCATCTCTCCACTCCGGGTAGCGAGCGTGGCAAGGAGGCAGGGTCTTGCCATGCGAGAGATGCCGGTCGTATTTTATCCTATGTAAGATAAATGTAGTGTGATTTCGGTAAAAAATACGCAAATCCGCGCGTCGTCGGGCTTTCGATTCCCAAACGGACATTGATTCGCGCGGCCAATAACGCTACGCTAACGCCTTTGTTGGTCGTCAACTACTTGATTTAACAGCGGGAACCCTGGTTCATGGCACGCAAGTGGCTCCGCAACGGCGCGCTCGCGTCCGTCTTCGCGATGTTCGCGATGGGTATCGTCGGCACGCCGACGGGCAGTCTGGTTTCCGCCGCTTACGCACGGGAGGCCGTTTCGGCCGACGTGGCCGCGAGCGGGCTCGATACGATCCCGACCGCCGGTCTTCCGCGCGAGGCCGTGACCACGCTGGGCCTGATCGGCGCCGGCGGCCCCTATCCGTACGAGAAAGACGGCGTCGTGTTCGGCAACCGCGAGCGGATCCTGCCGAAGGCGAAGCGCGGCTACTACCATGAGTACACGGTGCCGACGCCGCGTGCCCGCAATCGCGGCGCGCGCCGGATCGTCTGTGGCGGGCCATTGCGCCGGATCGACAACTGTTATTACACGGGCGACCACTACAACAGTTTTAAACGTATTGTTGAATGACTTCGGGATGAATGGCATGAGCGACTCCATCTACGCGCACGATACGGCGGCGGCGGCGGAACTGTTCGCGACCGGCGACGGCAATCTGTTTCAGCGCGTGATTCAACTGAACGCGGCGGCGCAGGCCGGCGGCGCGTCGGCGCAACAAGAAGCCGAGCCCGGGCTTTCATCGAACGAGGAGCCTATGAGCATTTTCACGACCGTGCGACCCAATCTCGTGCAGTCGATCCGCGCGTTCCGCGTGCAGGATCTCGCCGACGAAGCCGGTCGGCTCGGCCAGCACTTCCTGTACGCGTATTGCGGCGCCGCGCAGTCGAAACAGGAAGTGATGGAAACGATCGCGACGTCGTTCCTGTTCCCGAAGCACTTCGGGAAGAACTACGACGCGCTGTACGACTGCCTGACCGACCTCGTCGCGAAGGCCGGCGCGCAGCCCGGTTTCGTGATCGTCCTCGAAGGGCTGCCGATCGCGCAGAAATTCGACAAGGAAGGGCGCGAGACGCTGCTCGACGTGTTCCGCGAGGCGGCCGAGTTCTGGGCCGAGCGCAAGGTCGCATTCCGCGTGTTCTACTCGTTCGCGTAAGCGCGACCCGGCCCGCGGCTGTTCGCGGTCGCGCCGGCGAAAAGCCCGCTTCGAGCGGGCTTTTTTGCGTGTGTGCGGCCGGCCCAACAAAATCCCTTATCGACATCGAGCCGTTGAACGCGGCGCGCTGACGCGCATCGCCGCGCGTCGACGTCATACCGCGGCGCCTGCCCGGTCGCGCATCACCACCCGCCCCAGCGCGCAGCCAATGCCGCGAGCACGGCCGCGCCGGCCGTCTCGGTGCGCAGCACGCGCGGGCCGAGCGACAGCGCGGTGAACCCGCGCGCGCGCGCCGCGTTTTCCTCGTCGGGCGACAGCCCGCCTTCGGGCCCGATCAGCAGCATGACGGGTGCCGCGGGCGGCGCGTCGGGCAGCGACGCGAACGGGATGCTCGCACGCGGCGACAGCAGCAGCCGCAGTTCGCCGTCGGCCGGCGCGGCCGGCAGCGCGTCGAGCCACGCGTTGAAGCCGAGTACCGGCGCGACGTCGGGCACACGGTTGCGCCCGCACTGTTCGCACGACGCGCGCACGACGCCGCGCCAGTGCGCGACGCGCTTGTCCGCGCGTTCGCCGGACAGTTTCACGACGCCGCGTGCGGTCGACAGCGGTACGACCGCCGCGACGCCGAGCTCGACGGCCTTTTCGATCACCCAGTCCATCTTGTCGCCGCCGGCGATCCCTTGCGCGAGCGTCACGCGGTAGGGTGGCTCGGCCTCGGCCGGCTCGAACGCGTCGATCTGCGCGAGCGCGCTGCGCTTGTCGATCTCGACGAGCCGTGCGCGGTACTGGCCGCCCGTGCCGTCGAACAGCGCGAGCACGTCGCCGGGCTGCAGGCGCAGCACCTGCGCGTGGCGCGCGACGTCGGCCGGCAGCGCGAGCGTGGCGTCGGCGCGCAGGGCCGCGTCGACGAAAAAGCGCGGCACGGCCGCGGTGGTGGTGGCTTCGTTCATGTGTAGGGCGGTTCCGCTCATGCGTCGAGGTGGCGTGCGAGCGCCCATCGGTAGCCGTCGAGATCCTCGATCTGCGCGAACCGGTCGCCCCAGAACTGGTCCTGCGGCGCGCTCAGCGATTTCGCGCCCGCGTCGAGCGCGCGCTGCCAGATGGCGTCGACGTCGTCGACATACAGATAGAACGATTGCGGCGCGGTGGCGTTCGCGCGCTTCGGTGTGAGCGCGGTCGAGCCGAACGCGCCTTCGGGCGCGAACATCACGATCAACTGGCCGCGGTAGGCCATCTCGACGTGCATGATTGCGCCGTCTTCGTCGTGCACGTCGCGCAGCTCGAAGCCGAATGCGGCCTTGAAGAAATCGATGGCCGCGCGCGCATTGCGCACGGCCAGATACGGCGTCAACCAAGGCACGTCGGCTGGACGTGGATCGGTCATGAAAATCTCCTGTCGAACAGTGTTGGTGCTTCAGCGCTTATGTCGGACCCCAAGCTTTGCGGTCGAGCAGTATTGGCGCTGCGGTGCCTATGTCGGACCGAGTGGGTGCTTCAGCACTGACCCGGACCCGATGCCTTGCATCGGATCCGGTGCTTCGGCGTTCGTTCAGCGTGGCGGTATGGTGTCCGGCGCGTTCCGATCCTGCGCTTCTTCGCACGGCGAACCATGCAAAGCCTCGAAGGAAAAACGCAGCGATGCGGCCGCCCTGACGCTCAGCGGCGAACGCCCAGTGTATCGCGCAGCGCGTGCGGCAGGGCAAAGAGGGACGCATGCAGCCGCGCGTCGTAGTAGCGCAAGCCCTGGACGCGGCGCGCGGCGAGCCGTTCGTCGACGTCGTGCGCGAACAGCGCGGCCGCATCGAGCGTGTCGCTCGCGATCACCATCAGCCACTGCGAGCCGTACAGCGGCACGTGCGCGGACAACGGATCGACGACCGCGAAGCTCGCGCGCAGGTCGTCGAGCAGCGCGGCGATGCGCGCCGCGTGGAACACCGGCGAGCCGAGATGCATCGAGATCGCGCCGCACGGCGTGAGGATCCGCTTGAGCCGCGCGTAGAACGCGCGCGTATAGAGGCCGGCCGCCGGCGAATCGGGCGGCGTGAGGTCGAACACGACGAGATCGAAATGCTCGACGGTCGAGTCGACGAAATGCGCGGCGTCGCCGATCACGACCTCGACGCGGGGGTCGTCGAGCGCGCCCTGGTGCACATCGTCGAGATAACGGCGCGCCATGCCGACCACCTCGTCGTCGAGCTCCGCGATCACGATCCGTTCGATGCACGCGTACTTGAGCAGCTGGCGGGCCGCGCCGCCGTCGCCGCCGCCGAGCACGAGCGCCTTCTTCGGCGACGGATGCGCGAGCGCGGCCGGGTGCGTCATGCACTCGTGATAGACGTACTCGTCGCCGACCGACGTCATCGGCCGGCCGTCCAGTGTAAACAGGCGGCCGAGCTGCGGGGTTTCCCAGACTTCGATCTGCTGGTGCGGGGACGCGACGCGCGCGAGCCGCCGAGCATTCGGGAAGCCGTAGGTGGCATCGGGCGTGGGGTGAAAGAGTAGCGTGGTGCTCACGGGCGGGCCGCTAAGGGCAGTCGGTTCTGACGTCTGAATTATAGGAGGCGCACGGTTTGACGGAAAACCGTGCCGGAACACCGCGCGCCGACAAGGGAAATGTCGGCCCATCTGTTAAAATGACGAGCTTTGCAGCCCCGTCCGTAGGCTCCGTCCGCTTCGCGTCCGTCAGGCGCCGCACCGCGCGCCGGGAACGATTGACGCTCGAGCTTCCGGATGCCGCCGTGCCCCCGTTTCCTCGACTCGTTCTCCGGACTCGACATGACGACTTCGTCTCCCGCCTCTACCACCCTGATGGCCAACGCGATCCGTGCGCTCGCGATGGACGCCGTCCAGCAAGCGAACTCCGGCCACCCCGGCATGCCGATGGGCATGGCCGAAATCGGCGTCGCGCTCTGGTCGCGCCATCTGAAGCACAACCCGACGAACCCGCACTGGGCAGACCGCGACCGCTTCGTGCTGTCGAACGGCCATGGCTCGATGCTGCTGTACTCGCTGCTGCACCTGACCGGCTACGACCTGCCGATCGAAGAGCTGAAGAACTTCCGCCAGCTGCACTCGAAGACACCGGGCCACCCGGAATACGGGATCACGCCGGGCGTCGAGACGACCACCGGCCCGCTCGGCCAGGGTCTCGCGAACGCGGTCGGCATGGCGCTCGGCGAAGCGCTGATGGCCGACGAGTTCAACCGTGACGGCGCGAAGATCGTCGATCACCACACGTACGTGTTCCTCGGCGACGGCTGCCTGATGGAAGGCATCTCGCACGAAGCCTGCTCGCTCGCGGGCACGCTGAAGCTGAACAAGCTGATCGCGCTGTACGACGACAACGGCATCTCGATCGACGGCGACGTCGTGAACTGGTTCCACGACGACACGCCGAAGCGCTTCGAAGCGTACGGCTGGAACGTGATCCCGAACGTGAACGGCCATGACGTCGACGCGGTCGACGCGGCGATCGCGAAGGCGAAGCTGTCGGACAAGCCGACGCTGATCTGCTGCAAGACGGTGATCGGCAAGGGCGCGGCCACCAAGGCCGGCGGCCACGACGTGCACGGCGCGGCGCTCGGCGCGGAAGAAATCGCGAAGACGCGCGAAGCGCTCGGCTGGAAATGGGAGCCGTTCGTGATTCCGCAGGAAGTCTATGCGGCCTGGGACGCGAAGGAAGCCGGCAAGCGCGCCGAGTCCGACTGGGACGCGACGTTCGCGCAATATCGCGCCAAGTTCCCGGCAGAAGCCGCCGAATTCGAGCGCCGGATGGCCAACAAGCTGCCGGCCGACTGGGCCCGGAAGGCTGCGGCGATCATCGCCGGCGCGAACGAGCGCGCCGAGACGGTCGCGACCCGCAAGGCGTCGCAACAGGCGATCGAAGGGCTGGCCGCCGCGCTGCCCGAGCTGCTCGGCGGCTCGGCCGACCTGACCGGCTCGAACCTGACCAACTGGAAGGCGTCGAAGGCTGTCCGCGCGAATCCGGAAGGCGCGGGCGTCGTGCTGGGCAACCACATCAACTACGGCGTGCGCGAATTCGGCATGAGCGCCGCGATCAACGGCCTCGCGCTGCACGGCGGCCACAAGCCGTTCGGCGGCACGTTCCTGACGTTCTCCGACTACAGCCGCAACGCGCTGCGCGTGGCCGCGCTGATGAAGGTGCCGTCGATCTTCGTGTTCACGCACGATTCGATCGGCCTCGGCGAAGATGGCCCGACGCACCAGTCGATCGAGCACGTGTCGAGCCTGCGCCTGATCCCGAACCATGACGTGTGGCGTCCGGCCGACACGGTCGAGACGGCCGTTGCCTGGACGCACGCGGTTGCTGCGGATCGTCCGTCGAGCCTGATCTTCAGCCGCCAGAACCTTGCGTTCAACCCGCGTACCGACGCGCAGATCGCCAACGTCGAGAAGGGCGGCTACGTGCTGAAGGACTGGGACGAAGAAATCGTCGCGCGCAAGATCATCCTGATCGCGACGGGTTCGGAAGTCGAGCTCGCGATGAAGGCCGTCGAGCCGCTCGCGCAGCAGGGCATCGCGGCGCGCGTCGTGTCGATGCCGTCGACCAACGTGTTCGACCGCCAGGACGCCGAATACCGCGAACGCGTGCTGCCGCACGGCGTGCGCCGCGTCGCGATCGAAGCGGGCGTGACGAGCTTCTGGCACAAGTACGTCGGCCTCGAAGGCGGCGTCGTCGGGATCGACACGTTCGGTGAGTCGGCGCCGGCCGGCGTGCTGTTCAAGTACTTCGGCTTCACCGTCGAGCACGTCGTCGAGACCGCGAAGGCCGTGCTGGCCTAAAAGCATTCGCGACGCGCGCCACCCGTCGCGCGCGTCGCACCGTGAAGCTGCACGAAACGAATTTTTTCAGCCATCAGGAGATAGACCATGACGATTCGCGTCGCAATCAACGGCTACGGCCGTATCGGCCGCAACACGCTGCGCGCGTTTTATGAAAACGGCAAGAAGCACGATCTCGAGATCGTCGCGATCAACGACCTGGGCGATGCGAAGACCAACGCGCACCTGACCCAGTACGACACCGCGCACGGCAAGTTCCCGGGCGAAGTGTCGGTCGACGGCGACTACCTCGTCGTGAACGGCGACAAGATCCGCGTGCTGGCGAACCGCAACCCGGCAGAACTGCCGTGGGGCGAACTCGGCGTCGACGTCGTGATGGAGTGCACGGGCTTCTTCACGACCAAGGAAAAGGCGAGCGCGCACCTGAAGGGCGGCGCGAAGAAGGTGATCATCTCGGCGCCGGGCGGCAAGGACGTCGACGCGACGATCGTCTACGGCGTGAACCACGACGTGCTGAAGGCCGAGCACACCGTGATCTCGAACGCATCGTGCACGACGAACTGCCTCGCGCCGCTCGTCAAGCCGCTGAACGACAAGATCGGCCTCGAAACGGGCCTGATGACGACGATCCACGCGTACACGAACGACCAGGTTCTGACGGACGTCTATCACGAAGACCTGCGCCGCGCGCGTTCGGCCACGCACAGCCAGATCCCGACGAAGACGGGCGCTGCTTCGGCCGTCGGCCTCGTGCTGCCGGAACTGAACGGCAAGCTCGACGGCTACGCGATCCGCGTCCCGACCATCAACGTGTCGATCGTCGACCTGTCGTTCATCGCCAAGCGCGACACGACGGTCGAGGAAGTCAACGCGATCATGAAGGAAGCATCGGAAGGCGCGCTGAAGGGCATCCTCGGCTACAACGATGCACCGCTGGTGTCGATCGACTTCAACCACAACCCGGCTTCGTCGACGTTCGACGCGACGCTGACCAAGGTGTCGGGCCGCCTCGTCAAGGTGTCGAGCTGGTACGACAACGAGTGGGGTTTCTCGAACCGCATGCTGGATACGGCTGTCGCATTCGCGAACGCGAAGTAATCCCGCACGTTGCGCGGCCGCGGCAACGCGGCACGCGCGGCGAACGAGCCCGGCCCGGTTTTTCGGCCGGGCTTTTTTATTGCCCGGAATGCGTCGTTACCGCGCCGCCGTCACCTGTTCGAGCGCGGCGACGAACGCGCGCTTCAGCGGGCTGTCGAGGTCGGTCCACGCGAGGCCGATGCCGCTCCGGTGGCCGGCCAGGTCGAGCGGCCGTGCGAGCACGTTCGGCGGCAGCGCGCTCGCGGCCTCCGCCGGGATCAGCCCGATGCCCATCCCCGCCGCGACGAGCGCGAGCATCGTCGTGAATTCCCCGAACTCCTGCGCGATTTCGAGTGTCGTGCCCGCGCGGCTCAGCGCGAGCAGCATGTCGTCGTGAAAGCCGGGCGCGTAGCGGCGCGCCAGCACGAACGCGGGCTGGCCGCGCAGCGCGGCCGGCGGGATCGTGTCGTGCGCGGCAAGCGGATGGTCGAGCGGCAGCGCGACGACGAAGCCTTCCTCGAGTACCACGCGCGTGTCGATGCCCGCATACGTGGCCGGCAGCCGGATCATCCCGAAATCGATCCGCCGGTCGCGCAGCGCGGCGATCTGGTCGGGCGTCGGCATGTCCTTCAGTTCGAGCGCGATCAGCGGATAGCGCTCGCGCATCGTGCGCAGCACGGCCGGCAGCAACGTGGGCAGCACCGACGACACGAACGCGATCCGCAACGTGCCGATCTCGCCGCGGCCCGACAGCCGCGCCATCTGTTCCGCGCGCGCGGCCTGCTGCAGCGTCGCGCGCGCTTCCGGCAGGAACACTCGCCCCGTATCGCTCAGTTCGACCTTGTGCCGGTCGCGCTCGAACAGGCGCGCGCCGAGCTCTTGCTCGAGCGCCTTGATCTGCATGCTCAGCGCGGGCTGCACGATGAACAGGCGCTGCGCCGCGCGCCCGAAATGCAGCTCTTCCGCGAGCGTGACGAAGGCGCGCAATTGCTTGAGTTCCATGGGCGGTGGGCAGGAGAGGGGGTAATCAGATTTCATGATAACCGGATCAAAAAAGACCATTGGCGCGGTGCCCGGCCGGAAGCCGAAGATACCGTCAACGAGAGACCGGTCGCGACGGGCAGCCGGCTCCACTGGCACGAGGAGGCATGCATGACCAACGCGCTTGACAGGTTCCGCCTTGACGGCCGCCGCGCACTGATCACGGGTTCCGGACGCGGGATCGGGCTGACGCTCGCCCGCGGGCTCGCGGAGGCCGGTGCGGCGATCGTCATCAACGATCGCAATGAAGAGAAGGCCGCGACGCTCGCGCGCCGTTTCCGCGACGAAGGCTTCGCGGCCGACCATGCGGTGTTCGACGTCACCGAGCACGCGCAGGTGCGCGCGGCGATCGACGATTTCGAGGCGCGCGTCGGCGCGATCGACATCCTCGTGAACAACGCGGGCATCCAGCGCCGCGCGCCGCTCGATGCATTCGACCCCGACGACTGGCATGCGCTGATGCGCGTGAATCTCGACGGCGTGTTCAACGTTGCGCAGGCCGTCGCGCGTCACATGATCGCGCGCGGCCACGGGAAGATCATCAACATCTGCTCGGTGCAGAGCGAGCTCGCGCGGCCGACGATCGCGCCGTACGCGGCGACGAAGGGCGCGGTGCGGATGCTGACGAAAGGGATGTGTGCCGACTGGGCACGCTACGGCATCCAGGCCAACGGCCTCGCGCCCGGTTATTTCGAGACCGAACTCAATCGTGCGCTGGTCGACGACGCGGCGTTCTCGGACTGGCTGTGCAAGCGCACGCCGGCCGGCCGCTGGGGGCACGTCGACGAGCTGTGCGGCGCAGCGATCTTCCTCGCGTCGGCCGCGTCCGATTTCGTGAACGGCCAGACGCTGTTCGTCGACGGCGGGCTGACCAGCGCCGTCTGAGCGGCGGCGCGCCCGCGCCGTGCGCGGAGTGCCGTTGCGCCGGCTGCGGCCGGCATCCGAATTCCCAGAAGAGCCCGCCGCACGAGCGGGCCGATGTCCCGGCGCGCGTCGCGCAGCCCGGTTCCGGAACGGAAGCAGGAGACAGGAGACAACGATGGATCGCACTTCTCCGCCGCCCGCGCGGCACGATGCAATGTCCGGCATGCCGGGCGAGACCGTCGAGCGCCGCGGTGTCGACACGAAGCAGCTCAACCGCGCGGCGTGGACCTGCTCGCTCGGCAGCGCGCTCGAATACTACGATTTCGCGTTGTACACGCTCGCGTCGGCGCTGGTGTTCGGGCCGCTGTTCTTTCCCGGGCAAACCGCGGAGATGCGGCTGATCGCGAGCTTCGGCACCTACTTCGTCGGCTTCGCCGTGCGCCCGCTCGGCGGCGTCGTGTTCGGCGTGCTCGGCGACCGGATCGGCCGCAAGTTCGTGCTGACCGCGACGGTGCTGCTGATGGGCGTCGCGAGCACGCTGATCGGCGTGCTGCCGACCTTCGCGACGGCCGGCTACTGGGCCCCCGCGCTGCTCGTGCTGTTGCGCATCCTGCAGGGCCTCGGCGCCGGCGCGGAGCAGGCCGGTGCCGCGGTGCTGATGACCGAATACGCGCCGCCGGCCAAGCGCGGCTTCTATGCGTCGCTGCCGTTTCTCGGCATCCAGCTCGGCACGGTGCTCGCGGCCGCCGTCTATTTCCTGCTGCTCGCGAACCTCGATCGCGTCACGGACGGCTGGGGCTGGCGCGTGCCGTTCCTGTTCAGTGCGGTGATCGTCGCGGTCGGGCTCTACATGCGCGTGCGGCTGCACGAGTCGCCGACCTTCGTGCGGCTCGAGAAGCGCGCGCAGGTGTCGGCGAATCCGCTGAAGAGCGCCGTGCAGCATTCGAAGCGCTCGCTGCTGATCGGCATCGGCTTGCGGATGGCCGAGAACGGCGGCTCGTCGATCTACCAGGCGCTCGCCGTCAGCTATCTCGCGGGCGTGATCGGGATGAAGGGGCCGATCGGCGCGCTCGCGCTGGTGTGCGCGGCGACCGTCGGCGCATGCACGGTGCCGCTGGCGGGCCGGCTCAGCGACCGCTTCGGCCGCGTGCGCGTGTATCGCGCGTTCGCGTGGTTGCAACTCGCGCTCGCGTTCCCGGTGTGGTGGATCTTCAGCCAGGGGAACGTGGTCGCGAGCGTCATCGCGATCTCGGTCGCGCAGGGCTTCGCGAACTGGGGGATGCTCGGCGCGCAGGCCGCGCTGCTGCCCGAGCTGTTCGGCGCGCGCCATCGCTACATGGGCGTGTCGTTCTCGCGTGAAGTGTCGGCCGTGCTCGCGGGCGGGATCGCGCCGCTCGTCGGCGCAACGATCATCGCGACCGTGATCGCGCTGCACGGCGGCGACCATGCGGCCGGCGTGCGTGCATGGGTGCCGATTGCCGCATATCTGGCGTTGCTGACGATGATCACGTTGTTCACGACGTCGCGGATGCCCGAAACGCTGAACCGCGATCTCGACGACCCGCTCGACGCGGCACAGGCGTTGCCGGCACCGGACACCGATCCGCTCGCGCGGCACGCATGAACGGGCCGGGCGGCTGATGCGGCCCGGCACGCTTTCGCATTCAACTCACTTCGACAGGAGCAAGCGCAAATGGCGCACGAATCGACCCAGCGGCCCGAACTGCTGATGACGGGCCCTTACCAGCCGTGGGACGACGCCTGGCTGTCGGCCGGCTACGACGTACACCGGCTGTGGGAGGCCGCCGACCGCGCGGCGTTCCTCGCCGAACAGGGCGCCGGCGTGCGCGCGATCGCGACGCGCGGCGATCTCGGCGCCGATGCGGCGCTGATCGCCGCGCTGCCGAAGCTCGAGATCATCTCCTGCTATGGCGTCGGCACCGATGCGATCGATCTCGCCGCGGCGCGCGAGCGCGGCATCCGCGTGACGAACACGCCCGACGTGCTGACCGGCGATGTCGCCGATCTTGGCGTCGGGCTCGCGCTCGCGATGATGCGCCGGATCGGCGCCGGCGACGCGTATGTGCGTTCCGGCGCATGGCACGACGGCGACATGCCGCTCGTCACGCGGCTCTACGGCAAGCGCGTCGGCGTGGTCGGCTTCGGCCGGATCGGTTCGACACTCGCGCGCCGGCTGTCCGGCTTCGACGTCGAACTCGGCTACTTCGACGTCGCGCCGCGCGCGGACAGCCCGCACCGCTTCTTCGGCGACCTGGCCGAGCTGGCCGGCTGGTGCGACCTGCTGATCGTCACGCTCGCGGGCGGGTCGTCGACGCGAGGGCTCGTCGATGCGCGCGCGCTCGACGCGCTCGGCCCGCACGGCTATCTCGTGAACGTGTCGCGCGGCACGACCGTCGACGAACCCGCGCTGCTCGACGCGCTCGAGCGCGGCGCGATCGCCGGTGCCGCGCTCGACGTATTCTGGAACGAACCGCGCATCGACCCGCGTTTCCTCGCGTTGCCGAACGTGCTGCTGCAGCCGCACCATGCGAGCGGGACGATCGAGACGCGCCAGGCGATGGGCTGGCTCGTGCGCGACAACCTCGCCGCGCACTTCGCCGGCGAGCCGCTGCTCACGCCGGTCGTCTGAGGAGGCTGTCATGCGTATGCGTTGCATGTGTGTCGTGATCCACGGGCCGAACGACCTGCGGATCGAAGAGCAGGACGCGGGCGAGATCGGCCCGGGCCAGGTGCGCGTCGATGTCGCGATGGGCGGCATCTGCGGATCCGACCTGCATTACTTCCGGCACGGCGGCTTCGGCGCGATCCGGCTGCAGCAGCCGATGGTGCTCGGCCACGAGGTTGCCGGCACTGTCGCGGCGGTTGCGCCGGACGTGACGTCGGTGAAGATCGGCGACCGCGTCGCGGTCAATCCGAGCCGGCCGTGCGGTACGTGCCGCTACTGCCTCGAAGGCTTGCCGAACCAGTGTCTCGACATGCGCTTCTACGGCAGCGCGATGCGGATGCCGCACGTGCAGGGCGCGTTTCGCAACGCGCTCGTGTGCGACGCGACGCAGTGCGTGAAGGTCGCCGATCACGTGCCGCTGTCGCTCGCGGCGCTCGCCGAGCCGTTCTCGGTCGGGCTGCATGCGGTGTCGCGCGCGGGCCCGCTGATCGGCAAGCGCGTGCTCGTGTCGGGCTGCGGGCCGATCGGCGTGCTGGCGGTGGCGGCGGCGCGCGTGCACGGTGCGGCGGAGATCGTCGCGACCGACGTCGTCGAAGCACCGCTCGACGTGGCCCGCGCGCTCGGCGCCGACCACACGATCAATGCGGCGGCCGATGCCGACTGGGTCGCGCGCTACGGCGCCGACAAGGGCACGTTCGACGTGATGATCGAGTGTTCGGGCAATGCGCGCGCGCTGCGCGACGGGCTGGACGTGATGCGCCCGCGTGGGGTCGTCGTGCAGCTCGGGCTCGGCGGCGATGTCAGCTTGCCGCAGAACGTCGTGGTCGCGAAGGAGTTGTCGATCTGCGGATCGTTCCGCTTCCACGCGGAATTCGCGCTCGCGGTGCAACTGATCAACGCGGGGCGCGTCGACCTGCGGCCGGCCGTCACGCGTGTGTTCCCGATGCGCGACGCGAACCTCGCGTTCGAGCTGGCCGGCGATCGGCAGCGCGCGATGAAGGTGCTGATCGATTTCGCGGACGAGTCCGCCTGATCGTCCGCCGCCGGCGTGCGCCGGCACCCGCGTCATTGAAAAAGGCACGCCCGCGGTTCGCGCGGCGTGCCTTGTTACGTCGTGGTGCAAAAACGGATTACTGCGTGACCTGCCGCGTGCCGACGCGTTGCGATGCGAGCCACAGCGCGATCAGCACGCCCGAGAGCGCCGCGCCCGCAACGCACACGCCGCGCCAGCCGTCGATGCCGTACGCGACGCTCGCCGCGAACGACCCGAACGCGCCGCCGATGAAGTAGCTCGTCAGGTAGATGGTCGTCACGCGGCTGCGTGCGTTGCCGGCCAGCGCGTAGATCACGCTCTGGTTCGAGATGTGCATGCCCTGCACGCCGACGTCGAGCAGCAGGATGCCCGCGATCAGCGCCGCGAGCGAGTGCGCGCCGGTCGCGATCAGCGCGAACGACGCCAGCACGGCCGCCGCGAACAGCCCTGTCGCCGCGTTGCCGTGCCCGCGATCGACCAGCCGGCCGGCTGACGTCGCCGCCAGCGCGCCCACCGCGCCGACGATCCCGAACAGGCCGATCCGCCCTTCGGAATAGCTGTACGGCGGCTGGCTCAGCAGGAACGTGAGGCCCGTCCACAGCAGGCTGAAGCACGCGAACACGAGCGCGCCGTAGGTGGAGCGCAGCGCGATCAGCGGTTGCGCGCGCACCAGCGCGACGAGCGACTTCATCAGCGTCGCGTAGTCGATGCGCGTGTCGCGGCGATCCTTCGGCAGCTTCACGGCGAGCACGCCGGTCAGCGCGAGCACCATCGCCGCGGCGATGCCGTACACCGCGCGCCAGCCGAACCCGTCGGCGATCGCGCCGGCCGCGACGCGCGCAAGCAGGATGCCGAGCAACAGGCCGCTCATCACGGTGCCGACCGCGCGGCCGCGCGAGCGCGCGTCGGCAAGCGACGCCGCGAACGGCACGAGCAACTGCGTCGAGCACGTGACGAAGCCGACCGCGACGTTCGCGACGACGAACATCGTGAAGTTCGTGCTGAACGTGACCGCGACCAGCGCGACGACGTTGAGCATCAGCAGCCGCACGATCAGCGTATGGCGGTTGACCGCGTCGCCGAGCGGGACGATCAAGAGCAGGCTCGCCGCATAGCCGAGCTGCGTCAGCGTGACGAGATAGCCGAGCTCGGTCGGCGCGCGCCCGAAGCCGTGCGCGATCGCGGCGAGCAGCGGCTGCGCGTAATAGATGTTGCCGATGACGATGCCGCACGCGCAGGCGAACAGCAGCGTCATGCCGCGGGTCAGGGGAGGATGGGTGTCGTGATGCGGTTCCATGGTCGCGAAAAACAGCGGCGCCGGCCGGCGGCACGGGGCCTTCGGCTGCGCGGGGTGACGGAAATCGGGGCCGGCGTCAACGGATCGGCGATGAACCGATGCGCGCCGGGCGGATCGCGGCCGGCGCCCGGGTCGGGCGGGCGGCGGATCGTCGCGCGGCGGGCGGCGGCAGGGTGGGCCCGGGCGTGCCGTTCCGGTGCGGCGACAGGTGCGATGCACCGGAGCGGATGTGCGTATGATGCGGAAATCGACCCATAGCGTCCAAGACTGGATCATTATGGTATCCATTGGCTAAACCAATACATTGGCCGCGATGCTTCTCCGCCACATCCGCTATTTCCTGGCCGTCGCCGAGCAGCGCAGTTTCACGCGCGCGGCCGACGCGCTGCACGTGTCGCAACCGACGCTGTCGCAGCAGGTCCGCCAGCTCGAGGAAACGCTCGGCGTGCAGTTGTTCGACCGCTCGGGCCGCGCGGTGCAGCTCACCGAATTCGGCGAGGTCTATGCGCGCCACGCGCGCGCCGCGCTGCATGAGCTCGATACGGGGCAGCGCGCGCTGCACGACGTCGCCGATCTCGGCAGCGGTTCGCTGCGGCTCGCGATGATGCCGACCTTCGCGGCCTACCTGAGCGGCTCGCTGATCGACGCGTTTCATGCCGAATCTCCGAACGTCGCGCTGACGATCGATGCGATGCCGCAGGAGCGCATCGAGGCGCTGCTCGCCGACGACCGGCTCGACGCGGGCTTCGCGTTCGTGCCGTCGCGCGCGCCGGACATCGACGCGCTGCCGCTGTGGGACGAACCGCTTGCGCTCGTGACGGGCCGCACGCACCGTCTCGCGCGGCGTCGCCGCGCGCTGACGCCGGCCGAGCTCGGCGGCGAGCCGCTGGTGCTGCTCAGCCGCGCGTTCGCGACGCGCGAGAGCATCGACCGGTATTTCATCGAGCATGGCGCGCAGCCGAAGATCGCGATCGAGACGAATACGATCAGCGCGGTGCTGGAACTCGTGCGGTGCGGACGGCTCGCGACGGTGCTGCCCGACGCGGTCGCGCGCGAGAGCGGCGACCTGTGCGCGCTGGAGATCGATCCGCCGCTGCCGACGCGCACGGCCGCGCTGCTGACGCGCAAGGGTGCGTACCGCAGCGTCGCGGCGCGCGCGTTCATCGAGCGCGCGCTCGCGTATCGCGATCCGTCGGGAGGTTGACCGGTACGACCGGACGGTGGCCCGGGCGCGTTACGCGCCCGGTGTCGGGAAGAAGATGCCCGCGCGCTGCGCGGCGTTCGCGATGTGCGTTTCGATCGCGGTGCCCGCGGCGGCGGCATCGCGCGCGATCAGCGCATCGACGATCGCGCGGTGCTCGTGCCACGTCGACAGCAGCAGTTCGCGCCGGTAGAACGGCATGCGCTGGCTTTCCTTCATGATGTCGGCGCTGCTGCGCAGGACCGATTCGATCGCCGCGTTGCCGGCGAGATGAATGATCCGCATGTGGAAGTCGAAGTCGAGCTGCGACGCCTCGTCGAGCGCGCTGTCGGTCAGCGCGACGTGCAGGTCGGCGAGGTTGTCCTCGAACCACGCGATGTCGTCGTCGCTGACGACGTGCGCGGCCATCCGCGCGGCGAACCCTTCGAGCGCATAGCGCATCTGGTACGTGTCGGGCGGCGACGACTGCTCGGCGAACCGCCACGCGTGCGCGGCCGTTGCCTGCGCGCTTTCGACGTACACGCCCTTGCCCGCGCGGATGCGCAGCATCCCGAGCGCCTCGAGCGTCGACAGCGCCTCGCGCAGCGACGCACGGCTGATCTCCAGCTCCTCGGAGAGCTGGCGCTGGGCCGGCAGCAGGCTGCCGACCGGATACACGCCTGCCTCGATCCGGTCGCGGATCGTCGCGATGGCGGCGTCGGTCACGGTATGCGGAACATTTTTCATGATGTGAACGATGGCCGGTCTGACCGGTATTGTAATCCGCCCATGCGCGGTGCATGAGCGCACTACGGGAAAGCCACGATCAGGCCCGCTTTCGGGGCCGCCGGACGGCGGTGGAGGGGTGGGAAATCCCTATTTAGTCCGTCCTTGACGCCACTATATCGGCTTCCTACTATCCACCATAACATCACTGGTCTTACCAGTATGAACAGACGAAACTGCAACCGTTGGATCGGGAGAGCGCCGTGTCGAAATTCCTTAATTCGCTGTTTGGCCGAGTAGTCGTCGCATTGATCCTGGGGGTCGCGCTCGGCGCGTTCTTCCCGCATTTCGCCGAGTCGTTGCGACCGCTCGGCGACGGCTTCCTGAAGCTCATCAAGATGGTCATCGGCCCGATCGTGTTCTGCGTCGTGGTCAGCGGGATGGCGAACGCGGGCGACCTGAAGAAGGTCGGCCGGGTCGGCCTGAAGGCCGTCATCTACTTCGAGATCATGACAACGCTCGCGCTCGGCATCGGCCTCGTGCTCGCGTGGCTCACGCGCCCGGGCGTCGGGATGAACATCGACCTGCGCTCGCTCGACGCGTCGTCGCTCGCGTCGTATGCGAAGAACGCCGAAAGCCTGAAGGACACGGCCGGCTACCTGATGAAGATCATCCCCGAGACCGCGATCGACGCGTTCGCGAAGGGCGACATCCTGCAGATCCTCGTGTTCGCGGTGCTGTTCGGCTCCGCGCTGTCGCTGCTCGGCGACAAGGCGCAGCGCGTGAACTCGCTGATCGAGGAACTGTCGCACGTGTTCTTCCGGATCATCGGCTTCATCATCAAGCTCGCGCCGCTCGGCGTGCTCGGCGCGATCGCGTTCACGACCGGCAAGTACGGCGTCTCGTCGCTCAAGCAGCTCGGCTACCTGGTCGCGGTGTTCTACCTGAGCTGCTTCGTGTTCGTGACGGTCGTGCTCGGCATCGTGATGCGGCTCGCGGGCTTCTCGGTGTTCAAGCTGATCCGCTACCTGCGCGAGGAACTGTCGATCGTGCTCGGCACGGCGTCGTCGGATGCGGTGCTGCCGCAGGTGATGCGCAAGCTCGAATACATGGGCGTCAAGGATTCGACGGTCGGCCTCGTGATCCCGACCGGCTATTCGTTCAACCTCGACGGCTTCTCGATCTACCTGACGCTCGCCGTGCTGTTCATCGCGCAGGCCACCAACACGCCGCTGTCGACGCATGACCTGATCGTCGTGCTGCTCGTGTCGCTGGTCACGTCGAAGGGCGCGCACGGCATCCCGGGTTCGGCGATCGTGATCCTCGCGGCGACGCTGTCGGCAATCCCGGCGATTCCGGTGCTCGGCCTCGTGCTGATCCTGCCGGTCGACTGGTTCGTCGGCATCGCCCGCGCGCTGACCAACCTGATCGGCAACTGCGTTGCAACGGTCGTCGTCGCAGTATGGGAGAACGACATCGACCGCGCCCGCGCGACGCGCGTGCTGAACCGCGAGCTGCGCTACGTGCCGGCCGAAGAGGAAGGCAGCACGGCGCCGGTCGCCGGCGACCAGGCCCACGCGCTCTGAGCGCGACCTGCCGCGCGGGGCAGTCTCTGTCCCGGTAGTCCCGCGCGATCGAAAGACATGCGGCCGGCGCCTCGATGCGCCGGCGCTTTTCAAAACTGTGGAGACGACATGGCAGCCCCCATCCTCGATCCGAATGCGCCGGCGTTTACGCGGCGTTACATGAACCTCGCCGACCCGCGCCTCGGTGCGCAGGCATTGTTTGCGAGTGACGAATTCTTCGCGCCGAAGGAGCGCATGCTGAATCCCGAGCCGGCCGTGTTCATTCCCGGCAAGTACGACGACCACGGCAAATGGATGGACGGCTGGGAAACGCGCCGCAAGCGCACGACCGGCCACGACTTCTGCGTGGTCCGCCTCGCGCGGCCGGGCGTGATTTTCGGCGTCGATCTCGACACGAGCCACTTCACCGGCAATTTCCCGCCGGCCGCGTCGATCGAGGCGTGCAACGCCGAAGGCGACACGCCGCCCGACGACGCCGAGTGGCGCACGATCGTCCCCGCGACGACGCTGCAGGGCAATTCGCATCACTACGTGAGCGTCGACGACGCGCAGCCGGTCACGCACCTGCGCGTGAACCTGTATCCGGACGGCGGGCTCGCGCGGCTGCGCGTGTACGGCCAGCCGCAGCGCGACTGGCGCCACGTGCCGGCCGGCGAACTCGTCGATCTCGCGGCGATCGAGAACGGCGGTTATCTGGTGGCCGCGAACAACCAGCACTTCGGTCCGGCATCGCAGATGCTGATGCCGGGGCGCGGCGCGAACATGGGCGACGGCTGGGAAACGCGGCGCCGCCGCGAGCCCGGCAACGACTGGGCGATCGTCGCGCTCGCGCGGCCGGGCATCATCCGGCGCGTCGAGGTCGATACGGCGTTCTTCAAGGGCAACTTCCCCGACCGCTGCTCGCTGCAGGCCGCGCGGGTCGCGGGCGGCACCGACGATTCGCTGGTCACGCAGGCGATGTTCTGGGCTGAACTGCTCGGCGAGCAGAAGCTGTCGATGGACCATGTGCATGCGTTCGACCAGCTCGCGGCGCTCGGCCCCGTCACGCACGTGCGTTTCAACATCTTCCCGGACGGCGGCGTGTCGCGCCTGCGTCTGTGGGGCGAGCCGGCTTGAAGGAGGGCAACGGCATGAGCGGACCCCATATCCTGCGCGTCGAGCGTCTGACCCGCGAAGCGTTCGCGCCGTTCGGCGACGTGATCGCGCTCGAAGGCGCACGGCATTTCCCGATCAACGGCGGCACGACCGAGCGCTTCCACGATCTCGCGACGATCGACGTTTGCGCGGACGGCGGCCGGCCGCTCGTCAGCGTGTTTCGCGCGCAGCCGCGCGCGCTGCCGGTCGCGGTCACGCTGATGGAGCGCCATCCGCACGGCAGCCAGGCGTTCATCCCGCTTGCTGCCGTGTCGCGCTACGCGATCGTCGTCGCGCCGGCCGGCGAATTCCGGCCCGACGCGATGCGCGCGTTCCTGGCCGTTGGCTGGCAGGGCGTGAACTATGCGAAGGGCGTCTGGCACCATCCGCTGCTCGCGCTCGACGCGGTCAGCGATTTCGTGATCGTCGATCGCGGCGGCCCGCAGCCGAACTGCGACGAGATCCCGCTCGACCGCGCGTGGGCGCTCGAATTCGAGCCGGCCTGCGCGAGCACGACCTGATGCGGCGCGCAGCCGGGGTCGGGTTCCGGTCGCGGGCTGCGTGAAATCGCCGAAGGGCGTTCGTAAGCGTTCCGAACCGGTCCGCGCGCGACGCGCGGCGCGATCCCGAAAAGAACACGGCCCGGGCGGCGAAATGCCGGCCGGGCCGTGCTTCGTGCGCGGGTGGCGCGATTCAGTGCTTGCGGTGCGGGCAGTTCTCGGTCGTGCAGGAACCGTACATCGCGAGCGAGTGCTCCTGGAGCCGGAAGCCGCGCTCCTTCGCGATCGCCTGCTGGCGGCCTTCGATCTCGGCGTCGAAGAATTCCTCGACGCGGCCGCAATCGAGGCACACGAGGTGATCGTGGTGCGAGCCTTCGTTCAGTTCGAACACGGCCTTGCCGGATTCGAAGTTGCTCCGTGTGAGCAGGCCGGCCTGCTCGAACTGGGTAAGCACGCGGTAGACGGTGGCCAGCCCGATGTCGAGCTGCTCGTTGAGCAGGTTGCGGTAGACGTCTTCGGCCGTCAGGTGGCGTACGGGGCTTTGCTGGAAGATCTCGAGAATCTTGAGGCGCGGTAGGGTGGCCTTTAGCCCGATATTCTTGAGATCCGTCGGATTGGTCATGGCTAGGCATCCCTAGAGTACAATGCAGGGCTTCAATGTTACCGGCTTTTCGCCGTTCCAGATACACGCGCGGCCTGCGACGCGGGCCAGCATGGTGAAGGAAATGATCCCAGAATCGCTTTCGCACTTTCAGAGGAGTCGCATGCGGAGTGCCATCATCGCTGCCGCCGCCATTGCGGCGCTGGCTGGTTGTTCGTCGTACGACAGCGTGACGCAGCGTATCGCGCAGAGCATCACGCCCTATCGGATCACCGTCGTGCAGGGCAACTTCGTGTCGCAGGAGAAAGCCGCACAACTGCAGGTCGGCATGACGCGCGAGCAGGTGCGCGCGCTGCTCGGCACGCCGCTGCTGGCGGACATGTTCCACGCCGACCGCTGGGATTACCTCTTCTACTTCAAGCGCGGCTCGACGGCGATCGTCCAGCAGCGCGATCTCGTCGTGACGTTCTCGGGCGATCGCCTTGCGGGCTGGACCGGCGCCGACAACCTGCCGTCCGAGCTCGACCTGCTGGCCGACATCGACGGCGACCGCGGCGGCAAGAAGGCGAAGGCGGCCGCGGCGGCGAAGGCCGCTTCCGAGGCCGCTGCCGCGCGCGCTGCGCAAGCGGCGAGCGCGCCTGCGGCGGAGGCTGTCGCCAGCCCGGCCGCCGCGCCGGCGTCCGGCGCGGTGGTCGACCAGGATGCGAACGCACAGGCGGCGCGCGCGGCAAACCGCGCGACCAACCAGGTGTCGGGGCAGGGCTCGAACGCACGTCGCTTCGCGCCGTCCAGCCAGGCTTCCGGCGGCGCGCCGGTGCCGGGCGGCCAGCCGCCGGGCGCGGTGCCGGCGATCCAGCCGCAGTTCCAGTTCCATCGTCCGCCGCAGCCGAACGTGTCGAACGAGGCGTCGCCGCCGGTCGGCCCGCAAGGCTCGGACACGCTGCAGAACCAGCCGATCACCGCGCCGGCCCAGTCGCAGTAAGCGGCCGGCGTGCGGAAACGGGGCGGCTTGCGCCGCCCGCCTTTAGACCTGTCGTGTAGAAAGCCATGAAGATTGCGATTGCCGGCGCATCGGGCCGAATGGGCCGGATGCTGATCGAAGCCGTTCTCAACGATCCCGACACACAGCTCGTCGGCGCGCTCGACCGCGCCGATTCGCCGTTCCTCGGCCAGGACGCCGGCGCGTTCCTCGGCAAGGAAACCGGGGTCAAGCTGACCGACGACCTCGACGCCGTGTTCGCGCAGGCCGACTACCTGATCGATTTCACGCGTCCGGAAGGCACGATCGCGCACATCGAGGCCGCGCTGCGCCATGACGTGAAGCTCGTGATCGGCACGACCGGCTTCACCGCCGAGCAGAAGGCCGAACTGCAGGCCGCTGCGGGCAAGATCGGCATCGTGTTCGCGGCGAACATGAGCGTCGGCGTGAACGTCACGCTGAAGCTGCTCGAATTCGCGGCAAAGCATTTCTCGCACGGCTACGACATCGAGATCATCGAGGCGCATCACCGCCACAAGGTCGACGCGCCGTCGGGCACCGCGCTGATGATGGGCGAAGCCGTCGCCGGCGCGCTCGGGCGCTCGCTCGACGATTGCGCGGTGTACGGCCGTCATGGCGTGACGGGCGAGCGCGATCCGTCGTCGATCGGCTTTGCCGCGGTGCGCGGCGGCGACATCGTCGGCGATCACACCGTGCTGTTCGCCGGGATCGGCGAGCGCATCGAGATCACGCACAAGTCGTCGAGCCGCGTGTCGTACGCGCAGGGCGCGCTGCGCGCGGTCCGTTTCCTGTCGGCGCGCGGCGCCGGCCTGTTCGACATGCAGGACGTGCTCGGCCTGCGCTGACACAACGGGGAAACTCCGATGGCGATTCCCACCGGCGTTGTCCACTACCTCGAAAGCGGCGATGCGATCACGCATGCGGTCGCCTATGTGCTGCTGGCGATGTCCGTCGCCAGCTGGTGCTTCCTCTTCATGAAAGCCTGGCTGCTGGTCCGCGCGAAGCGGCAGGGGCCGCGCGCGCTCGTCGCGTTCTGGCGCGCGCCGTCGCTCGATGCGGGCATTGCCGCGCTCGCCGGCGCCGACCGTGAGCGCGTGTTCGTGCCGCTCGCCGAAGCCGCGCGCGACGCGGCCGACGACCACGATCCGGCCGCGCTGGCCGCGCGCGTCGAGCGCAACGAACGCGTGCTGCGCGCGTTGCGCCATGCGATGCTGCGCTCGCAGCGGCGTCTCGAATTCGGCCAGGTGCTGCTCGCGTCGATCGGCAGCACCGCGCCGTTCGTCGGGCTGCTCGGCACCGTGTGGGGCATCTACCACGCGCTCGGCAGCATCGCCGCGAGCGGGCAGGCGCAGATCGAGAACGTCGCGGGGCCGGTCGGTGAGGCGCTGATCATGACCGCGTTCGGGCTCGTCGTCGCGATTCCGGCCGTGCTGGCCTACAACATCCTCGGGCGGCTCGTGCGGCAACTCGCCGAGGAGCTCGACGGCTTCGCACGCGACCTGCACGTATTCGTGTGCGCGCAGGGCGACTGACGCGCAAGCCAAGGAGGAATGACCATGGCATTCGGCGGACTCGAGCACCACAAGACCTCCGCGCCGATGGCGGAAATCAACATGACGCCGCTGATCGACGTGATGCTCGTGCTGCTCGTCATCTTCATCATTACCGCGCCGCTGATGACGCACGCGATCCGGCTCGACCTGCCGAAGGTCGCGGCCAGCGTCGCGCGCGACACGCCGCAATCCGTCACGCTGTCGATCGACGACGCTGGCACGCTGTATTGGGACGACGCGCCGGTTGCGCTCGACGCGCTGCCCGCGCGGTTCCGGGCCGCCGCCGCGGGCAGCGCGCCGCCCGAGCTGCGGCTGCGTGCGTCGCGCGCGACCCGCTACGACGTGATCGCGCAGGTGATGGGCGCCGCGCAGGCCGCGGGCCTCACGCGGATCGGCTTCGTGACCGACGTGCCGCCGCAGGCGGGCGGTTCCGTCGCGCCGTCTGCCGTGCCGGCGAACCGCTGAGCGGATCTTCCGGCCGGTCCGTGCCCGCCGCGGGATCGGCCGTACGCCGCGAGACCGGCCGAATGGGCCGGCGCGGGCGGTATAATCAACGTTTTTCCCGGTTGGCAGGCTTATTCAGGTAACCCGGAATTTTCCAGGCTACCCGGGCATGCTTCGGGTTACCCGGAAAATACCCGGAAACCGTGAACGGGTCCGGCAACAGCGAACCTGCATGTCCGCCGGGCAAGCACGATTTTCGATCCACTCCTGCGCGCGAGCCGTCGCGCCGCTTAAAGCCTAGTCCGAACCACACCATGCACGAGAGATACGTACCCGCCGACGTCGAAGCCGCCGCCCAGGGCGACTGGCGCGCAGCCGATGCCTACAAGACGAAGGAAGATTCGCAGAAGCCGAAGTTCTACTGCGTGTCGATGCTGCCGTACCCGTCCGGCAAGCTGCACATGGGTCACGTGCGCAACTACACGATCAACGACGTGATGTACCGCTATCTGCGGATGAACGGCTACAACACGCTGATGCCGATGGGCTGGGATGCGTTCGGGATGCCGGCCGAAAACGCCGCGATGGCGAACGGCGTGCCGCCGGCGAAGTGGACCTACGACAACATCGAGTACATGAAGGGCCAGATGCAGTCGATGGGCCTCGCGATCGACTGGTCGCGCGAGATCGCGACGTGCAAGCCCGACTACTACAAGTGGAACCAGTGGCTGTTCCTGAAGATGCTCGAGAAGGGCATCGCGTACAAGAAGACGGGCACCGTGAACTGGGATCCGGTCGACCAGACCGTGCTCGCGAACGAGCAGGTGATCGACGGCCGCGGCTGGCGTTCGGGCGCGCTCGTCGAGAAGCGCGAGATCCCGATGTACTACCTGCGGATCACGCAGTACGCGGATGAGCTGCTGAACGATCTCGACGGCCTCGGCTGGCCCGAGCGCGTGAAGATCATGCAGCAGAACTGGATCGGCAAGAGCTTCGGCGTGAACTTCGGCTTCCCGTACGAACTCGACGGCGAGAAGAAGCTGCTGCGCGTGTTCACGACGCGCGCCGACACGATCATGGGCGTTACGTTCTGCGCGGTCGCGGCCGAGCACCCGCTCGCCACGCGCCTCGCGCAGGACAAGCCCGAGCTGCTGGCGTTCATCGACGAATGCAAGCGCGGCGGCGTCGCCGAGGCCGATGTCGCGACGATGGAGAAGAAGGGCGTCGCGACCGGCTTCTCGGTCGCGCATCCGCTGACGGGCGAGCCGGTCGAGGTGTGGATCGGCAACTACGTGCTGATGAGCTATGGCGAAGGCGCGGTGATGGGCGTGCCCGCGCACGACGAGCGCGATTTCGCGTTCGCGAAGAAATACGACCTGCCGATCAAGCAGGTGATCGCGGCCGAAGGCCAGACGTACTCGCTCGACGCGTGGCAGGAGTGGTATGGCGACAAGGAAGTTGCGGCCTGCATCAACAGCGGCAAGTACGACGGCCTCGCGTACGGCGCGGCGGTCGATGCAATCGCGGCCGACCTGAAGGCCGGCGGCTTCGGCGACAAGCAGGTCACGTGGCGCCTGCGCGACTGGGGCGTCTCGCGCCAGCGCTACTGGGGCACGCCGATCCCGATCATCCACTGCCCGTCGTGCGGCGACGTGCCGGTGCCGGAGCAGGATCTGCCGGTCGTGCTGCCGGAAGACCTCGTGCCGGACGGCTCGGGCAACCCGCTCGCGAAGTCGGAAGCGTTCCTGAACTGCACGTGCCCGAAGTGCGGCGCGGCCGCGAAGCGCGAAACCGACACGATGGATACCTTCGTCGATTCGTCGTGGTACTTCTCGCGCTACACGGCGCCGGACGCCGAGACGATGGTCGACGCACGCACCGACTACTGGATGCCGATGGATCAATACATCGGCGGCATCGAGCACGCGATCCTGCACCTGCTGTATTCGCGCTTCTGGACCAAGGTGATGCGCGACCTCGGCCTCGTGAAGTTCGGCGAGCCGGCGAAGAACCTGCTGACGCAGGGGATGGTGCTGAACGAGACGTTCTACCGCGAAGACGCATCGGGCAAGAAGACCTGGTACAACCCGGCCGACGTGACCGTCACGTTCGACGAGAAGGGCCGCCCGGTCGGCGCGACGCTGAACGCGGACGGCCAGCCGGTCGTGCTGGGCGGCATCGAGAAGATGTCGAAGTCGAAGAACAACGGCGTCGATCCGCAAGTGCTGATCGACCTGTATGGTGCCGATACCGCGCGCCTGTTCACGATGTTCGCCGCGCCGCCCGAGCAGCAGCTCGAGTGGTCGGGCGCGGGCGTCGAAGGCGCGAGCCGCTTCCTGCGCCGCGTGTGGAGCTTCGGCCATGCGAACCGCGAAGCGCTCGCCGCGCGCGCGGGCTTCGATGCGGCCGCGCTCGGCGAAACCGACAAGGCGCTGCGCCGCGAGATCTACAGCGTGCTGAAGCAGGCCGATTTCGACTACCAGCGCCTGCAGTACAACACGGTCGTGTCGGCCGCGATGAAGATGCTGAACGCGGTCGACGGCGCGAAGGGCGCGACGCCCGGCGTGCTGCGCGAAACGTACGGCGTGCTGCTGCGCGTGCTGTACCCGGTCGTGCCGCACGTCACGTTCGAGCTGTGGAAGGCGCTCGGCTACGCGGACGAATTCGGCCCGCTGCTCGATGCGCCGTGGCCGAAGGTCGACGAGGCCGCGCTCGAGCAGGCCGAGATCGAACTCGTGCTGCAGGTGAACGGCAAGGTGCGCGGCGCGCTGAAGATCGCGAAGGACGCGAGCCGCGAGGCGATCGAAGCCGCGGCGGTGGCCGACGACGCGTTCGCGAAGTTCGGCGACGGCAAGCCGGCGAAGAAGATCGTCGTCGTGCCGGGCCGCCTCGTGAACATCGTCGTCTGACGGCCGCCGGCCGTCGGACGTACCCAGAAGGAGCGAAGGTGATCCGCAGATCGTTTTTGATGCTCGTCGGCAGCGCGGTGGCGCTGTCGGCATGCGGCTTCCAGTTGCGCGGCCAGCAGGACTATGCGTTCAAGCACCTGCTGGTGGCCGGCGCGCCGGCACCCGTCGAGGCGCGGCTGACGCGCCTCGTCGAGGCCGGCAGCGACACGAAGATCGTCAAGTCGGCGGACGACGCCGACGCCGTGCTGCGCATGTGGGAGTCGCGCGGGCAGAACACGCTGACGCTCAACAAGTACGGTTCGGCGCAGGAATACGCGCTGTTCTATACGCTGAACTACACGCTGACGAGCAAGGACGGCACCGTGCTGATCCCGCCGAGCGCGATCGCGCTGAACCGCGCGATGACGTACAGCGACCAGTACACGAACGCGAAGGCGCAGGAAGCCGACATCCTGTACGGCGACATGCAGAACGATGCGGTCGACCAGTTGATGAGGCGTCTCGCGATCGTCCACTCGCTGGCGCCGGCGCCGGAGGACGTGGTGCCGGGCGTCGCGCCGCGCGCGCCGCTGCCGCCGCCGCCGCTCTGATCGACGGCGCACGCACCGATGCAATTGCGACTTGATGCGCTGGAGCCGCACCTCGCGAAGGGGTTGGCCGGGCTCTATACCGTCTACGGCGACGAGCCGCTGCTCGCGCAGGAAGCGTGCGACCGCATTCGCGCGGCCGCGCGCGCGGCCGGCTTCACCGAACGTTCGGTGCATACGGTCGAGCGCGGCTTCGACTGGAGCGTGCTGCTCGGCGCGACCCAGGCGATGTCGCTGTTCGGCGAGCGCCAGTTGATCGAGTTGCGCATTCCGTCGGGCAAGCCCGGCAAGGAAGGCGCCGACGCGCTGAAGACGCTCGCGGCCACGCCCAATCCCGATGCGCTGATGCTCGTCACGCTGCCGCGTCTCGACGCGGCCACGCAGAAATCCGCGTGGTTTACCGCGCTGCAGAACGGCGGCGTCGCGCTGAAGATCGATCCGGTCGACCGCGCGCAACTGCCGAACTGGATCGGCCAGCGTCTGTCGATGCAGGGCCAGCGCGTCGCGGCCGGCGACGACGGGCGGCGCGCGCTGCAGTTCATCGCGGAGCGCGTCGAAGGCAACCTGCTCGCCGCGCACCAGGAAATCCAGAAACTCGGGTTGCTGTATCCGCAGGGCGCGCTGTCGTTCGAGCAGGTGCACGATGCGGTGCTGAACGTCGCCCGCTACGACGTGTTCAAGCTGAACGAAGCGATGCTCGCCGGCGACGCCGCGCGGCTCGCGCGGATGATCGACGGGCTGAAGGGCGAGGGCGAGGCGATCGTGCTCGTGATGTGGGCTGTCGTCGAGGAGTTGCGCACGCTGCTGCGGATCAAGCGCGGCGCGACCGCCGGCAAGCCGCTGGCGACGCTGCTGCGCGAGAACCGCGTGTGGGGCCCGCGCGAGCGGCTGATCGGTCCCGCGCTGAACCGCGTGTCGGAACCCGTGCTCGAGAAGGCGCTCGCGTTTGCCGCGAAGCTCGACCGGCAGGTCAAGGGGCTCACGGCCGTCGCGCCGGGCCGCCGCACGCAGGACGAACCGCCGCCCGATCCGTGGGACGGGCTGTTCCAGCTCGCGATGACTGTCGCGGGCGCGCGCGGCGAGCGACCGCCGACCGCGGGTCGCGTGCGACGCTAAGTCCCGTTCGGGCCTTCAGCGCACGCCGCGCAACCCGCTTACAATGTTTCGATAGTCGGGGCGGCCTGTCGGCCGCCGCGCCCGGATGGCCGTCCCGCGGATGGCAGCCCCACGCTCCCCACGAATTCATGCCGCCCAGCGCGGCTCGCTTCTCGAGTCACACGATGGATATCGATCAGTACATGACCGACCTGGGCCGCCGCGCCCGGCAGGCTTCCCGCGCGATGGCGCGCGCCAGCACGGCCGCGAAGAACGCGGCGCTCGACGCCGTGGCCCGTGCGATCGAACGCGACGCGCAGGCACTGAAGGACGCGAACGCGCGCGACGTCGCCCGCGCCCGTGAAAAAGGGCTCGATGCTGCGTTCGTCGACCGCCTGACGCTCTCCGACAACGCGCTGAAGACCATGGTCGAAGGCCTGCGCCAGGTTGCGTCGCTGGCCGATCCGATCGGCGAGATCGGCAACCTCAAGTACCGCCCGAGCGGGATCCAGGTCGGCCAGATGCGCGTGCCGCTCGGCGTGATCGGCATCATCTACGAGTCGCGCCCGAACGTGACGATCGACGCGGCCGCGCTGTGCCTGAAGTCGGGCAACGCGACGATCCTCCGCGGCGGCTCCGAAGCGCTCGAATCGAACACGGCGCTCGCGAAGCTGATCGGCGAAGGGCTTGCGGCGGCCGGCCTGCCGCAGGACGCGGTGCAGGTCGTCGAAACCGCCGATCGCGCGGCGGTCGGCAAGCTGATCACGATGACCGAATACGTCGACGTGATCGTGCCGCGCGGCGGCAAGAGCCTGATCGAGCGCCTGATCAACGAGGCGCGCGTGCCGATGATCAAGCACCTCGACGGCATCTGCCATGTGTACGTCGACGATCGCGCCGATCTCGGCAAGGCGCTCACCGTCTGCGACAACGCGAAGACGCACCGCTACGGCACCTGCAACACGATGGAGACGCTGCTCGTCGCGAGCGGCATCGCGGCGAAGCTGCTGCCGCCGCTCGGCAAGCTGTATCGCGACAAGCAGGTCGAGCTGCGCGTCGATGCGGCCGCGCGCGCGGTGCTCGCCGAGGCGGGCGTCGGTCCGCTCGTCGATGCGACCGAGGAAGACTGGCACACCGAATATCTCGCGCCGGTGCTCGCGATCAAGGTCGTCGACGGCCTCGACGCCGCGATCGAGCACATCAACCATTACGGCTCGCATCACACGGATGCGATCGTCACCGAGGATCACGACCGCGCGATGCGTTTCCTGCGCGAGGTCGATTCGGCGAGCGTGATGGTCAACGCGTCGACGCGCTTCGCGGACGGCTTCGAATTCGGCCTCGGCGCGGAAATCGGCATCTCGAACGACAAGCTGCACGCACGCGGCCCCGTCGGCCTGGAAGGGCTGACGTCGCTGAAGTACGTCGTGCTCGGGCACGGCGAAGGCCGCCAGTAAAGCGAGGCGCACAACCGATGGCAATGCTCTGGGTCAAGACGTTCCATATCGTTCTGATCGCCGCGTGGTTCGCGGGGCTGTTCTACCTGCCGCGCATCTACGTGAACCTGGCCATGGAAACCGATCCGGCCGCCGTGCGGCGCCTGTTGCTGATGGCGCGCAAGCTGTTCCGCTTCATGACGATGATCGCGGTGCCGGCGCTGGCCTGCGGGCTGTGGCTCTGGCTCGCGATCGGCATTGGGCAGGGGCAGGGCTGGATCCATGCGAAGGTGACGGTCGTGCTGCTGCTCGTCATCTACCATGCGTACTGCGGGCACCTGCTGCGGGTGTTCGAGCGCGGCGAGAATCGCCGCACCGACAAGTGGTATCGCGTGTTCAACGAGTTGCCGGTGCTCGGCATGCTCGCGGCGGTCGCGCTGGTCGTGATCAAGCCGTTTTGAGCGGTGCGGCCGGCGAGCCTGCCGGCGTCGATCCATGCGCAACGGCGCCCTGTGGGGCGCCGTTTGTCGTTTACGCGAGGTTCTGCACGGCGCTTTTCAATCCTTCGCGCCGTCGTCGATCCGCCGGCGCGTGATCGCTTCCTTCGCGCGGCCGACCCGCTCCATCAGCGCGGGACCGCGCGACAGCGCGACGCCGACCGCGAGGATGTCGCCGATCGCGAGATGCGACATCCGCGACGTCATCGGCGAGAACACGTCCGTTTCCTCGGCGACGTTCGATGCGAGGCTCACCGTCGCGAGCTTCGCGAGCGGCGAATGGCTCTGCGTGATCGCGACGACTTTCGCGCCGCACGCGAGCGCGGAGCGCGCGGCGTCGACGATGTCGCGCGTGCGGCCGGTGTTCGAGATCGCGACGACGACGTCGTGCGGCCCGAGCAGCGCCGACGACATCGAGAACGTGTGCGGATCCGAATACGCGACGCTCGGCACGCCGAGCCGGAAGAACTTGTGCTGGATGTCCTGCGCGGCGATACCCGAGCCGCCGGCGCCGTAGAACTCGATCCGCGACGCGTTCGACAGCAGCGAGATCGCGTCGGCGACGCTGCCCGCGGACAGGCTGTTGCGTACTTCGATCAGCGCGCCGATCGTGCGGTCGAACACCTTGCCGATGATGCCGGGCGCCGGTTCGTCGGGCTCGACGTCGCGATACACCGACGACACGCCCGGCGCGACGCTCTGCGCGAGCCGGATCTTGAATTCGCGAAAGCCGCTGCAGCCGAGCGCCTGGCAGAAGCGCGCGATCGTCGGCTGGCTGACGCCCGCGCGCGTCGACAGCTCGGTCATCGCAAGGTCGAGCACCTCGCGCGGCGCGGCGAGGATGTAGTCGGCGAGCTTGCGCTCGGACGGGCGCAACTCGGCGCGGATCGCTTCAATGCGAGGCAGCATGGGACGGCACGTGAAAATCGGGTTCGGATGAGCGAGTGTATCGCAATCGAATTGTAGAAAATCTACATAAAAATACTAGCGTTATTGCGGCACTCCCGGCGCGGTTGCGGCGACGATGATTAGGGTTTTCACTAGGTAAAGCCATGCTGGTGGCGGGAATAAGGGTTTCGCGAGAATCGATCTGCATTGCATGCTTGTAGTTTTTCTACTAGACTGACTTCGTTCTGTCGACGCACTCGACCGTCCCTACGATTCCAACCGCCGGTGTCGGCCGGCATACAGGAGCGCCCAGCATGACGTCGCTGCACCCCACTCTGGCGAAGGTCACCGAACGCGTGATCGCCCGCAGCCAATCGACCCGTTCCGCCTATCTGCAGCGCATCGACGGCGCGCAGGGCAAGTTCCCGGCGCGCGGCGCGCTGTCGTGCGCGAACCTGGCACACGGTTTCGCGGGCCTCGAAGGCAACGACAAGTTCGCGATCAAGACGATCCGCGAGCCGAACATCGGCATCGTGTCCTCGTACAACGAGATGCTGTCCGCGCATGCGCCGTACAAGGATTTCCCCGACATCATCAAGGTCGCCGCGCGCGAGAACGGCGGTGTCGCGCAGTTCGCGGGCGGCGTGCCGGCGATGTGCGACGGCGTCACGCAGGGCAACCCGGGGATGGAACTGTCGCTGTTCTCGCGCGAGGCGATCGCGATGGGCACGGCGATCGCGCTCACGCACAACATGTTCGACGCGGCGCTCTGCCTCGGCATCTGCGACAAGATCGTGCCGGGCCTCCTGATCGGCGCGCTGCAGTTCGGCCACCTGCCGACGATCTTCGTGCCGGCCGGCCCGATGACGAGCGGCCTGTCGAACGACGACAAGGCGAAGATCCGCCAGCAGTTCGCGACCGGCCAGGTCGGCCGCGACGCGCTGCTCGAAGCCGAATCGGCCGCGTATCACGGCCACGGCACCTGCACGTTCTACGGCACCGCGAACAGCAACCAGATGCTGATGGAGCTGATGGGGCTACACCTGCCGGGTTCGGCGTTCGTCCATCCGCACACGCCGCTGCGCACCGCGCTGACGGCCGAGGCCGCGCGCCGCGTGCTCGACCTGACCGTCGAGCGCGGCTGCTACACGCCGATCGGCCATGTGATCGACGAGAAGGCGATCGTCAACGGGATCGTCGCGCTGCTCGCGACGGGCGGCTCGACCAACCATACGCTGCACCTCGTCGCGATCGCGCGCGCGGCCGGCATCCTGATCGACTGGAACGATTTCGACGAGCTGTCGGCCGTCGTGCCGCTGCTCGCGAAGATTTACCCGAACGGCAAGGCCGACGTGAACCACTTCCACGCGGCGGGCGGCGTCGCGTTCCTGGTGCGCAACCTGCTCGAAGGCGGGCTGCTGCACGAGGACGTGACGACGGTTGCCGGCAAGGGGTTGTCGCACTACACGAAGGAGCCGAAGCTGATCGACGGCAAGCTGACGTGGGTCGACGGCGCGGCCGAGAGCCACGACACGAAGGTGCTGCGCGGCATCCGCGACCCGTTCCAGCCGGACGGCGGCCTGCGCCTGATGCAGGGCCGGCTCGGCCGCGGCGTGATCAAGATTTCGGCGGTCGCGCCCGAACACCGCAAGGTGACGGCGCCCGCGATCGTGTTCGATTCGCAGGAAGCCGTGCAGGAAGCGTTCGATCGCGGCGAGCTGAAGCGCGATTTCGTCGCGGTCGTGCGCTTCCAGGGCGCGCGCGCGAACGGGATGCCCGAGCTGCACCGTTTGACGCCGCTGCTCGGCGTGCTGCAGGATCAGGGCTTCCACGTCGCGCTCGTCACCGACGGCCGCATGTCGGGCGCGTCGGGCAAGGTGCCGGCCGTGATCCACGTGTCGCCGGAAGCGCTGCTGGCCGGCCCGCTCGGCAAGGTGAAGACGGGCGACACGCTCGTGATCGACGCGGAAGCCGGCGTGCTCGACATCGACGTCGACGACGCCGAGTGGCACGCCCGCCCGGTCGCGCAGCCGCTGTACCAGGCGGAGAACGAGGTCGGTTTCGGGCGCGAACTGTTCGGCGTGTTCCGCGCGGCCGCCGCGCCGGCCGAGCAGGGCGCATCGGTTTTCGGGACGCTGGTCGGCGAAACGGCCGTCCGCGTCGACGCATGAATTTCAAGGAGCGAATTTGATGAAGACGATTGCTGAAATCGTGAAGCTGGGCCCGGTCATTCCGGTGCTCGCATTCGACTCGGTCGAGCAGGGCGAACACGTGTCGCGCGCGTTGCACGCGGGCGGCGTGAAAGTGCTCGAGATCACGCTGCGCACGCCAGCCGGCCTGGAGGCGATCCAGCGCGCAAGCCAGCTCGCGGACGACATCGTCGTCGGCGTCGGCACGATCACGAAGCCCGAGCATTGCGCGCAGGCGAAGCGCGCGGGCGCGACGTTCGGCGTGTCGCCGGGCCTGACGAAGGACCTGCACCTCGCGTCGCTCGACGCGGGCCTGCCGCTGCTGCCGGGCGTGATGACGCCGAGCGACATCATCCAGGCGCTCGAATTCGGCTACGAGATCGTGAAGTTCTTCCCCGCGCAGCAGGCGGGCGGCGTGCCGATGCTGCAGGCGTTCCACGGCCCGTTCCCGGCGCTGAAGTTCTGCCCGACCGGCGGCATCACGGTCGACACCGCGCCGAATTTCCTGAAGCTGCCGAACGTCGTCTGCGTCGGCGGCTCGTGGCTCACGCCGAAAGCCGCGCTCGCCGCGCAGGACTGGGCCGAAGTCACGCGCCTTGCGCAAGCCGCGAGCCAGTTGCCCCGCTAAGACTTGCACTAAATGGCAGTCCGACCCTCGGGAAACAAGCGCTTAATGCTTGTTTCACCGAGGGTTTTTGCTAATGGAACCGGTTCTATCCGCGAGCCGTAAAGATAAGTAAAATTCAGCGTCCTGACGGCGGGGGGCTTCCCGCTGTTTCGGAGACCTGCATAGCCGGGCATACTCGCAACGATCCGCCCGGTTCGAATAATCCCAAGGAGGAGTCCAAATGGGGGCTGTCCAAGGCAGCATGCTGCTCATCTACACCGTGATCGCGATCGTGGCGTTGATCGTGATGATCGCGCGGTTCAAGATCTATCCGTTCCTGGTGCTCATCATCGTGTCGCTCGGCCTCGGCCTGGTGGTCGGGATGCCGATGGACAAGATCGTCAAGTCGTTCGAGACGGGCAACGGCAATACGCTCGGCCACATCGCGGTCGTCGTCGGCCTCGGCACGATGCTCGGCAAGATGATGGCCGAATCGGGCGGCGCCGAACGGATCGCGACCACGCTGATCGACTGGTTCGGTGAGAAGAACATCCACTGGGCGATGATGTTCGTCGCGATCATCGTCGGCCTGCCGGTGTTCTTCGAAGTCGGCTTCGTGCTGCTGATCCCGATCGCGTTCAACGTCGCGAAGCGTACCGGCAAGTCGCTGCTCGTCGTCGGCCTGCCGATGGTGGCCGGCCTGTCGGTCGTGCACGGGCTGATCCCGCCGCACCCGGCCGCGCTGCTCGCGGTCCAGCAGTACGGCGCCGATATCGGCAAGACGATCGCATTCGGCCTGATCGTCGGCGTGCCGACCGCGATCGTCGCGGGCCCGCTGTTCGCGCTGACGATCTCGAAGTTCGTGAAGCTGCCGGAGAACAACCCGCTCGCCGCGCAATTCGTCGACACGCACACCGAAGGCAAGAAGCGCGAGCTGCCGGGCTTCGGCATCACGCTGTTCACGATCCTGCTGCCGGTGATCCTGATGCTGGTCGGCAGCTGGGCCGACCTGGTCTTCGCGCCGAAGACGCTACCGAACAACCTGCTGCGCTTTGCCGGCAACTCGGACGTCGCGCTGCTGATCGCCGTGCTCGTGAGCTTCTTCACGTTCGGCAAGCTGCAGGGCTTCAACCGCGACCAGATCCAGAAGTTCTGCGGCGAGTGCCTGGCACCGATCGCAGGGATTACGCTGATCGTCGGCGCGGGCGGCGGCTTTGGCGGTATCCTGCGTGACAGCGGGATCTCGCAGCAGATCGTCGCAACCGCCACGCAGGCGCACCTGTCGCCGCTGCTGCTCGGCTGGTTCGTCGCCGCGCTGATCCGTCTCGCGACGGGCTCGGCAACGGTCGCGATGACGACGGCCTGCGGCATCGTCGCGCCGATCGCGGCGGCGTCCGGGGCGGCGGTGCGTCCGGAACTGCTGGTGCTCGCGACGGGCTCGGGCTCGCTGATCTTCTCGCACGTGAACGACGGCGGCTTCTGGCTGATCAAGGAATATTTCGGGATGACGGTCGGCCAGACGTTCAAGACGTGGACGCTGCTCGAAACGATCATCTCGGTGCTCGGCCTGAGCTTCACGCTGCTGCTGAGCATGGTTTTGTAACAAGGGGTAGTCAATGATTCTGATCGCAATGGGCGTGTCGGGCGCGGGCAAGTCGCGAATCGGCGAAATGCTGGCGGAACGCCTGTCGTGCAGCTATACCGACGGCGACGCGTTTCACAGCGCGGCGAACAAGGAAAAGATGCACCACGGCATTCCGCTGACCGACGACGACCGCTGGCCGTGGCTGCGCGCGATCCGCGAGGCCATCGAGGAAAAGCAGCGCGCGGGCGAGACGGCCGTGTTCACCTGCTCGTCGCTGAAGCGGTCGTACCGCGACGTGCTGCGCGGCGCCGACACCGACGTGCGGTTCGTGTATCTGCAGGGTTCGTTCGAGGTGTTGCACGAGCGCCTGAAGACCCGCACCGGCCATTTCTTCGATCCGTCGCTGCTGAAGAGCCAGCTCGATACGCTCGAGGAGCCGGGCCCGGACGAAGCGATCGTGGTCAGCATCGAGTTGACGCCCGAACAGATCGTCGATCAGGTGATGGTGAAGATCGGCATCGCGCAGCAGCACTGAGCGCGGTTCGCGGCAATCGTCATGACAAAGGCGCCCTTCGGGGCGCCTTTGTCGTTGGCGGCGCGCAAGCCGGTCAGGCCGCGTGCGCGCGCTTCGCGATGCCGTCGAGCAGCACGTCGAGCATCGTGTCGTGCACGATCTCCGGATCGAGCTGCGCATAGAGCGGGGCGGCCGACCTGACGAGCGGGTGCTCGGTGTCCGACAACGCGTTCATTTCCTCCAGCTCCACGTCGTTCGCGGGCCGCGTGAGGCCGCCGGCCTCGGCGGCGGCGAGCCCGATCACGCTCGCATACCAGCCGACGCACACCGACGGCAGCGCCGCGCGCGGGATGCCGGCGTCGACCAGCGCGCGATGCACGGCCTCGATGTGCGCGAGATCGGCGGGGCCCGTGCTCATGTGGCGCTGCAGGAGCGCGAACGCGGCAGGGTGGCGCAGCGCGAGCGCGCGGTACTGGCGTGCGAGATCGCGCAGCCGCTCGCGCCACGGCAGCGCGTCGTCGACCGGCACGAGCGAGCGCGACAGCGCGTTCGCGATCGCGCGGCTCAGGCCGTCCTTCGACTTGAAGTGGTACAGCACGCTCATCGGGTCGCAGCCGACCGACTGCGCGAGCTTGCGTACGCTGAATGCGGCTTCGCCGACGTCTTCGAGCAGCACGAGCGCGGCCGCGACGATCGCGTCCTTGTCGAGGCCGCGCGGGCCCTGGGCGGGTTTGTCTTTCATCGATGCGGGCTGGCGGCCGGAGCGGGTCCGGCCGTAAACTTGACGAAAGCGTATTCTACACTGTAGAATTATCTCTGCGATGTAGAAATTGGGTGTCCCGGCACCTTTCAATACGTGCTTTCGCACAGTCCGGGATCCAGGCGGCACGAGCGTGTCCGCCGTCAACACGGGCCATCGCGCCTCTTTTCTCGTTGACACCCATGTGGAACCGGCTGCCCCACACGCAAAGCCAGAAGGCTCTTCGACAGGCGGCCCAAGACCATGCAAGTGCAATCATGACTTCCAATCACCAACCCCTGATCCAGGGCGAATCGCGTTTCGAGCAAACGCAACTGAACATCGAAAAAGACAACTGGAACTGGTGCGACCCGGCCCGTTATAACGGCGAGCGCCCGGCCAACTGGTACGAGGCGTCGCTGTCGCGTCACGCGAACGGCGCGCCGCTCGCGCACGACGCCGTGTGCGACGTGCTCGTGATCGGCGCGGGCCTGCTCGGCGCGTCGGCCGCGCTGCATCTCGCGGAAGCGGGCGTCGACACGATCCTCGTCGACAAGCATCACGTTGGCTCGGCGGCATCGGGCCGCAACGGCGGGCAGTTGACGCCCGGCCTCGCGCGCTGGGAAGCGGCCGACATGATCGACCACCTGTCGCACGACGATGCGAAGCGGCTGTGGCGCTTCGCGTCGGGCGAATCGATGGACCTGATCGATGCGATCGGCGCGCGTTACGCGCTCGATCTCGACCGCAAGCGCGGCCACGTCACGGCGGCCGTCCACCCCGGCCACATGAGCGCGCTGCTCGACGGCGCGGATGCGCGCCGTCATCTCGGCGACGCGGGCGTGACGCTCGTCGGCCGCCATCAACTGCACGACGAATACGTGCGCTCGGGGCTGTACCACGGCGCGGCGATCGACGCGCTCGGCGGCCAGATCCATCCGCTCGCGCTCGTGCGCGGCCTCGTGCACGGCTTCCGGCTGAACGGCGGCGCGCTGTTCGAGGGCACCGAGGTGCTCGAGCTCGACGAGACGCCTGCGGGCGTCGTCGCGACGACGCCGGGCGGCACGATTACCGCGCGCAAGGGCGTCGTGCTCGCGCTACACAACACGACGTTCCGGCTGCTCGACGACGGTGCCGCGACAACGGTGCCGTTCTTCACGTACGTGAGCGTGACGGCGCCGCTCGACGTCGACGTTGCGACGCTGATGCCGGCCGGCATGCCCGTGTACGACACGCAGTTCCAGATCGACTACTACCGGCCGGTGCGCGGCAACCGCCTGCTGTTCGGCGGGCAGGGCACCGGCACCTGCTGGGCGCAGCCCGACGTCAACGCGTATCTGCTGACGCGGCTGAACACGGTGTTTCCGCAGGTCGACGGCAGCTTCGCGCTCGACTACTGCTGGAGCGGCGTCAGCGACTTCACGCTGAACGGCGCCACCGACAGCCGCAAGACCGACGGCCGCGTGCCGATGTACATGGTGCAGGGCTGGAGCGGCCACGGCGTCGCGCAGACGGTGCGGATCGGCAAGGCGATCTGCGACGATTTCGTCGGGCGCAACGACGATTTCTCGATGCTGACCGGCATCGATCATCGCGAGATTCCGCTGGGCCGGCAGTTGTCGCCGATCGCGATCCCGGCCGCGAAGGCCGCGATGAGCGTGATGAGTGCGCTCAACCCGGGCCGGATGATTTCGTTCTGAGCGTCTGAAAAGGAAAAAGCCCGATGCGATTGCTCGCATCGGGCTTTGGTTCGTCCGGCGACGGCGGCGCTTACGCGATCCGTTTCGCGAGTTCGACGGCCTTGCCGATGTACGACGCGGGCGTCATCGCGAGCAGGCGGTCCTTCGCATCCTGCGGGATCGCGAGCGTGCCGACGAACTGCTGCAGCGCTTCGCGCGTGATGCCCTTGCCGCGCGTCAGTTCCTTCAACTGCTCGTACGGGTTCTCGATGCCGTAGCGGCGCATCACCGTCTGCACCGGCTCGGCGAGCACTTCCCAGCAGTTGTCGAGATCTTCGTTCAGGCGCTGCGGGTTCACTTCGAGCTTGTCGAGGCCGCGGATCAGCGAGTCGTACGCGAGCAGCGAGTAGCCGAGCGCGACGCCCATGTTGCGCAGCACCGTCGAGTCGGTCAGGTCGCGCTGCCAGCGCGACACCGGCAGCTTGTCGGCGAGGTGGCGCAGCGTCGCGTTCGCGAGGCCGAGGTTGCCTTCCGAGTTCTCGAAGTCGATCGGGTTGACCTTGTGCGGCATCGTCGACGAGCCGATTTCGCCGGCCTTCGTCTTCTGCTTGAAGTAGCCGACCGAGATGTAGCCCCACACGTCGCGGTCGAGGTCGAGCAGGATCGTGTTCGCGCGTGCCACGGCGTCGAACAGCTCGGCCATGTAGTCGTGCGGCTCGATCTGGATCGTGTACGGGTTGAACGTGAGCTTCAGGCGGTTTTCGATCACGTCGCGCGAGAACGCTTCCCAGTCGAATTCCGGATACGCGGACAGGTGCGCGTTGAAGTTGCCGACCGCGCCGTTCATCTTGCCGAGGATCTCGACCTTCTCGATGCGTGCGATTGCACGTGCGAGACGCGCGGCGACGTTCGCGAGCTCCTTGCCGAGCGTCGTCGGGCTGGCCGGCTGGCCGTGCGTGCGCGACAGCATCGGCTGCTCGGCGTGCGCGTGCGCGAGCGCGACGAGGCGCTGGTAGACCGTGCGCAGCGCCGGCACGATCACGTGCTCGCGCGCGCCGGCGAGCATCATCCCGTGCGACGTGTTGTTGATGTCCTCGGACGTGCACGCGAAGTGGATGAATTCGCTCGCCTTCTCGAGTTCGGCCTGGCCCTTCACCGATTCCTTCAGCCAGTATTCGACGGCCTTCACGTCGTGGTTCGTCACGCGCTCGATTTCCTTGATGCGTGCGGCGTCGTGCGCGGTGAAGCGCTCGGCGAGCTGCAGCAGGAACTGCTCGGCGGCGTCGGAGAAGCGCGGGACTTCCGCGAAGCCGGCGCGCGACAGCGCGATCAGCCAGTGCACCTCGACGGTGACGCGGTGGCGCATGAAGGCGGCTTCGGAGAGCCAGTCGCGCAGCGCTTCGGTCTTGCTGGCATAGCGGCCGTCGATGGGCGAGAGCGCGGTGAGGGCGAAAAGCGTATCGGGACGAGTGTCGGACATGATCGGGCGGGCCTTGGGGCCGGGTCGAGCGAGGGGAGGGAGAATCCGACATTTTACCATTGGCGCGCGACGATTCCGGCCGCGCGCGACCGGCGGGCGCCGCCGCGTGCCAACGCCGCGCCGGCGCGGGTGCGCAGCGGGCCGCCGGGTCGCGCGCGCCGCCGCCGGCCGGGCCCGCCCGCCGGTAGAATGCAGGCTTCTTCCCGACCGCCGCCCGCCGCGCCCGCCTGCATGGAACTGAAATGGCTCGAAGACTTCGTTTCGCTCGCGGAAACGCGCAGCTTTAGCCGGTCCGCCGAACTGCGGCACGTGTCGCAGCCCGCGTTTTCGCGGCGCATCCAGGCGCTCGAAGCGTGGCTTGCGACCGAACTGATCGATCGTTCGGTCTATCCGACGCGGCTCACGCAGGCCGGGCAGATCTTCTACGAGCAGGCGCTGACGATGCTGTCGCAGGCGCACGAGGCGCGCACGCTGCTGCGCGGCCATGTCGGCGCGCCGGTGCCGACGATCGAGTTCGCCGTGCCGCACACGTTGTCGCTCACGTATTTCCCGCGCTGGCTGCAGCGGATCGAGGCGAAGATGGGCCAGCTCCACACACGGCTGCGCGCGCTGAACGTGCACGATGCGGTGCTGTCGCTCGTCGAGGGCGGTTGCGATCTCGTGATGGGCTACCACCACCCGAGCCATCCGGTCGCGCTCGATCCGGCGCGCTACGACATGCTGATCCTCGGCAGCGAGCCGATCAGCCCGTTCTCGGCACCGGGCCGCGCGGGCCGGCCGCGCCATACGCTGCCCGGCACGGCCGACGCGCGCGTGCCGTACCTGTCGTATACGCCGAACGCGTATCTCGGCCGGATGACGGAAGTCATCATCGCGAACGCGCCGACGCGGCTGTTCCTCGATCGCGTCTACGAAACCGACATGGCCGAAGGGTTGAAGGCGATGGCGCTCGCGGGGCACGGCGTCGCGTTCCTGCCGCACAGCGCGGTCGAGGACGCGGTCGCGGGCGGCCGCCTGATCCGGCTCGACCGTTCGGCGCGTGGCGGCACGCATCCGTTCACGCTGACGATGGAGATCCGGCTGTACTGCGACAAGCTCGCGCTGCAGGGCGACGATCCGCGGCAGAAGCTCGTGCGTGCGTTGTGGGAGGTCGTGCGCGACGAACTGCGCGAGACCGACGCTTGACTGCGGCTGATTGAAGGCGATCGGCTGACGGCGAGCTTGCGGCGCCTGTCGGACGGCTGTCCGACGGCCGGCCCGCGCGCGGGCGACACGATTTTTCGTGGACGCGATGCACGACCGATCGTGTGCGTTCTTGCACAAATCGACCGCAGATTTGCGAAAAATCACGATCATGCAAGAAACGCATAATCGAATAAGCAAACGGCATTGGATAAAAAAAACGGGTTTTTCGACAATGTGCGCACCTGTTGACCGTTGGAGCATCCATGTCTTCGCAATTGCAGTCCATCCCGTCCTACCTGCACGCCGACGATCTCGGCCCGTGGGGCAACTATCTTCAGCAAGTCGATCGCGTCGCGCCGTACCTCGGCTCGCTGTCGCGCTGGCTCGAAACGCTGAAGCGTCCGAAGCGCATCCTGATCGTCGATGTGCCCATCGAGCTCGACAACGGTACCGTCGCGCACTTCGAAGGCTATCGCGTGCAGCACAACGTGTCGCGCGGCCCGGGCAAGGGCGGCGTGCGCTACCACCAGGACGTGACGCTGTCGGAAGTGATGGCACTGTCCGCATGGATGTCCGTGAAGAACGCAGCAGTGAACGTGCCGTACGGCGGTGCGAAGGGCGGCATCCGCGTCGACCCGCGCAAGCTGTCGCGCGGTGAGCTCGAGCGCGTGACGCGCCGCTACACCAGCGAAATCGGCATCATCATCGGCCCGAACACCGACATTCCGGCGCCGGACGTCAACACCAACGAACAGGTGATGGCGTGGATGATGGACACCTTCTCGATGAACCAGGGCCAGACGTCGACCGGCGTCGTGACCGGCAAGCCGATCGCGCTCGGCGGCTCGCTCGGCCGCAAGGAAGCGACGGGCCGCGGCGTGTTCGTCGTCGGCTGCGAAGCGGCGAAGAAGAAGGGCCTCGAGATCGAAGGCGCGCGCATCGCGGTGCAGGGCTTCGGCAACGTCGGCGGCATCGCGGCGAAGCTGTTCCAGGAAGCGGGTTCGAAGGTGATCGCGGTGCAGGATCACACGGGCACGATCTACCAGCCGGCCGGCCTCGATTCGAACAAGCTGCTCGACCACGTCGCACGCACGGGCGGCGTCGCGGGCTTCGAAGGCGCGGAGCCGATGCCGAACGACGAGTTCTGGACGGTCGAGACCGACATCCTGATCCCGGCGGCACTGGAAAACCAGATCACCGAGAAGAACGCAGCGAAGATCCGCACGAAGATCATCGTCGAAGGCGCGAACGGCCCGACGACGACGGCGGCGGACGACATCCTGAGCGCGAACGGCGTGCTCGTGATCCCCGACGTGATCGCGAACGCGGGCGGCGTGACCGTGTCGTACTTCGAATGGGTGCAGGATTTCTCGAGCTTCTTCTGGACGGAAGACGAGATCAACCACCGTCTCGAGCGCGTGATGCGCGAAGCGTTCGCCGGCGTGTGGGCGATCGCGGAAGAGCACAAGGTGACGGTGCGTACGGCGGCGTTCATCGTCGCGTGCAAGCGCATCCTGATGGCGCGCGAAATGCGTGGCCTCTACCCCTGATCGTTGACTATGATCAAGCCATGACGCAATCCATCCGGTTGCGTACATGAACCCTCGCGGGCGGTGCCGAATCCGGTGCCGCCCGCGCGCGCATTGGGGCGCGGAAAGGGTGCCCGGAGCCGGGAGGAAGGCTTCGCACAGGGCGATTCGTAGTTCGGTAAACAACCAGTACTTTCAAAAATATTACTTTGATACACTGGCGCGGGTTTTAGCCAAGGAGATGACCAAAATGAAATACCACAAGGCAGTCCTGATGGTCGCGGCGCTCTGCGCGTTCGCAAGCGGCGCGCATGCTCAGGAGACGGGCACGCTGAAGAAGATCAAGGACACGGGCGTGATCGCGCTGGGCCACCGCGAATCGTCGATTCCGTTCTCCTACTACGACCAGAGCCAGCAGGTGGTCGGCTATTCGCGCGAATTCCAGCTGAAGGTGGTCGACGCGGTGAAGAAGAAGCTGAACCTGCCGAACCTGCAGGTGAAGAACATCCCGGTCACGTCGCAGAACCGCATTCCGCTGGTGCAGAACGGCACGGTCGACATCGAGTGCGGCTCGACGACCAACAACACCGAGCGTCAGCAGCAAGCCGCGTTCTCCGACACGATCTTCGTGATCGGCACGCGCCTGATGACGAAGAAGGATTCGGGCGTCAAGGATTTCGCGGACCTGAAGGGCAAGACGGTCGTGACCACCGCCGGCACGACGTCCGAGCGCCTGCTGCGCAAGATGAACAACGACAAGCAACTCGGCATGAACATCATCAGCGCGAAGGATCACGGCGATTCGTTCAACACGCTGGAATCGGGCCGCGCGGTCGCGTTCATGATGGATGACGCGCTGCTCGCGGGCGAGCGCGCGAAGGCGAAGCAGCCGGGCGAGTGGGTGATCGTCGGCACGCCGCAATCGGAAGAAGCGTACGGCTGCATGATGCGCAAGGGCGATACGGACTTCAAGAAGGTCGTCGACGACGCGATCTCGCAAGTCGAGAAGTCGGGCGAAGCCGCGAAGATCTACGCGAAGTGGTTCGAGAATCCGATCCCGCCGAAGGGGCTGAACCTGAACTTCCCGCTGTCCGATTCGATGAAGAAGCTGTACGCGAACCCGAACGACAAGGCGCTCGACTGACCACACGGCCGTTGATGCAGAAATGACGCTAATGAGACGGAAGAGGCCACGCTTCTTCCGTCTCTTTTTGCTGGAGTCTTGCCATGTCTTACCACTGGAACTGGGGCATCTTCCTGAGCCCCGTGTCGACCGGCGAGCCGACGACTTATTTCGGATGGCTGATGTCCGGCTTCCGGGTGACGCTCGAAGTGTCGCTCGCCGCCTGGGTCATCGCGCTGATCGTCGGTTCGCTGTTCGGCGTGCTCCGCACGGTGCCGAACAAATGGCTGTCCGCGCTCGCCACCGTGTACGTGTCGGTCTTCCGGAACATTCCGCTGATCGTGCAGTTCTTCGTCTGGTATCTCGTGATACCCGAACTGCTGCCCGCATCGATCGGCACCTGGATCAAGCAGTTGCCGCCCGGCACGCAGTTCTTTACCGCGTCGATCGTCTGTCTCGGCCTGTTCACGGGTGCGCGCGTGTGCGAACAGGTGCGCTCGGGGATCAACGCGCTGCCGAAGGGCCAGCGCGCCGCCGGCCTCGCGATGGGCTTCACGCAATGGCAGACGTACCGCTACGTGCTGCTGCCCGTGGCATACCGGATCATCGTGCCGCCGCTCACGTCGGAATTCCTGAACATCTTCAAGAACTCCGCCGTCGCGTCGACGATCGGCCTGCTCGACCTGTCCGCGCAGGCGCGCCAGCTCGTCGACTACACCGCGCAGACCTATGAGTCGTTCATCGCGGTCACGCTCGCGTATGTGCTGATCAACCTCGTCGTGATGGCGCTCATGCGCTGGATCGAAGGCCGTACGCGGCTGCCCGGCTATATCGGAGGCAAGTGATGCATCAGTTCGACTGGAGTAGTATTCCCGGCGCGCTGCCGACGCTGTGGACAGGTGCGATCGTCACGCTGCAGATCACGCTGATCGCGATCGTCATCGGGATCGTCTGGGGCACGCTGCTGGCGCTGATGCGGATGTCGGGCGTCAAGCCGCTCGCGTGGTTCGCACAGGCCTACGTGACGGTGTTCCGCTCGATCCCGCTCGTGATGGTGCTGCTGTGGTTCTTCCTGATCGTGCCGCAGTTGCTGCAGGGCGTGCTCGGGTTGTCGCCGACGATCGACATCCGCCTCGCATCGGCGATGGTCGCGTTCTCGCTGTTCGAGGCCGCGTATTATTCCGAAATCATCCGCGCCGGCATCCAGTCCGTGCCGCGCGGGCAGGTGAATGCCGCGTTCGCACTCGGCATGAACTACGCGCACGCAATGCGCCTCGTGATCCTGCCGCAGGCGTTCCGCGCGATGGTGCCGCTGCTGCTCACGCAGGCGATCGTCCTGTTCCAGGATACGTCGCTCGTGTACGTGATCAGTCTCGCGGACTTCTTCCGCACGGCCGCCAACGTCGGCGATCGCGACGGCACGACCGTCGAGATGGTCCTGTTCGCCGGCGCATGCTATTTCGTGATTTGCTCGTTGGCGTCTGTTCTCGTCAAGAGTCTCCAGAAAAAGGTCACACGATGATTTCCATCAAGAACGTTTCCAAGTGGTACGGCCAGTTTCAGGTTCTCACCGACTGCACGACCGAGGTCAAGAAAGGCGAAGTGGTCGTCGTGTGCGGCCCGTCGGGCTCCGGCAAGTCGACGCTGATCAAGACCGTCAACGGCCTCGAGCCGTTCCAGCAGGGCGAGATCCTCGTGAACGGCCAGTCGGTCGGCGACAAGAAGACGAACCTGTCGAAGCTGCGCTCGAAGGTCGGGATGGTGTTCCAGCATTTCGAGCTGTTCCCGCACCTGTCGATCACCGAGAACCTGACGCTCGCGCAGATCAAGGTGCTCGGCCGCGGCAAGGACGAAGCGGCCGACAAGGGCATGAAGCTGCTCGATCGCGTCGGCCTGAAGGCGCATGCGCACAAGTTTCCAGGCCAGCTGTCGGGCGGCCAGCAGCAGCGTGTCGCGATCGCGCGCGCGCTGTCGATGGACCCGATCGCGATGCTGTTCGACGAACCGACGTCCGCGCTCGATCCCGAGATGATCAACGAAGTGCTCGACGTGATGGTCGAACTCGCGCAGGAAGGGATGACGATGATGGTCGTCACGCACGAGATGGGCTTCGCGAAGAAGGTCGCGCATCGCGTGATCTTCATGGACAAGGGCGCGATCGTCGAGGACGACCGCAAGGAAGAGTTCTTCGCGAACCCGAAGTCGGATCGCGCGAAGGACTTCCTCGCGAAGATCCTGCACTGAGCGTTCGCGCACTGCGTGCGCTTCGCCCGTCAATGCGAAACCGCCCGGCCGCGCGCCGGGCGGTTTTTTTTTGTCCGCCGTTACCAGCTGTACCGGTAGCCGACCTGCCCGACGATGCCGCGCCGGTACGCACCGCCGATGTTGCGCGCGATCTTCGCGTTCGCGTACAGCTCGCCCGACTTGCCGAAGCCCGCGGTCACGCCGACGCCGAGCTCGTACCACGTGCGGCCGAGATGCGTCGCGAACGGCGTGCCGCCGACGACGGTCTGGCCCGGCGACAGGAAGTCGTGCAGCACGTCGGCCGTGAAGTACGGCGTCGCGGCGCCGCCGCCCGAGTTCGCCTCGAGGTTCGGCCGGAAGATGCGCACGCCGACGCGGCCGCGCAACGCGTTCGTCGTCGTGCCCGACACGGCCGACACGTTGTCGTTGAATCCGTTGAGCTTCAGGTACTGATACATCAGTTGCGCCTGCGGCTCGATCGCGATCGGCGTGCCGCCGATGCCGAACGGTTTGCCGACCTCCTGCGACAGCGCGATGCCGAAGCCGTTCTGCGATGCCTCGTTGCCGTAGCTGTCGCGATAGCGGTTGCCGTAGTGCGTGACCTGCCCGACGCTGTCGAAGTACGTGCCGTCGGACAGGTAGCGCGTCCAGTAGCCGCCGACGCTCTGCGCGTGCATCTCGACCGAGCCCGTCGACGTCGACAGGTTCTGCGAGTCGGCGCGCGCCATGTCGCTGAAGCTCGCGTTCGACACGCCGATGCTGGCCGTCACGCCCGCATGCGTGCTGCTGCCGCCGGGCGCCTGGTCGAGCGTCCAGTCCTTGCCGAACTGCGCGAAGAAGGTGCGCTCGTCGGCCGCGAAGCGGCCCGCGTTCGCATCGAGGCTCTGGCCGCCGATGCGCCCCCACACGCCGTCGCGGTTGCCGGGCTGCTGCTTCGCGAGGTTGTAGATGTCGCCGACGCGCTCGTGCAGCTTGCCGAGCGTCGAGAAGCCGTAGTCGGCGTTCAGGAGCGGCGTCAGCGCATAACCCGAGACACCCGGACGGTACGCGAGCGTGCCGCCGCTGCCGTTCCCGTTGCCGTCGCCGCCGCCGCCGCCGGACGGGTGGATCGGGTCGCCGGGGTCCGTCGGATCGAGTTGCGAACGCAGGTACCAGCCGTTCGCGTCGCCTTGCCCGCCGCGATAGAGCCGGTATTCGTACGCGCCGGCCTGTACCGGGCCCGCGAGATGGAACGCCGACGCGGTGGTCGTGCCGCCGTTGGCCGTGACGACCACGGGAATCCCGTCGCCGGTCGTCTGCGCGCCGGTGCCGGCCGTGTTGGCGATCTTCAGGCCGGTCGTGCCGCTCGCGGCGCCGCCGTTCACGATCAGCCGGTCGGTCGGCGATGCATCGGCGCCGAGATACGTGTTGAGCGCGATCGTGCCGCCGTTGCCGACGTAGCTGCCGGTCGTCAGCGTCTTGTAGCTGCCGGTGAGCGTCGGCGAGCCGGCCGGCGCGGCGAACGCGACCAGGCCCGCGTTGGTCAGGCTGCTCAGCACCGAGCTGCCCGTCATGCGCCACGTGCTCGTGCCGTCGATCGTCAGCGCGACCGGGTCGATCCTGCCGGTCAGCGTCGTGCCGTTCGCGAGGAACACGTTGCCGGTGCTCGATGCGTCGGAGACGATGTCGCCCGCGAGGTTCACCGCCGATGCGTTGAAGGTCGCGTTGCTGCCGTTCGTGAGATTGAGCAGCGTACCGTTGCCGGCCGTCACGACCGTGCCGTTGCGCACCGCGATGTCGGCCGTGCCGCCGCGCGCGGCGAATGCCGGCCCGGCGGCCGACGTCACGCTGCCGCCGTCGACGAGCACCGAGTTCGTCGCGCCGTTCGCGAGCGTATCGGATGTCAGCACGCCGGCCGTCGCGCCCTTGAGCGCCGTGCCGGTCAACGCGAGCACGCCGCCGCTGTCCGCGGTCGCGCCGTTGCCGGCGACGCTGGCGATCGACGATCCGGTATCGCCGATGCGCCCGCCGTTGCGCGCGACGACGCCGTCGGCCGCGGCCCCCGACGCGGTGACTTTCGCGCCCGACAGCAGCGCCGTCGCGCCGCCGTCCATGACGATCGCATGCGCGCCGGCGCCCGTCGTCGCGACGGTCGTGCCGTTGGCCGCGAGCGTCGAATCCGCGCCCGAAACGAACAGGCCGCGCGCGTTGGCGCCGGCGGTGCGGACGACCGTTGCCGCGTCGGTCGCGATGTGCGCGCCCGCGCCGGTCGACGCGAGGCCGTCGGCGCCGTTGCCGGTGGTCGCGACCTGGGTGCCGGACAACGCGATCGCCGTGTTCGTGCCGAGGTTGCGGATCCCGTTGCCGGAGCCGCCGACCGCGATCGACGTCGCGCCGGCCGCGAGCCCGCCGCCCGATACGGTCGAGTCGATCAGCACGCCGTCGGCGGTGCCGTTCGCGACGACGGTGCCCGCGCCCGACAGCGCGACCGATGCGCCGTCGCCCGTCAGGCGCACGCCCGCGACGCCGTCGTCGGCTTCGATCGAGCCCGTGTTGGTGAGCGTCGCCGACGCACCCTGCACGAGCGCGCCGGTGCCGTCGGAGACGCGGATCGTCGACGCGTTGTTCACCGTGCCGAGGATGCCGGCCACGACGCCCGTCGAGCCGGCGCCCGTCAGCAGTACCGTGTCGCGATTCTCGAGCGTGCCGAGGTTTTGCGCGACGAAGCCCGTCACGCCGGCCGTCGACGACGTGACCGCGGCGTCGTTGGTCAGCGTCGTCGCGACCGGCGCGCCGGCATTCGCGCCGGTGAGGTCGTGCGCCTGGCCGTCGACGACGCCCGCGATCGCGCCGGCCGCGTTCAGGTTGATCGTCGCGCCCGCGTCGATCGCGCCCTTCGCGCCGCCTTCGACCGCGATCGCGATGCCGTTCGCGCCGTTCACGTTGTAGATCGCGTTGCCGGTCGACAGCGTGGTGCCGGCGTCGGTCGCGAGCACGCCGTGCGCACGCTGGCCGTTGACGTCGGTCGTCAGCGCGCCGGCCGCCGACGCGCCCGTGTAGGCCGCTCCGCCCGCGACACGGAACAGCGTCGAGTCGTCGGTGTCGACGTTGAGGCGCTGCGCGGCGACGTTGATCTTCGAGCCCGCGCCGTATGCGTAGAAGCCGATCTGGTTCGTGCCGGACATGAAGGCCGGCACCGCGTTGGCGCCGACGTCGATCGTCGCGCCCGAGCGCGCGTGTACGCCGATCGCGCCGGTGCCCGTCAGGTTGAGCGCGCCGTCGAGCGTGGCTTTCGCGAGCGGTCCTTCGGCCCAGACGCCGTAGTTGCGCGTGCCCGATGCGGGATCGAGGCCGCCGGCCACGTTGATCGTGCCGGTCGACGTCGCGGCCGTCGCGTTCGTGCCGGTCCCGACGACCATGATGCCGATGCCGTTCACGCCATTCAGCGTGATCGTGCCGGTGTTGGTCACGGTCGCGGCGCTATCGGCCGCGAGCATGCCGACGTTCGCGAGCGGCGTGCCGGGCGCCGCGCCGTTGACGACGATCGATCCCGCGTTGGTCAGCGTGCCGGACGACGAGCCGATGCTCGCCAGCGCGGCGCCGTTCTGCGTCTGCGAGCCGATCACGATCGTGCCGAGGTTGCTCGCGGTGCCGGACGCGCCGAGCAGGATGCCGTACGCATGCGCGGACAGCGCGACGTCGTTCGCGGCCTCCGGCGATGCGGCATCGTACTGGGCCGCGCGGCCGAGGTAGATCGTGCCGCCGGCTTCGTTCGTGAAGCGGCCGCCGGCGACGAGGCCGCCGATCACCTGGCTGTCGAGCGTCGTTGCGTTGACGCCGACGTTGATCGTGCCGGCGTTCGATGCGCTCGCACCGTTCGTCACGGCCACCGCGTAGTTCTGCAGGTCCGGGCGCGTGCTGTTGAAGGTCCACGCGCCGACGTTCATCACGCCATTGTTGACGAACGTCGTGCCGGCGCCGTTCGCGTATACGCCGTTGCCCTCGGTGTAGGCGTTGAGGCTGAAGTTATAGGGGAGCGCGGCGCCGCCCGTATTGAAGTTGTCGCCGGCGGCGTAGCCGGACGAGATCACGCCATTGTTGACGCCGCTCGAGCCGGTCAGCAGGCGCACGAGCGTGAAGTCACCCGACAGGCGTCCGTCGTTGACGAAGTGCGCGCCGTTTTCCGCGAGGACCGCCGAGCTCGAGTCGATCGAATAGGCGCCGCGGAAGTCGATCTGGCCTTCCTTGCCGATGTGCAGCGTCGCGTTTGCGCCCGTGCCGTGCATCACCGACAGATAGTCCATCGGCAGCGCATTCTTGTCGCCCGGCGACACGTTGTTCGCATACTCGAAGGATTGCTTGGAGAGCGTGACGGCCTGGCCGAACGCATGGTCGTAGGCCGCCTGCGAGCCGAGCGCACCGTTCTGGACCGAACGCACGAGAAAGTTGTTGTACGCGGCGAGCGACGCGGCGTCGGTGACGGTCCATGTGCTGCCGTCGAACGCGGTGAAGGTGCCCGCATAGGCCGGCACGTCGAGCAGGACATGGCCGACCGGGCCGCCGCTCGCGAGATAGTCGTCGGTGCCGAGCCAGATCTCGTTGCGCGAATTCCAGTTGACGACGCTTTTCGCCGAGCCGGTGCCGTCCGCGAAGGTCAGGTCGGTCTGCTTCGGCGCGATCGTGATGGCGTTGCCGGCCGCCGTGGGCGCGTTCGACGAATTGCCGATCGACACATCGAGGGCGCCGCCCGAGTTCTCGACCGTGCCGATCCGCGTGTTCACGTACTGGTTGCCGTTCACGTCATGGTAGACAGGCACGTTGGTCGAGCCCGCGTTCGACGCAACGAACGCGGACGAGTCGTAGGTGGCGACCGACGTGTGGCCGCCCGTGATCGAGTCGGGGGTACCGACACTCTGCGTCTTGCCCCCGAGCGACAGCAGCGGCTGATTCGGGTTGCCGGAAATGATGGACGTGTTGCCGAGCGGCGTCAGCGTATAGCCCATGTCGCCGGTCGCGCCGGTCCATGCACCCGTCACGCCGACCGTGTCGCCGCCCGACACGATGGTTGCGCCGGCCAGGTTGTCGTTGACGGTCGGGCTGAAACTGCCGAGCGCGCAGGTGCCGCCGCTCGCGACGGCCGCGCCGCTGCCGCAGGTCGATGCATACGCGGAGCCTGCCGACAGCGCGGCCAGCGCGGCGCCGAGCGCCACGACGCGAAGCGGCGACCGGCGAGCTGTCATGTGTGCGGCACCGCGGCTTGCGCCGGATGCGCTGCCCGAACGCTTGCCGCGCGCCCGTGTCGTTTCCGCAACCGCGATCCAGCAGCCGGCGGTTTCGCTCCATATCGATCGAAATGAGTGATTCACGACAAGCCCCTCTCTCTTTATTTGAAGTGGTATTCACCGCGCTGCAGTGAAATCGCAATCCGCGGTGGAGCAATGGCCTGAATGGACGTGCGGCGGCTGTGGCCGTTTCTGTGCCAATCGTGATTCGTTACACCGAGGATGAATGGAGTCTAATGATCGGAGGGGTGGCCGATTATCAAAAAAATAACGAATGTGGCGATAATGCCGATTTTGTTCGGTATTTTTTGATTGTGTGATGAATCGAACTGAAAGCTATAGTGGGTAAGGGTTTTGGCGATTTTATCGGCGTGAGTCCGTGATTGCCGGATCGGTGGGGTGGCGCACGGTTTGCATCGGGGTGGTGCGTTATAATGCGGTTTCCGGATTATATATGCTCCGGATTGTCTGGTTTATTTGTTTCGGATTTGAATTATTTTCGCTTGGAAATTAATAAAATCAAGCGAATGTTGTGTGATGTCGATTCGAAATGCCGGAATGTGGCCCGGATGAAACGGAATCGGCATGCGGCAGCGGCAAGCGATTTACTCCGGCAATGAAAATCGTCGCATCGCGTGCGCACGAAATCGCCCGCGACGATCGAACGCTGCGGGCGACGGCCTTGCCGTGCGGGAAATGGAAAGCGGGAAGTGCGCCGGCGCGCCGCGCTCAGAAGTCGATCGCGTCGTCGGAATCGACGTCGGCGGCGGTGGCGAGCGCTTCGCGAGCAGCGCGCGGCGCCGAGGCCGACGCGTCGAGCGCCGGATTGCGCAGCTTCTCGAGCACGCGCTCGGGCACCGGGATCTGCATCCGTGCGGCGACGTCGCCGCACTGGAACATGATCAGCTCGCCCGGCTCGAACGCGGTCCAGACCTCGTTGTCGGTGAGCGGCTGCGTCGCGATCACCGCGACGCGATCCTCGGGCGTCGTGTATTTCGCGAAGTCGATCGACAGGTCCTCGTCGACGAGATGCGCGGTCGAGAACGGCCAGCGCCGCACGAGATAGTGCAGCCGCGTCGAGCAGTGCGCGAAGAGCGCCTGGCCGTTCGACATCAGGAAGTTGAACACGCCGTGATCGGTGATGCCGCGCGTCAGCTCGCCGACGCGCTCGAACAGTTCGGGCAGCGGCGGCTGCGCACCGGGAAATGCCTCGCGCAGCCCCTGCATCAGCACGCAGAACGCCTGTTCGCTGTCGGTCGTGCCGACCGGGTGGTAGACGCTGCCGTCCATGTTCGGCGCATAGTCCTGCAGGTCGCCGTTATGCGCGAAGATCCAGTGCCGGCCCCACAGCTCGCGCATGAACGGATGGCTGTTCTCGAGCAGGATGTGGCCTTGCGTCGCCTTGCGGATGTGCGCGATCGTGTTCTTGGACTTGATCGGGTAGCGCTTCACCATCTCGGCGATCGGCGAGGTGGCCGATGCCTGGTGATCGATGAACAGGCGGCAGGCCTTGTCTTCGAAGAAGGCGATGCCCCAGCCGTCGGCATGGTGATCGGTGAGCCCGCCCCGGGCCGCGAAACCTGTGAAGGAGAATGTGACGTCCGTCGGCGCGGCGCAGTTCATTCCTAGGAGTTGGCACATTTTACTTGGGGCGGCAGGCTGAAGCGGGGTAACGACGGGGTAACGAACCGGGCGAACCCCGGTACAATGCGGCTTCTAGCATATCACCGAGCCCTGAGCGGTAAAAAGCGGATTCCGCTGACCGGAGGCCTCGTGTTGCGGTTTGCCGTCAGTCGGACCGCGCACGCGCGTTCCGGCCCCGCCGATGGCCGGCCCGTTCCTCACGACGCCTCCTATGACTGCCTCGAACGCTTCCTCCCCGGCGACGCTTTCGCTCGCCCGTCCCGACGACTGGCACCTGCACCTGCGAGACGGCGACATGCTGGCCGCCGTGCTGCCGCACACCGCGCGCCAGTTCGGCCGCGCGATCGTCATGCCGAACCTGAAGCCGCCGGTCACGACCACCGCACAGGCGCAGGGCTATCGCGAGCGTATCCTCGCCGCGCTGCCGGCCGGGATGGCGTTCGAACCGCTGATGACGCTGTACCTGACCGACAACACGCCGCCCGACGAGATCCGCCGCGCGCGCGAAAGCGGCTTCGTGCACGGCGTGAAGCTGTATCCGGCAGGCGCAACGACGAATTCCGACCACGGTGTCACCGATCTCGCGAAATGCGCGAAGACGCTCGAGGCGATGCAGGAAACCGGCATGCCGCTGCTCGTGCACGGCGAGGTGACCGATGCGTCGATCGACCTGTTCGACCGCGAGAAGGTCTTCATCGACCGCGTGATGACGCCGCTGCGCCGCGATTTCCCGGGCCTGAAGGTCGTGTTCGAGCACATCACGACGAAGGATGCTGCCGACTACGTGCGCGACGCCGACGCGGCGCCGGGCCTGCTCGGCGCGACGATCACCGCGCATCACCTGCTGTACAACCGCAACGCGCTGTTCGTCGGCGGAATTCGCCCGCATTACTACTGCCTGCCGGTGCTGAAGCGCGAGACGCATCGCGTCGCGCTGGTCGAGGCCGCGACGTCGGGCAACCCGCGCTTCTTCCTCGGTACCGACAGTGCGCCGCATGCGCGCGACGCGAAGGAAACCGCGTGCGGCTGCGCAGGCTGCTACACGGCGCTGCATGCGCTCGAACTGTATGCGGAAGCGTTCGACCACGCCGGCGCGCTCGACAAGCTGGAAGGCTTCGCGAGCTTCTTCGGCGCCGATTTCTACGGGCTGCCGCGCAGCGCCGAGACGGTCACGCTGCGCCGCGAGGCGTGGGAACTGCCGCACGAGATCTTCGCGGGCGACACGCCGGTCGTGCCGCTGCGCGGCGGCGAGACGATCGGCTGGAAACTCGCGTAACCGGCGCGCCGCCGCGCGAAGCCGGCCACGCGGCCGGCAGCGGGTCGGCGGATTTCGCGCGGATCGACTGGTCCGCGCCGTGGCTTGCGCAGTACGCAGAGCCGGGTCGCGCCGCGCAGGCGGCCGCACGGGCGGGCGATGCCGCGCTGCGCGACGCGCTGAACGGCGCATTGCGTGACGGCGGGCGCGTCAGCGGTCGCGGCAGGCCGCTGCGGTTCGTGCCGCAGGCCGAGCTGCGGCCCGGTGTCGCGTATGAGGCCCATATCGCCGACACCGGCGGCGTGCCGACTCGCCACAATCTTCACGACTTCTTCAATGCGCTCGTCTGGTTCGCGTATCCGCGCATCAAGGCCGCGTTGAACGCGCGCCAGGCCGCCGCGATCGACGCGGCGGGCGGCGTCGGGCCCGTGCGCGGCACGCTGCGCGATGCGCTCACGCTGTTCGACGAGAATGCCGCGCTGTTCATGACCGCCGACCGTGCGCTCGCCGATGCACTGCGCGGCTTCGACTGGCCGCGGCTGCTGGTCGCCGCGCGCGCTGCGTGGGGCACGCGCTGCGAAGCGCGGCTCGTCGGCCATGCGCTGCTCGAGAAGCTCGTCGCGCCTTACAAGTCCTGCACCGCGCACACGTGGATCGTCGAAGTGAGCGCCGACTATTTTTCGTGGCCCGACGCGCAACGCATCGCGCATGTCGATGCGCGTGTCGCCGCCGAACTTGCGACGCGCGAGTTGACGAGCCGCGATTTCTCGCCGCTGCCGGTGCTCGGCGTGCCGGGCTGGTGCGACGCGAATGCCGACGCCGCGTTCTACGACGATCCGGCGGTATTTCGCAGCGGCCGCCGCACGCGCACAGCCGGCGGCGGCGCGCAGTGCTAGAATGCGCGTCGCAAAGCAGGCTAGGCAGTCGCGGCCTCGCCGCCTTCGGGCGCGCGGGGGCGAGGAAAGTCCGGACTCCACAGGGCAGGGTGATGGCTAACGGCCATCCGTGGCGACACGCGGAACAGGGCAACAGAAAGCAAACCGCCGATGGCCCGGCGCAAGCCGGGATCAGGTAAGGGTGAAACGGTGCGGTAAGAGCGCACCGCGGCGACGGCGACGTTCGCCGGCACGGTAACCTCCACCCGGAGCAATTCCAAGTAGGCAGGCGCGCATCTTCGGATGCAGGATGGGGCCCCCGTCTCGTCTGCGGGTAGGAAGCTTGAGCGCGTCAGCAATGGCGCGCCTAGAGGAATGGCTGCCACGCACTGTGTGCTTCGGCGCGCAGCGTGCACAGAATCCGGCTTATCGGCCTGCTTTGCCATTCGAATGCGAAAGGGCCGGCGTCTCCTGGCGGAGCGCCGGCCCTTTTTTCCTGCGCGCGCCGTGCGCTCAGGCGGCGACGATGTCGAACGAATGCGTGAGTTCGGCCGTCTTCGCGATCATGATCGACGCGGAGCAGTACTTGTCGTGCGACAGGTTGATCGCGCGCTCGACCGTGGCCGGGTTCAGGTTGCGGCCGGTAACGGTGAAGTGGAAGTGCACCTTCGTGAACACCTTCGGGTCTTCGCTCGCGCGCTCGGCCTTCAGCGTGACCGAGCAGCCGGTGACTTCCTGGCGGCTCTTCTTCAGGATCAGCACGACGTCATAGGCCGTGCAGCCGCCGGTGCCGAGCAGCACCATTTCCATCGGGCGCGGCGCGAGGTTATGGCCGCCGCCTTCGGGCGCGCCGTCCATCGTGACGAGATGCCCGCTTCCGGTCTGGGCGGAAAACGCCATGCCGTCCTGACCCATCCAGCTTACTTTGCATTCCATGCTTGTACTCCAGCGTTGCCTGATTCGGATTCGATCCGGCATTGTAGCCCGCAGTGCTTCGGTCGGCTGATGCGGTGCACGACGTGTAACGCCGGAGCCGCGCGCACGGCGCGCAACAGCGTGCCGAACGGCAATTTTCTTGCTGTTTTTAGGGGTTTTACTCTAGAGGCGAGCTATTTCCGCTCGCCTGGGTTGGGTTCAAGTGACTGATTTTAAAGAGGAAATAATTTTTTCCAGTCAATCTCCTGAAATTTCGCATTATGGTGTGTGATTTCGTAATGCAAATTTTCTTGTGGACTTAGCGGCGCGTTCGTATAATGAGCCTCATTGGTTGTCGCGCTGCGGCAACCTCCGAATGTCTCCTCCACCCTCCTCCTATGGTGGATTAAGCCCGAACCAGCCGTTCGGGCTTTTTTTCGTCTCATGCAAACATCGGCGCGCGGCTTGCGTGCCCCGAGATCGTCACGCGGGCTGTCGCGCGACCGGCTGCGAAGTCGCGTCGGGCGGCGTGCCGTGCGAGCGTGCGTCGGGTGCCGGCGCGCGGACGGCCGACGCATGGCCGTGGCCGCGCGCGCAGAAGTGGCGGACGCGTTCGCGCACCGCGCGCAGGCGGGCGACGCGATCCTCGGCATGGGCGGTCCGGGCTTCGGCAATGCGCGCATCGAGCGCGTCGAGCTTGGCTTCGCAGCCGGCCTGAGCGGCGACGGCAGGCGCCGCGGCGGCCAGCAGCGCGGCCGCGAAGAAGGGCGTGAGTCGTTGTTTCATCATGCTTGTTTGTTGTTTTCCGTGTTCGGCCGGTCTGGCGCGGCAAGGTCATGTGCCGCGCGTCGATGGGTGCCTCCCCGGGCGCTCGGTTCGCCTGGTTTGTCGGGCACGACCGGATTTTGGCCCATTTCGGGCGCCACGGACACGGGACGTGGATTCCCTTTGACCGCTTCGCCGTATTTCCTTTATAATTCAGGGCTTTTCCGCATTCATGCCCACGGAAAAAGAACAGGGAGAGCCTGCACCGCGCCTCGAAGCGCACACAGACAAGCAGGAAGAACACATCGGGCAAAGCATTTTTTTTGGATCGATCATGAAGACGTTTTCCGCAAAAGCCCATGAGGTGACGCGCGAATGGTACGTGATTGACGCGACGGATAAGGTTCTCGGCCGTGTTGCCAGCGAAGTGGCACGCCGTCTGCGCGGCAAGCACAAGCCTGAGTTCACCCCGCACGTCGACACTGGTGATTTCATCATCATCATCAACGCGAGCAAGTTGAAGGTCACGGGCAACAAGACGCTGGACAAGAAGTACTACCGTCACTCGGGTTACCCGGGCGGTATCTATGAAACGACGTTCGGCAAGATGCAGGAACGCTTCCCGGGCCGTGCGCTCGAGAAGGCGGTCAAGGGCATGCTGCCGAAGGGCCCGCTCGGCTACGCGATGATCAAGAAGCTGAAGGTCTACGCAGAAGCGACGCATCCGCATTCGGCTCAACAGCCGAAGGCGCTCGAGATCTAAGGGGACCCACATGATCGGTAACTGGAACTACGGTACGGGCCGCCGCAAGAGCGCAGTCGCACGTGTCTTCATCAAGGCTGGCAAGGGCGACATCGTCGTCAACGGCAAGCCCATCGCTGACTACTTCTCGCGCGAAACGTCGCTGATGATCGTGCGTCAACCGCTGGAACTCACGAACCACGGCCAGACGTTCGACATCAAGGTGAACGTGACGGGCGGCGGCGAAACGGGTCAGGCAGGCGCAGTGCGCCACGGCATCACCCGTGCACTGATCGACTACGATGCGACGCTGAAGCCGTCGCTGTCGAGCGCAGGCTTCGTGACGCGCGATGCGCGTGAAGTCGAGCGTAAGAAGGTCGGTCTGCGCAAGGCACGCCGCGCCAAGCAGTTCTCGAAGCGTTAATTCCGCTTCATGGCCGCGCCGCTTCCGGGCGGCGTTCGCCGGAAAAACCGCCAGCTTTCGCGCTGGCGGTTTTTTTATGCCCGCTGCCAGGCCCGCGCTGCGGCGGCTCGCACGGGCAGGTTTGATGAAATCGACAAGAACCTATTGATTTCATGGACTTCAGCACGATCTTCTGATCGGCCCTACAATAGCGGCTAAAGCTTTTTGGAGAGTTCGCAATGAACGCTGTTACCGAATCCGCAGCAACGACGACCGAAATGCCGCTTCCGTTCGTCTTCACCGACGCCGCGGCCGACAAGGTCAAGCAACTGATCGACGAAGAGGGCAATCCCGACCTGAAGCTGCGCGTGTTCGTGCAGGGTGGCGGCTGCTCCGGCTTCCAGTATGGCTTCACGTTCGACGAGGAAGTCAACGAGGACGACACCGTGATGAACAAGAACGGCGTCCAGCTCCTGATCGACTCGATGAGCTACCAGTACCTGGTCGGTGCCGAGATCGACTACAAGGACGACATCAACGGCGCCCAGTTCGTGATCAAGAACCCGAACGCGACCACCACCTGCGGGTGCGGCTCGTCGTTCTCGGTCTGAGCGTACGGCAGATCCGCGCCGGTTCGCCGGAATGAAAAACGGGGCTTCATGCCCCGTTTTTTTATGCCCGTGCGTGGCACCCGCCGCGCGGCAGCTATCGCGTCAGCGCGGGTAGAGCGCGCCGAGCACGCGGTTGCCGGGCGCACCGGTGACCGTCGCGAGATTGCCGGGCTGGCGCGCGGTGAAGCGGTACGCGAGCCACGCGAACGCGAGCGCCTCGACCTGTTGCGGCGGCACGCCGAGCGCGGCCGTCGTATCGACTGTGGCCGGCACGCCGGCCTCGCGCAGCGCATGCCGGAGCGCGTCGAGCAGCACCGGATTGCGCGCACCGCCGCCGCACACGAAGACGGCCTTGCAGCCGGGTGCGTGCTGCGCGATCTCGCGTGCGACCGAGACGGCGGTGAGCACCGTGAGGGTCGCCTGCACGTCCTGCGGCGCGACCTGCGCGAACGCGGCGAGCTTCGCGTCGAGCCATGCGGGATTGAACAGGTCGCGTCCGGTGCTTTTCGGCGGCGGCGCGGTGAAATACGGTTCGTCGAGCAGTGCTTCGAGCAGCGGCGCGTGCACGGTGCCGCGCGCGGCGAACTTGCCGCCGTCGTCGTACGGCTTGCCGAGATGGCGGGTCGCCCACGCATCGATCAGCGCATTCGCGGGGCCGCAGTCGAAGCCGCGCACGTCGCCGCCTTCGCCGGGCAGGATCGTGATGTTGCTGATCCCGCCGAGGTTGCAGACGACGCGCGTCTCGCCCGGCGCACCGAACACCGTCGCATGAAACGCCGGTGCGAGCGGCGCGCCGTGGCCGCCGGCGGCCACATCGCGGCTGCGGAAATCGGCGATCACATCGACCTGGGTCAGCTCCGCGAGCAGCGCCGGGTTGTTGAGTTGCCGCGTATAGCCGCGCTCGGGGCGATGGCGCACCGTCTGGCCGTGCACGCCGATCGCGCGGATCTCGTCGCGCGACAGCCCGGCGGTGCGCTGCAATTCGTGGCAACACACCGCGTAGCGCGTGACGAGCGCGTTTGCCGCGAGCGATTCGCGGTCGATCTCGTTGTCGCCGGGCTGCTGCAGCGCGAACAGCGCGTCGCGCAGCGATTGCGCGAAGCCGACGAACGCTTCCGCGAGCACGGCCGGCGCCTTGCCGGCCTCGAAGCGCACGGCGACACCGTCGACGCCGTCCATGCTGGTTCCCGACATCAGCCCGAAGTAGATGCCGTCGGCCGGATGGACGTTTTGCGGCTGTCGTTGCGGCACGTTGGGTTCTCCTGGATCGTACGGCGCGGGCCCGTGCCGCGCACCTTGCGCCCGATTATCCGCGCAACGTGACGCGCCGTTAAGCGATGCGCGCGCAAGTTATGGGAAAATCCCTGTTTTTGCGACATTCTTCCTGGCACCAATGAGCACCGAACCCAGTTCCAAGCCCGTTTTCCCGATCACCGACGAAGTCCGGCATGCGCTCGCCGTCACGAAGCGCGGCGTCGACGAGCTGCTGATCGAGGAAGAGTTCGCGCAGAAGCTCGCGCGCAGCGCGGCCACCGGCACGCCGCTTCGCATCAAGCTCGGCCTCGACCCGACCGCGCCCGACATCCACATCGGCCATACGGTCGTGCTGAACAAGATGCGTCAGCTTCAGGACCTCGGCCACACGGTGATCTTCCTGATCGGCGATTTCACGTCGCTGATCGGCGATCCGTCGGGCCGCAACGCGACGCGCCCGCCGCTCACGCGCGAGCAGATCGAGTCGAACGCGAAGACCTACTTCGAGCAGGCCGCACTCGTGCTCGATCGCGAAAAGACCGAGATCCGCTACAACAGCGAATGGTCGATGCCGCTCGGCGCGGACGGGATGATCAAGCTCGCGTCGCGCTACACGGTCGCGCGGATCCTCGAGCGCGAGGATTTCACGAAGCGTTTCCAGGGCGGCGTGCCGATCTCGATCCACGAATTCCTGTACCCGCTGATGCAGGGCTACGATTCGGTCGCGCTGAACGCCGATCTCGAACTCGGCGGCACCGACCAGAAGTTCAACCTGCTGGTCGGCCGCGAACTGCAGAAGCAGTACGGCCAGGAACAGCAGTGCATCCTGACGATGCCGCTGCTCGAGGGTCTCGACGGCGTCGAGAAGATGTCGAAGTCGAAGGGCAACTACGTCGGCATCAGCGAGAAGCCGACCGACATGTTCGGCAAGCTGATGAGCATCTCGGACTCGCTGATGTGGCGTTACTTCGAGCTGCTGTCGTTCCGCAGCCTCGACGAGATCGCCGGCTTCAGGCGCGAGGCCGAAGGCGGCCGCAACCCGCGCGACTTCAAGGTGCTGCTCGCGCAGGAAATCGTCGCGCGGTTCCACTCGCAGCCCGACGCCGAGCGTGCGCTCGAAGACTTCAACCACCGCGCGAAGGGCGGCGTGCCGGACGATATTCCGTCGGTCACGCTCGCCGGCGCGCCGCTCGCGATCGGCCAGTTGCTGAAGCAGGCCGGCCTCGTGCCGTCGACGAGCGAGGCGCTGCGCAACATCGAGCAGGGCGGCGTGAAGATCGACGGCGCGACCGTGTCGGACAAGGGCCTGAAGGTCGAGGCCGGCGAGTTCGTCGTGCAGGTCGGCAAGCGCCGCTTCGCGCGCGTCACGCTGACCGCATGATCGCGCTGATCCAGCGCGTGAAGCGCGCCGACGTGCGCGTCGGCGACCGCACGACGGGCGAGATCGGCGCGGGCCTGCTCGCGCTGGTCTGCGCGGAGCGCGGCGACACCGACGCGGCGGCCGACAAGTTGCTCGCGAAGCTGCTCGGCTACCGCGTGTTCAGCGACGCGGCCGGCAAGATGAACCTTCCGGTGTCGAATATCGACGGTGCGGGCCGCGCAGGCGGCCTGCTGCTCGTGTCGCAGTTCACGCTGGCGGCCGATACCAACAGCGGGCTGCGCCCGAGCTTCACGCCGGCCGCGCCGCCCGACGAAGGCGCGCGGCTGTTCGACTATTTCGTCGCGGCCGCGCGGGCGCGCCATCCCGTCGTCGAGACGGGCGAGTTCGGCGCCGACATGCAGGTGTCGCTCGTCAACGACGGCCCTGTCACGTTCTGGCTGCAAGTGCGGCCCTGATGCTTCCCCGGAGACGTCCCGCGATGGCCACCACGCAGATTCTTTTCATTCGCCATGGCGAGACGGCCTGGAACCGCATCAAGCGCATCCAGGGCCATATCGACATCCCGCTGGCCGACACGGGTCTCGCGCAGGCGCAGCGGCTGGCCGCGCGGCTCGCGAGAGAGGCGCGCGATGGCGCACGGATGGACGCGGTCTATTCGAGCGACCTGATGCGCGCGCAGCAGACCGCGCAACCCTTTGCCGATGCGCTCGGGCTGCCGCTGCAGTTGCGGGACGGGTTGCGCGAACGCTCGTACGGCGCGTTCCAGGGGCACGACAGCACCGAGATCGAGGCGCTGTTTCCGGACGCGTACGCGGCCTGGCAGACGCGCGATCCGGGCTTCTCGCCGGAAGGCGGCGAGTCGCAGCGCGCGTTCTATCACCGCGTGCTGCATGCGCTCGAGCCGATCGTCGCCGCGCATTCGGGCGGCCGGATCGCGTGCGTCGCGCACGGCGGCGTGCTCGACTGCGTGTACCGTTTTGCGAACGGTCTCGATCTGTCGGCGCCGCGCAACTATCAGTTGCTCAACACCAGCATCAACGTCGTCGATTACGTGGATGGCCGCGCACAGGTCGTGCAGTGGGCCGACGTGTCGCATCTGGACGCCGCGAGCGACGACGATGACGGGTATCGCAAGGTACTCTAGGCTTGCAGACCCCGTCCGGCATGGCCGGCCGGGGTTTCCCTTCGTGCATGATCCTTACTGCGGCAGCCCGTGGCGCGTCTTGTAGTCGAGCGCGTAGGCGATCTTGCCGGGCTTGTCGGCCGTGATCGGCTGGCGCAGCTTGTCGAATTCCCCCTTGTTGTATTTCTTTCCGCCGTTGATCGCATCGGCGCGCCCGAGGTCGGCGCCGGTCTTGCCGTCGATCACGGGGTCCGTAGCCGCGACCATGCGCGTCGACGCATTCCAGACCGCGTTCAGGTAGCCCGTGTCGGCTTTTGCCGGATCGGGGTCGGTCGCGCCGGCGCGCGTCGGGTCGTAGCCGGCGAGCGAGAACGTGTCCGGCTGTGCGCGCAGCCAGTCGGCCCAGTAGAACTCGAGGTAGTCGGTGGCCTGTGCGGGCTTGCTGTAGCCGATGTCGCGCGTGAAATAGACGAGCGACCGGTAGCGGTCGTTCGTCATCCCGAGTTTCAGGCCGAGCCCGGTCGGCAGTTGTGCGGTCGTGATCGGTTTGCCTTCGCCGTTCTTGAGGCGCACATAGCCGCGGCTTTGCATCTGCTGCCAGAACGCGTCGCCCGAGTAGTCGCTGAGGTTGTCCTTGACGACGACGTGCACGTGCAGCGCCGGGCCGCCGTCGGGCGTCTCGTAGTAGGTCGACAGGCCGTGGTGGCCGTCGGTCAGGTACAGCGCATCGCCGTTCGGGCCGATCACGACGGGGTTCAGCACCGAGCGGTCGCGGGCGTTCGCGTCGGCCGTCGTGCACGCGTAGCTCGCCGGCTCGCGCAGCGCCGAACGGGCCGTATAGCCGTTCGACGCGACGCCGCCGAGGCCTTCGTCCGCGCAGAAGTCGTCGAATTTCTTGTCGGGCTGCAGTTCGTAGCGGCCGAGCTTGTAGTAGATCTGGTCGTAGCCGATCGCGCCCTGCGTCGGATGGAGATCGCCGAGCGTCACGTCGATCAGGTCGCCCGTGCGGGCGCTCTTCCATTTGCCCGGTTGCGGCGTGACGGTGGCGGCCGGCGTGGGCGTCGTCGTGGTGCCGCCGGACGGCGTTTGCGCATCCGTGCGCGCGACCGCGGCGACATCGTCGCCTCCGCAGGCGGACAGGGCGAGGACGGCGGACAGGCTGGCGGCAAGGGCGAAACGGATCGGCAGGCGTGGCATCGCGGGCATCGGGTGTCGGTCGGGTGGGCGGGACACCGCGCGGGTCACGGAAGGACGGGGCGTGCAGCACGTGCGACCGTGCGCGGGTACAAGCCCGTCAGCTTGTCACAGGTATTTGACAGTAAATTGAAATGATCCGAGGAAGCTGATCGTCAGGCAGGCGGGGCGCCGTCGGGCGGCGGCGCGGTCGCGCGACGGCGTGCGCGCTTCGACGCGCCGTTGACGAGCGCCCAGCGCAGCACGGGGGCGACGGCCCGTACGCCGGGCCGGACCACCGCGCGTCGCAACGGCGCGAACGTCGACACGCCGAGCATGCGCTGCGCCCACGGCGGCAGCAGGTCGATCCCGGCATGCATCATCAGCGACGCGGCCGGCCGCAGCGCGGGCTTCGCGACCGGGACATTCAGCAGGATGGCCATCACGTCGAAGGTGTGCGGCCCGGCCTCGAGTTCGGGCTGCATGCGCGCGAGATACGCGGCTATCTCGGCGCGCGAACGCGGCACCTCGTGTGCGCCGAGCAGTTCGGCGACCAAGGCCGTTTCGGCGTAATAGCGGTCCTGCAATTCGCCCGACAGCGCCGGATTCACGTAGCACAGATGCGCGGCGAGGAAACTCGACACTTCCGCGACATGCACCCAGGTCAGCAACGCCGGATCGTCGGCGCGGTACGGCCGACCGTCGGGCGCGGTACCCGAGATGCGGGCGTGGATCGTTTTCACGCGCTCGATCAGCGCGAGCGCGTCCGCGCGACTGCCGAACGTCGTGCCGGTGATGAACGTGGCGGTGCGCCGCAAGCGGCCGAGGATGTCGGTGCGAAACGACGAATGATCCCAGACGCCCGCGAGCGCGAGCGGATGGAGCGCCTGCAGCAGCAGCGCGGCGATGCCGCCGGTCATCATCGACGTGAAGTCGGCATGCACGCGCCAGCAGACGGCGTCGGGGCCGAACAGCCCCGGATCGCCGGGCGGCGACGAGAGATCGAGCGTCGGGCCGCCGCCGTTCGCCGTCAGGTGCGTGATGCCGGCCACGAGCCGCTTGCGGATCGGTTCCGCCCAGCGCGGGCCCGGTGCGGGTGAGGCGG